>NZ_CP095740.1:1942500-2260625 GCF_023078455.1 Luteibacter aegosomatis | reverse complement strand
TTGGTAAAGACAACCCCGTTTAGTTGCGGAAAGTTGAAAACGGGCTTTACTTCTGGGTCATTCATCAGCCACGCGGCAGGAATCATGGAATGCCGAACGTCTATGTGTCTGCCTGCCATCAGGCAGAGCTTCGCATAAACCGTTGCCGGCGTGTTCATGAGCGACTTTGTAAAGCCACTTTCCAACTCCAAGCGTTCGTCACCAAGGTCACATAGCTTTATAATGCTGCTATGCAATGCTTCATCATCGCCATGATGAAGATTGATGAATACAGAAAGATCCGCAGCATACTTGCTATCGTCAAGCGATGCACGGTCAATCGAACGATTCAGCGCATCTCTAGCCTTTTCGATATTCCCCTCAAGAATGAAAGCCGCCTGCTCAGAAAGAACCCGAATCAACGGAACGTTGTCAGGATGACTATATAGCGATCCTAGAACCTTTCCGACTTCCAACATGGTGGATGGAGAGTTCGAGAACACAACATTCGACCCGGAAAAAAAAGAGAATAAATGGCGTTGTTCCGAAACGGGCACGCCCACGATTCTAGCCAACTGTAACCTTGCCATCGTGAAAAACCAATTTCTGGTTTCGTCGATATCGTCCTCTACAAACCAGGAGTAAATTGCCATAACGTTGGCGTAACGCTCCAGGCCGGCGAGGCACCCGCCACGACTCCCGGTTCCGGTCAGCAAGCCCTGGATACACTCTTCGTTCATCTCCTTGTTGAATTCGCTCGCGGCGTGAGCTTTAACATGCCGAATGCGATCATCTGCAGCAGTCATCAGCGTTCCTTTAGTTTATCTTGAGAAGAACCGGCCGACCCGTGTTCCGATCCACGCCTGCAACACCTTTTACTAGCGTCCCCGTCTTTTGCGCTTTGGAAATTGCCTTATATGCGTCAGACGATGGATCCAAGTTTGCCATCACATTGTCGATCCACCGATCCGAGAGCTGTTGTACTCCTGCGTCTGTCGAAAGGCTCGCGGAGCCACCTCGTATCTGCTTCGAATCCAGGATGATCGTCACCGTTCCATCAGGCGCTTGGAGTACATGATCGAAGCCATTGTTGCTGCCGTACTTGCCGCCATCCAACACATTTAGTCCTTGGCGATCAGCAATGATGTTGATCAGGTTCTCCGTAGTGACACCAGTCTTGTCGCCATTGAACTGAACGTACTGGGAGATGATCTTTTCATCAACCGTGAGGTCGATGAGTGACGTGCTCGACGTATTGAACTTGGTGGCACTGAGATTGCCCGATTTCGACGGGTCGACGCCCGTCATCGTCGTCAGGCCGAGGATGCCTCCCGATGCCGTGACGACCTGACCGCCGTAAAGCGCGGGTGCCGAATTCCCCAGCCAGCCGGTAACCGCGGGGAGTCCACTTCCCAGAACGGCAGGGTAACCGACACCACTCGTCGCTCCGCCAACGGAAGCAATGGGTGACCATTCCGAGATCCAGGCGGGAGTGGCCGCGACTCCCCCGCTCGCCAGCGCCGGGGCCACCAACGCGGTCGTCAATGCGGTGTTGTAGGCGCCCACTCCCAAGTTGTAGCTGCTTGGCACGCCGTACTGGTCATGCATTTGCTGCGTCAACGTCCACGCGGGCACATCACTTGTAACGTACTCCGACACGTTCGTCGCGGTATGCGTCACGCCGTCATAGATCGCTCCAGCTATCGCCCCGGGGATTTCGACAGGATGCTCCTGATAGTGATCCAGCTTCGCGCCTACCGCCTTCGACGAGTCATTGAAGCCGTCGACGAACTGTCGCCACTGGTAGCTAAGCTCGTTCGCGGGCCCATACTCCGGGACGATGGAATCCCCAGGTTTAATTCCGTACTGCGCGTAATAGGCCTTTGCAGCATCGGCCTTATCTTCTTCCGTCAACACTCCGTATTGCTTGACGATATCCAGGAAGTAGTTGTTCCCAAACTGCTCGCGTTCGTAGTCCCGTTCCATGTTGAGCTTTTCCATGCGCGCGGTGACGGCGTCTTTGCACGCTTGGTCCGCCCCACAAGCAGCGCGCTCCCTATCGGCCTGTTCCACTTCACTGTGCAACAGCCAGTTATTCTGCGTGGCCGCCTCGGCGACGACACCGCCCGTCGTTCCGCCCGCGGCAAGCCCGATCGCGGCGCTGCCGAGCTTCATCAACGAAGCGAACTCCGCCGTTCCCGGCACGTAGCCGGAGTCCTGCAACGATTGAGCAAGGGCATTAATCGCTAACTGGTTGGCCGTCGACCCGGCCACCGCCGCCCCGACATTGCCACCGCCCATGCTTGCCATCGCCGCCGCCACGGCGCCATGCAGCGCGATCTTCTCGGGGCTGCCCTCTTTCAGGCCGAAGTATTCGCCAACGTCGCCAGCCGCCCGGAAGCCTACCTGCCCCGCCACTTGGCTAAGTTCCTGACGCTCCGCGACCTTCTTCTCATCGAAGATCGGCTTGAGGCCGCCTGCGTCGATATCCGGATTCCTATCCAGGCCCGTGAGGTCGATGCCAGGCTGGTTGCGGACGTCGATCGTACCCGCAGCAATACCGGCCTTCGTCGTGCTGCTGGAGTCCTTCGACTGCGGGACGCTCATGCTTCCCGAGAAGCCAGCGCCGCTCCCGACCGAGATGCCGCCGCTGAACGACTGGTAGTCCGCCTTGTTCTGGATGTCGCTGAAGGTCAGCGTGCCCGTGCTGAACGCATTCTTCGCCGCATCGGCCGAGCTGGCGATCACGCCGCCCTTCAGATCGGTGTTTCCGCCGACGAAGACGTTGTAGCCACCGCTGCCGGCGCCGATGCCGCTGACCTCATCCACGCTCTTGTAGTTGCTGGTCGTTTTACCGACGGCAATGTTGATCTGGCTTCCGTAGCCGTAGACGTAGGTACCGCCCACCTGCCAGTACTGGCTGGCGTAGTCGTTCGTGGCTTGCTGGCTGGCGATGTTGAGATCGCCGCCGATCGATGCCACGACGGTTTCGCCCTTCGCCTGTGCGCCGAGGATATTGGTGTCGTTACCCGACACCAGACTCAGCGTGTCCGAGGCATTGACCGAAGTGTTGGCATGGGTGGTGCCGTTGCCGTGAGCGATGCCCTTGCCGACGCTCGCCGTGACGTAAATGCCCGTCTGGCTGCCGACGCTGAGTCCGATTTCCCCGCTCGCGTTCGCGCTTCCGCTCTTCTGCGTGTGGGATTCCGCTTGGCTCAGGAGATTGAGATCGCCGGTGGCGCCCAGGGAGACGTTCTTGCCGTCAATCTGACTGCCGATGACGTTCAGGTTGCCGTTCGTCGCGGCGATGGTCACGTTCCCGTCGCTGCGAATCGTGCTTGCGCCCGTCGTGTCGTCGTGGGTCGTGGAATGGCTGCTGGCGGTGCTCGCGCCCAGACCCACCCGCACACTCATCCCGTTGTCGCTACTCTGGGGGCTTCCGTCCTTGTCCGACACGGCGTCGTAGACGCCATAGCCGGCCTGCGCCGCGTAGAGCACCTTGAGTCGATCGTCATCCACCTGGCTTGCTCGATGAGCCGAGGCATAGGCCGTTTGCGCGGCGGTCGCCATGCCACCGGTCAGGCCGACATTGATGCCGCCGCTGTGTATGGACTGCGTCTGCCGAGTATCGACCGTTCCCAAGCCAGGGTCGATGGTCACGTTCTGACCGACGATTGTCGTGCCGGTATGGCTGATGATGTCCGAGCCGGTGATATGCACGTCCTGCCCGGCGGACATCGTGACCTTACCATCGGTGCTGCCGATGAGGCTTCCCGTGGCGTCGACCTGGGTGACGTCGAGCGCCCCCTTCTGCTTCTGGTTGCCGATCGTGACGCTCAGACCGTTCTGGATGAAGCCCGAGGTCGAGACGCTCTGCTTGTGACCCTCCGCGTGGGTGCTGACGGCCGTACCGATGTTCAGGTCGTTGCCCGCGGCGAGCGTCACGTCGTGGGTGCCGGCGATCTGCGCGGCTTCGGTCGTCACGTTGTGTCCAGCGCGCACGGTCACCGAATCGCCGCTGAGCACGGTACCCGTGGCGACGTGATCCTCGCTGCGGTCGGCATTGGCGCGAGACTGGGTCTGGTAGTTGTAGTCGGTCGGCATCAGCCCACGTGTCATGCCTGAACGCTTCGTGGTCCTATCGTGGGTTTCGTCATAGACGTCGTCCCCGGCGAGCAGGTTGACGTCGTGACCGGCGGACACCGCGATATCACCGGTCGCCTTGACCTGCGCCGCCGTGGCGGTAAGGTCGTTACCCGCGACAAGCTTCACGTTATCGCCGTCCAGCATCGTGCCGACCGCGATGGTCTGCGAGACGTCGTCGTGCGTGGTGGTGGTCTTGCTGCTGAGCAGGCCGCTCTTCTTTTTCTTGGTATCGGTGACGACTTCATGCGACTCATCGGCGGTGCCGAGGATGAGGTCGTGACCGGCCGCTACCGTAATATCGCCCGCCGTCGACACCGTTGTAGCGTTCAACGTCGCATCGTGCCCGGCCGCGAGCTGCACGCCCTTGCCCGCGTCCACCACCACCCCGCGCACCGTCTCGTCGGTGGTGGTCTGGGTGATGTGCTTCTTGCCTTCCTTCCAGCTCGCCGTGGTCGTCGAGCTGTCGGTGACGGTGGTCAGGGTCAGGTCGTTGCCGGCCTGCAAGGCGGCCGTACCGCCCGCCTTGATCGTCGTGCCTTCGAGCAGCGCGTTGTTGCCCGCCGCCACGGCGAGGTTGCCACCCGCCTCGAGGCCGGTGACCTGGTGGGTGACCTTGGTGGACGTGCCGTCCGTACTCGCGGTCAGCGACAGGTCGTGACCGGCCAGCAACGCCATGTCGCCGCCGGCCTTCACCGTCGCCGCCTGCGCGCTCAGGTCGTGGCCGGCCTGCATCGACAACGAGCCGCCCGCGGTCACGGAACTGCCCTGCGTCTGCGTCGTCCAGCGCGTGCCGGTCTGTTGCGCACCCAGGGTGAGGTCGTGGCCCGCCTGCAAGGCGGCATCGCCGCCCGCCTTCAGCGTCGACACCGACAGGTTCAGGTCGTTGCCTGCGACGACGGACAGATCCTTGCCCGCATCGAGGGTCACACCTTCGGCACGCGTGCCGGTAGTCCAGCGGCTGGGCTGCGTGGTGACGGTGCTGGATGCCAGGGTCACGTCGTGACCCGCCGCCAGGGCAAGGCTTCCGCCCGTCGTGACGCCCTTGCCCGCGAGGGTCAGATCATGGCCGGCGGTGAGCAATGCATCGCCACCGGAGTTCACCGTCGTGTGGTCGAGCGAGAGGTCGTGGCCCGCGTTGATCTGCAAGCCCTGCGTGGCGGTGATGCTCGCCGGGGCGAGGCCGCTGCCGATGAGGCCCCCGACGTTCTCCGAGCGGATGTCGCCACCGGCGACCAGGCTGACGCCCGCACCGTCGATGCGTCCGTTGAGGTTGGTGATGTTGCCGGTGGCGCTGATCGCGGTCAGGCCGTCGCTGGAGATGCGGCCGCTGTTGAGCAGGTCCTTCGCGGTGAGCAGGGTGCTGTTCTGGCCGCGGATCGTCCCGTCGTTGCTCAGCGTGCCCGACGCGTCGATGCTCACGTCCTTGCCTGCGATCACCGCGCCCTGCGCCGTGAGGCCGAGGTTGCCGCTGGCGAGGTACACCACCGGCACCAGCACGTCGTGTCCGTCGACGTTCTGCTGCACCATCCAGACGATGTCCTGGGTGAGCGCGCTCACCTGGTCGGCGGTGAGCGCCACGCCCACGCTCAGGTTCATCGCCTGGGCCGCGTGCGCGCCGTTGTTCATCAGCGCCTGGTACTCGTCCAGGCCGCTGCCGTAGTCGGACAGGTAGGCGCGGCCGGTGAGCTGGGTGACCTGGTTGACCACCAGTTGCTGTTCGTAGAAACCATCGCCCAGGCGCATCATCGTGCGGGCCGGATCGACGCCCAGCTTGTCGAGCAGGTAGTCGCTGCTGATGAACTGGCTGTAATCGGCGAAGCGCGCGTTGGTCTCGATGAGGTAGTTACCGCTCGGCGCATGGCCGAGCAACGCCGTGAGATAAGCGTTGCCCAGCAGGCCGACGTTGCGGGCCGACGCCCCCGTGGCGCCGGCGGACAGCGTGCCCGCGTCCACGCCACCGACGGTGCTGCGCTCCCCGGCCGAAGCGGCGACGATTTGCCCGCCCGCGGCGGGTCCATCGACGGCCGAGCCGTCGCTCCCCTGGCCGCCACGCACGCTATAGATGCCGCCCGTCGGCAGCGTGACCCCGGCCAGCGGCTGGCCCGCGCCGCCGAGCACCTGCGGCGCGTGCCCGGTGGCCGGATCGACCTGAGCGCCCTGGGGTAGTCCGGTCGCCCCCTGCGCGTTGCCCTTGTTCACCGACGACAGGCCGATCGCCTGCGCGTTCGGGTCGAGCCGCGTATTGCCGACCGAACGGCCGTCCGGCGTGACGCCGCCATTGGACACGTTGAGTCCACCGATGGCCACGCCGGCGGCGCCGGACATCACCGCGCCCAGCGCGGTGTAGTTGTCGTGCATCAGGTCGGACGGGTTGGTATCCGGCCGATACGAGTAATTCTCCTGTTCGCCTCCGGCGTTATCGCAAAGACTCAGGTCCGTGCCACAGCCCATGTGGTGCGTAACCGCCACCTTCTGGATGGTGCGCCCGGCGGCCAGCGACTCGTTGGACACGTTTTCGTTTCCGGCCACCATGCCGGTGCCGCCGCCCGCGCCCTGTTGGTTCACGGCGAGGAAGCCGTTGGCCGCGATGGTCGAGGTGTTGTTCTTCACCGAGCCGTACAACGAGATGTTGCCGCCCGCGACGATCTGCGACTGCGCGCTGGCGGCGTTCACCACCGTCTCGTCGAGTGTGTGGTATTCGGTCCAGGTTTCGTACTCCTGCACCTTGTTGATCGCGTGCTTGTAGTCGGTGATCGGCAACGGTTGCGATGCCGCCGATTCCTCGGCACTCAACGTGCGGCTGGTCGTGCTCAGCACACGGCGCACGTTATTGATCTGGTTCGCCGCCAGCAGGATGCTGCCCTGTGCCTGGATCGAGCCGGAGATGTTGTCGATCAGGCCCGCGCGCGTGTCGAACAGTCCCTGTCCATTGCGGCCCGCGCCAGCGACGTTGATGTTGCCGAGGCTGAAGATCTGCGCATCGCGATTGACCAGGTGACTGGTGTAGATGTCGACGCTGTTCGTCGCGGCGATGGTGCCGCTCTGGTAATCCGGGTTGCCGATGGACTGACCGAAATCGGCGCCGTTGATCACCGTGCCGGCCTGCAGCGTGACGTTTCCGCCCATGATGCTGCCGGTGTTGTTCACCACGCCCGCGGTGATGCCGACCGTATTGCCCTGGATGCTGCCCGCGTTCGTGACGGTGCCGCCGGTCACCAGTTGCGTATTGGCCGAATTGAGCAGCGCGCCCGCGTTGTTGGTGATGCCCGCGGCGCTGATGGTCAGGCCGTTCACCGCCTGGATGCTGCCGTTGTTGGTGAACTGGCCGTCCACCGCGAGGCTGAAGCCGCCGGTGGCCTTGATGCTGGAGCCGGCTGCCTGCACGTAGTCACCCACCAGGTGCATGCCCAGCGTGTTGTTGGCGACGATGGTGCCCTGGCCGACGAGGTTGCGGATGTCCAGCATCACGTTGCCGACGCCGCCCACGCCGTCGATGCCGGCCTGCACGGTGCCGCCGCTGTTGTCGAAACCGAACAGGGTGAGGTTGAGCTGGCGGCCGGCGGTGATCTTGCCGTTGACGTTGGATGCCGACGCGCCGGCGTTGACGAAGTTGAACGTGTTGCCCGCGTAGACCGTGCCGCCGCCGTTGTCGAGCTGGCCGGTGCCCAGGGTGAGGTTGTTCGCGGCCACCAGCGTGCCGCCCTGCGCGTTGGAGATCGCCGTGCCCGACAGGCTCACGTCGCCCTGCCCGCCCAGCGTGCCGCTGCGGTTGTCGATGCCGCCGCCGGAGGTCACCTGGGTGAGCGCCGCGCTCGCGTTGGCGATGCGGCCGCCGATGTTGGAGATCGACGCCGAGGCCAGCGTCGTGGCGCCGTTGGCTTCGATGCGGCCGCCGTTGTTGTTGAGGCCGTTGGTGGCGCGCAGGTCGAGCGCGCCGAGGCTTTGCAGGCGGCCGGTGTTGGCCACCGTGTCGGTGGCCTGCACGTTGAGCTGCGCGCCCGAGATGGCGCCGGCATTGATCAGCCGTGCGGTGGTCAGCGTCGTGCCGCCACCGGCGGCGATGGTGCCGTTGCCGTTGTCGAGTGTGCCACCGACGCCGAGCGTGGTCGCGCCCGCCGCCGACTGGATGGTACCGCCGCCGTTGGAGAGGTTGGCCGCGGTAACGCCGAGGTTGCCGCCGGTCGCCTGGAGCAGGCCGCCCGTGTTGTTCAGGCCGTTGGCGACGGTCACGCCCAGCGTGGCCCCCGAGATCGCGCCATTCGCCGTGTTGCTCAACGACGACGCCGAGACCGTCGTGTTGCCGTGCGCGTTGATCAGGCCGCCGTCGTTGGCGAGCGCCGTCGTGGCGACCACTCGCGTCGTACCGTTGCTGGCGAGCGTGCCCTGGCGATTGTCCACGTCCTGGTCGGCGCCGACGTCGAGCAGGCCGTTGCCGGCCAGTTGCACGCTGCCGCCGGTGTTGACCACCCGGCTGCCGTGCAGGGTGAGGTCGCTACCGTTGTTGACGATCGTGCCGCCGGTGTTGTCGATCGTTCCGGCCGTGCGCAAGACGAGCACGGACGAGCCCGATTGCAACAGCTTGCCCCGCGTATTGTCGATGGATGCCGCCGTGAGCAGCAGCGCATTCGCCTGCATGCGCGCGTCGCGACCGTCCACGCCACGATTCAACAGCGCGCCGGCGGCCTGCACGGTGAGGCTGCCGCCCGCGCCCAGGTCGGCGGCGGTGTGGTCGATATTGCCGGTGCGTGCCAGCAGGCCCGCATTGCCGCCCGCGCGTTGCGTGCCGTAGGAAAGATCGAGCGCGTTCGCTTGCGCGTCGAGCATGTTGCCCGCGAGCAGGCTGCCATGCGCCGTCAGTGCACCATCGGCCAGCACGCGCAAATCGCCGGTGGTGTCCAACGTGCCGTCGGCCTTCACGCCCGCGGCGAGCGTGCCCGCCACGTCGACGGTGGCGCCATGCACGCGAAGATCGCCGGCGGACAGCGTGCGGCCGGCATGGCTCACCGTAACGCCATCGAGCGAAATGTCGTCGGCACTGACCGTACCGGCCTGGCTCAACGTCGCGCCGCTGGACAGCGTCGCCGTCTTCGCGGCGATGTCGCCCTGCACGGCGAGGTCGCCATCGGCGTGAAGCGTCAGGCCGTGGGCGGCGAGCTGGCCGCTCTGCCGGATCGCGCCGGTGGCCCGGGCGTCGAGGTCGGCGGCGGAGGCCACCGTGCCGCCGAGCGTGAGATCGCCCTGCCGCGCGAGCAGGTGCATGTCGCCCTGCTGGGTGCCGAGCGTGCCGGTGCTACTCAGGCTGCCCGCCTTCACGTCCAGCGTCCGTGCGGCGACGAGTTTGCCCGCGTTGGCCATCGCGCCGGATACGTCGATGGTGACGGTGTCCGCGCCGGAAAGCTGGGCCGAGGCACCTTGCGTGAACCCGCCCGCACCGATGCCGAGCGCCTTGCCCGCGTAGACGGTGCCCTGGTTGTCGATCGCGCCGGCGGCATGCAGCGCGAGCGTGCCGTCGGTGGAAAGGTCGCCCGTGTTGCCGATGCTCGCCGCCTCGACGGACAGCGCCGAGGACGCCAGCAGCTTGCCCGCGTTGGTCAGCGTGCCGCCGCTCTGGACATCGAGTGCACCGCCTGCCTGCGTCGTGCCGGACAGCAGCGTGTCGCCCTGCGACGTCAGGCCGACGTCGTGGGCGGCGGCTAGCGTGCCCGCGCTGTCGATGCGCGACGCGGTGACGGTGAGCGTGCCGTTCGTTTGCAGCTTGCCGTTCGCGTCCTGGGTGAGCGAGCCGTCGGCTCGCGCCTTCAGGTCCTGCTCCGCGGCGATGTCGCCGCGATTGTCGAGGTCACCGGACGCGTGTGCGTCGAGCGTACCGGTGGCATAGACGCTGCCGGTGTTGTGCAGGTCGCGTCCCGCGTCGAGCGCGAGCGCGCCGTCGACCGAGGTGTCGCCGGCGAGGTCGATGTCTCCTGCGGAGACCAGCGTCGCCCCATGGGCGTTCATGGCGCCCGTCTGCGCCAAGGCACCGGCCGAGGTGGCGTCGAGCCGTCCGGCCGACACGGTGGTACCAGCCAGGCTGAGGTCGCCATGCGTCGTGGTCAACGAGACGTCGCCCGCCGTGCTGCCGAGCTGACCGCCACTGCGCAGGCTGCCCGCGGTCACGCTCAGGCCGTTGCCACCGACGATGGCGCCGTCGCTATCGAGGGCACCATCCACCGACACGACCAGGCCTTGCGTGCCGTCGAGGCGACCGTCGGCGGACTGGCTGAAGGCACTCGCGCCGAGCGTCAATACGTTGCCCGCGAAGAGCAGACCGGCGTCGGTGGCGTCCTGTGCGACGGTCAGCGTCAGATCGTGCGCGGCACTCACCGTGCCGCCCTTGCGTCCGTCGAATCGTTCCGCACCGAGTATCGCGTCGCGAGCCGCGACCACCGTGGCCGCCTGGGTCAACGTGCCCGCCGTGACGCGCACGTCGCGACCCGCCTGCAAGCGGCCGCCGAGCGTGGCGGTGTCGGCATGCAGCGCGAGGTCGTTGCCCGCGTCCAGGGTGCCTTCGCCATCGAGAGTCGCCGCGTCGAGCGACAGGTCCCCGCCCGCGTGCGTGGTGCCGGACTGATGGATGCCGCCCGTCGCGCGCGCGACGAGCGCGCCGTCGGCGAAGGTGTCGCCGGCCAGCAGGAGATCCTGGCCGGCGTCGATCGCGGCGTCGCCGGTCGCGTGGAGCGCCCCGGCCAACGTCATCGTACGCGCGGCGACAAGGTCGACCGCGTTCGCGGTGAGCGTGCCGTCGAGCAGCACGTCCTGCGCGGACTGGGCATGGAACGCCGTCGCCGCCGACACCGTGCCGCCCAGGTGGATGTCACCGGCCGAACTGGTCAAACGCACCGAACCCTGGGTGCTACCCAACGAGCCGGACGAATCGATGGTGCCGGCATCGACGGTCAGCCCGTTCGCGCCGACGACGCTACCCGTGCTGCGAAGTGCGTCGCGCAGGCGCAGAGCGACCGTGTCGGCCGCGCTCACCGAGGCCTTGTCGCCTACCGTCAGCGCATTCGCGTCCAACGTCAGTGCACGGCCCGCGTACAGCTTGCCGGTGTCGTTGACGTCGCCGCTCGTCGTGAGCGCCAGGTCTCGGCTGGTCGACAGCGAGCCGGCGTTGATCAGATCGCCGGCATGGACCGTCGCATCCCGACCCGCCACCACGTCGGCCTCGTTGGTCAGCGTGCCGACGGTCGCGAGGGACAGGTCGCGACCGGCCTGCACGTTGCCCGCCAAGTGCAGGCTGGCCGCATCGATGGCGAGATCGCGACCGGCATCGATCTGCTTGCCGCTGTCGAGCGATGACGCGTGCACGGCGAGATCCGAGCCCGCGTGGACCGTGCCCGTGTTCTCCAGGTTGCCCTCGGCAGCGAGGGACAGGCTGCCGTCCGCGTACAGCGAACCGGCATTGGCCGCATCGTGCGCCACGCGCACGGCGGCGTCGCCGCGCGCGTAGATGTCGCCGGTGTTGTCTAGCGAGGAAACGTCCGCGTCGAGCCGGCCGGTCGTCAACCGGCCCTTCTGCGACATGCCGGCCGCGCGCAGCGCGAGCGCGCCGCCCACGACCGTGTCGCCTGCCAGCGTCATGTCGCCGCGAGCGAAAAGTGTCGCGTCGCCTTGCTGGGTACCGAGCTCACCCCGGCTGTCGATGCCTTGCGCCGTTACCGACAATCCGTTGGCACCGACGAGGCTACCCGCGTTGTCGAGCGCACCCGCGAGCTCGACCTGCGCGCCACCGATGCCATAGATCTGTCCGCTCGCGGCCTGGGTTAGCGTGCCGGCATTCACGGCGATGCCGCCCACCGCATACAGCGTGCCCTGGTTGGCGAGATCGCCCGCCACGGTCGTGGCGAGGTCGGCGCCCGACGACACGACGCCGCCAACGCGATTGACGACGCTCCCCGCCTGCACGGCGAAACCTCCGCCCGAGACGGCGACGGCCGCGTTATCGAGCAGCCCCGCCGCGCGCAGGCTGACGTCGCCGCCGCCCTGTACGGCGCCCGCGAGCGTGGCATCGCCTCGACTCGACAGCGACAACCGCGTTCCCGCGTCGACCACGCCGAGGCTGGCGAGCGTGCCCGCGTCGAGCGACAGATCGCCGCCCGCATGCAGGGTGCTCGCCGCCGACGTCGTCAACGCGCCTGCCGCGGTGGCATACCCTCCCCCCATGCCATAGATCGTGCCGCCGTTGGCGAGGCTGCCCGTGCGCAGGTCGAACGAGCGGTCCGTATAGAGCAGGCCCATGTTGCGCAGCCTGCCCGCGGCGTAGACCGAGAGGTCATGTCCGGCACTCAGGCGTCCGTACACGTCGACATCCGTCGCCGCGTTCACGGCCAGCGAGCCGCCGGCGATCAGGCCGCCGTTCACGGTCAGCGGCCCACGCGCGGATAGCGAGACGTTGCCGTTCTGCGTGCCGACGCTGCCGTCGATGGTGACCGCCCCGGCCGCGTCCAGCGTGGCATCGTTCAACGCCACGGCGGTACCGCCCAGGCGCACCTCACCCGCGCTGCTGAGCTGGAGATCGCCGGCCTGAGCGGCGATGGCGCCGCTGCTGACCACGCCCACGCCCGCCTCGGTGCCCACCAGCCGGATCTTGTCGGCATACATGCCGCCCAGGGCGGCCACGTCGATGGATACGGCCGGACGGGAGGCGTCCGCGACGTTGGCGCGCACGCTCGCATCCGCGTAACCGACGTCGTTGCTGCCGGCGACCACGTCGAGCTGCTTCGCCCAGAGCTTGCCGTTGAGCTGTACCGCGCGGGCGATGAGATCGGTGCGATCGACCACGGAGCCGTCGAGGCCGCCCGAGCCGATGGCGATGCCGCCGCCGGTGACGTGGAACGCATCCAGGCTGCCGCTGCCACCGAACACGGGCGTGCCGGTGGTCAGCGTGAAGCGCTGGCTGTTGATGATGCCGCAGCCGTCGCAGGTGATGCCGTAGGGATTGGCGATCACCACCGCGGCCGGCTTGCCGCCCACCTCGATGTATCCGTTGAGCGTGCTGGGTAGCGCCGACGTCACCTCGTTCAGGATCAGCGAGGCTTCGCCGCCCTTGAGGTTGTCGTTGCCGGCGACGTAGCCGCCGAGCTGGGTGCGCACGATCCCCGCGCTGTTGTTGAGGATGACGCCGCGCTTGTCCACGTCGAAGCGCTGGTATTTGTTGTGCGACACGCCCTGCGCGTTGGGCGCGACGATGTCGACCACCGGCACGCCGTTGGCCGCCGAGTCCATCGTCGGCCGATGCGCCCCCGCCGCCGCGTCGGGCACCTGCTGCGCCCACGACACCACCGGCGTGCCCACCATGGCCAGTGCCAGCGCGTACGCGAGGGTACGCAGCACCGTCCAGACCTTCGCGCCGGAGGCGCGCACCATCGTTTCCTTGATCGTCGTCATGACCTTTCCCCTTGTCGGGCACCGTCCCCGGCGCCCCTGCCCGTGTTTTTTCAGTACTGGTAGATCAGCTGGAAACCCGTCGTGGGTTGCTCGGTGTCGAACGCCCGCGGCGCATGCAGGCGCCGTCCGATGAAGAGATCCCAGCTCAGTCCCACGTAGCTGCCCCGAAGGCCCAGCACGCCGCCCGTCAGTTGCCGATGCCCGGCCTGTGTCGACGGACCCGATACGTGACCCACGTCGATGCCGAGATACGGCGCGAACATGCCCAGCGGAAGCGTGAGCGTGTTGCGCAGGTAAGCGCCGCGCTCGCCGGCCAGCGTCTGCTCGCCGTCGAAACCGCGAACCGTGTAGCGGCCGCCGAGCGTGATGAGCTCGGCTGCCGGCAGGTGGTCGGTGGAACGCTGCATGCGCAGGCTGCTGTCCCAGATCGCCTGGCGCCCGGCCAGCGTGAGCGGCTTGCTGATGGAGAGATCGAGCGTGGTCAATCCATACCGGTTGGTCGGATAACCGACCTCGGGGTCGTATCCGGCCCACTGGCTGCCGAACCATGGCGTGCCGCGCTGGTAACCCAGGCGGGCGTCGATCTGCGCCTGGCCGATGTAATGACGATGCACGAGCGCGAGTTCGGCACTGGCGACGCGCTGCCGCTGGATGCCCACTTCCACGCCCTGGATGTAGCTGTGGGCGCTGCGCGCGGCCAGCCGCGCCTCGATCGACGTCTTGCTCGACGTGCCGCGGGTGAGGAGCCGCTGCACGGTGACGTCGCTGGACGTGGAGTTGCCGGTCGAACGGAAACGGCTGTCGAAGCCCTCCACCCACTGCCGGTACCGGTACGTCGACACGCTGCCGCTGAACGTCCACCATCCCCACGGCACGCTATAGGATGCGTTTTCGCTGAACGTGCTGCCGCCATCCGGATGGGTGAACAGCGCATGGCCCGCACCGATCGAGAAGATGTCGTTCCAACCCAGCGGGTTGTCGAACGATACGTTGAGGTTGCCCTGGTAGGTGCCCGTGCCCTTGAGGCCCGAGTCGCTGACGTCGGTTTCCACGTGCCAGCGCCGCGCGGTATGCACCGTGAGCACCACGTCGGACTCGCCCACCTTCTCACCGGGCGCGATGTCCATCGAGACGTCCTGCGACGGCACGCGCTTGAGCTGCTCCAGGCCCTGTTCGACGGCGTGCAGGTTGAGCAGGTCGCCCTCGCGGATGGGGAAGGCCGCGCGCCAATCGAGTGCGGGCGAGCCCGGCGCGAAGCGGACATGCCGCAGCGTGCCCGGCACGAGCAGCATGCGAAGCTCGCCGCTGGAGATGTCCTGCGCCGGCACGCCGATGCGCGTGGTGACGAAACCGCGGGCGATCACGAGGTTGGACAATCGACGCTGCAGGGTCTCCAGGCCTTCGCGACCCACGCATTGCCCGACGAAGCGATCGAGATACCGCTGTGCCCAGGCGAAATCGCCCACGCGCTCGCCCTCGAGCCGCAGGCTGCGCAACGTGAAGCACGGTGTTTCGCTGGGCAACGGCGCATCCAGCCGCTCGACCTGCGTCGGCGGCGTCCCCTGGAACGGCGCCTGCTGGCGCTGCTCTTCCCTTTGCTCGAGCTGCTGTGCGCGACGCAGCTGCTCCTGTTTGTCCAACGTCGACTGCTGCGCGGGCGCCATACCGCTGGCACCGATCGCAAGCAGGGAAATCAGCCCGTGTGCCGTTGTGCGCCAACGGCCTTCCCCTGTAAACCTCATGCGTTGCACTACTCCACGACCGTCCTGGTTATGGCACGCGGGAACCCGTCTCGAGTGGCCGCGCCCGGTTCTCGAAGTACGTTTTCGGCAGGATTCGCAGGAACTTTAGGAGCGATTTTCGTAAGGACTTACTCACCCCGAAAGGGGCGCGAAATCGGCAGCCGCCGTGACTTTTCCCACCGGGAAGGTATAGGCTCCGACCCCATGCCAGGCCCGGTGCGGCCATGTCGCGGCACCATGTTTTCAGGGGTGGGTGGTTTGAATTTGCGCAGCAACCGGTTCGCGATTCCCTTCGGCGATCACATCGCCGTCGTCGTGGCGTTCGCCCTGGTCTACTACCTGTTCAACCTGGTCATGTTCGACCATTGGAACCTTATGTCGGGGCTGCGCCTCAGTTGCCTTCTGCTGGTGCCGCGTCGGTATTGGCTGGCGCTGGCGATCGGCGAAACGCTTCCCGTACTCGAAAAAATCATCTCGCATGCGCAGGTGTTCGGCATGCCGTGGGCGATCGGAGCATCGATTCCCTTCATCGTCGTTTGCATGCCCTTCTTCACCGCGGTCGTCAGACGCATGCCCCTGCGCGACACCGACGGCAACCTGCGCATCACCACGGTGCTGGGCCTCAACGTCGCGCTGTCCGTGATCATGACGCTATGGACATTGACGATCGGGTTTCTGGGGTATGCGTCGCATCCCGATCCCGTGCAAGCCTGGTGGGCTTCCGTCGGCACCTTCACCCCTTCCTTCATCATCAGCCACTACCTCGGCACGCTCACGGTGGTCCCCATCGTCGTGGTCATGCACGAATACCTGCGTCGCCGTCGGCGCACCTCCCACTGGTGGCCGTTGCTGCACGAAGCGTTCCTGCTCGTCATCCCTTACCTCGCCATCGTGGTCGCCACGGCGCGCACCGATACCTTCGCCGCATGCGCTTTTGTCCAGCTGGCCATCGTCCTGCCCCTCATCGCGTTGACCATGCACCATGGAAAGCGGGGCGCCGCCCTGGGATCCTTACTGTCGAGCGTTGCGATGACCTGCGCGTTCACCACCGAGCTCGCCCCCGCCACGGTAGGCGCCGAGGCGTTGGTGGCCGTGGTCATCACCGCGGCCCTGTTCTCGACCCGGCCGTTCCGGACGGTTCGCACGTTCGGCGGATTCCCGGTGATACAAGCTCGCCTCGATAGGGTCTCGTTCTTCGTTGAAAGACGCCTCGCCCGGATCCTGGTGGGCATACGGCGGCGTCGTTTCGTGATCACCGTTCAACAGGCGGATCGGACTTGCGTAGCAGACCTCGACTGATTCCATCGATAGAATGACTGAGCCATTCACCAGGCGACGCCGCGTCGCTTTCCGCGACCAACTCGTGGTGGTGGCGGCCTACGTGGCGATCTACCATCTGCTTGAGCCGTTCTCGGTATCGCAGTGGGTCATACCTTCCGCTATCCGCGTCGGTGCCCTCCTGCTTGTGCCGCGCAGGTATTGGTTTGCGCTCGTGGTGGCGGACACCCTCGCCCTGCTCGACAAGAACCTGGTCAACGCGCACCGATTCGGCCTGCCGTGGGCGCTGACCTCCTCATTTCCTTTCATCCTGATCTGCATGACCGTTTTCAGGGTCGTGACCAGACACATGCCCTTGCATGACTCCAAGGGCGATATGCGCATGACCACGGCCCTCGTGCTTGCTCTGGCCTGCTCCGTCGTCACCCCGATCTTTACCGCCGCAGCCGCGTTCGTCGCCTACCTGTCATATCCGGACCCTCTGTACGCGTGGTCGACGGATGCCATGACGGGTTATCCCCTTTTTGTCTTCGCATATTACCTAGGTACGCTCACTATCGTTCCCCTCGCGCTGGTGCTGCGCGAGTACATTCGCCACCGGCGGCGCAAGATCCAATGGCTACCATTGATACTTGATGCCGTATTCCTGGTGGTTCCATACCTGTCGATCATCGTCGCCGGAGCGAGCACCGAAATGCCCGCAGGGAGCGTCTTCGCCCAGCTGGCCATCACCCTGCCAGTCATTTCCATGACCGCGGCCCATGGGAAACGGGGTGCTTCCGTAGGCGGTCCGCTCTCGATCATCGCCATGGTCGTGACATTCACCAACGACACCGATCCGCGGACGCTCGGCGCCGAAGGATTCCTCGCACTCGTCATCACGGCCGCCCTGGTCTCGACCGAGCCTTCCCGTCCCGTTCGCACATTCAGTGCCCATCCGGAAATCCGGGTCAGGTTCGACCGTGCAAGCTTTTACTTCGAGCGGGGCGTCGCCACGGTATGGACTCGCCTTCGACGCTCGACCGAATCACCTTGAGTACGATGCGATGAACGACACGACATCTGGATACGTGATCGAATCGACGGGCAGGCGATTCCGGATTCCCTTCGGTGACCATCTTTCGGTGGTCGCCGCTTACGCCCTGATCTACCAAGCGCTGTATCTCTTCATGGCATCGCACTGGGTCATCACCGAGGGCCTCCGTCTCAGTTGCCTACTTCTCGTACCGCGACGATATTGGCCCGCGTTGGCGGTGGGAGAGTTGATCCCCGTCCTGTGGAAGACCATCTCCCACGCGCAGAAGTTCGGCACGCTGTGGGCCGTGACGTCCTCGTATCCGTTCATCGTTACATCCATGCTCATCGTCACCCTCATGCTCAGGCGCATGTCCCTGCATGACCGGAAAAACAACGTAAGTGTCGACTTCTTACTTGCCGTGGCACTCGTTTCTTCCCTTGTACGCGCGATCCAGGTCAATCTGCTCTCGTTTCCCGGATACCTCTCCTATCCCGAGCCGGTGCAGGCTTGGGGACAGTCGATCATTCCTGAAACCCTCTCTTTCGTCATCGGCAGCTATCTCGGTGCGCTGACCAGCGCGCCCCTGGTGTTGGTGCTGCATGGATATTTGCGCAAGTCCTGGCGGGGTTTTCCATGGCGCCCGCTATTGCACGACGCCCTCCTGCTCGTCGCTCCGTACTTGACGATCGTGGTGGCTGCGTCAAGGATCGACACGCCCGAAGCTCGAACCTTCGCCCAACTGGCGGTCATCGTGCCCGTCGTTTCCATGACCGCAAGCCACGGCAGGCCGGGCGTAGCGGCCGGAGCTCTACTCTCCAGCATTGCGATGCACTGCATTTTCGACAAGACCCTGGACCCCGTGACGATGCGCGCCGAAGGCATGCTCGCCCTGGTCATCACCGGCGCCCTGGTGGCCACGCGCCCGTCCCGGCCGATACGCACCTTCCGCTCGTACTCGCCGTTATGGCTTCGAAACAAGCGGACGTTCTCCTATTTCGAACGCGGACTTGGCTGGGCGCGGAGGTTCCGGAAAATCGGCGCGGGAGGCGCCGTCTTGAGCGTACTCCTTGTTGTTGTCGCCGCGACCTGCATGGTCGACCCCACCGGCGACCCTGCGACGCTCTACGCGCAAACCTTCCTCACTGTCGGTATCTCCGCCGCATGGATTGTCGTGAAGCCCGTACGCGGGAACGCACGCCTGGCACAATGCGAACCCGGCCGGTCGGCACGTATTCGGCACGCTCCGCAACGAGCTTAGTGTTTCATCCGCAACCTTTCCCATGCCTGCGAATGAGTACCAGTAAGCACTTCAGGCAGCAGTTCGCGGCGAAGGGATGCGTTCGCCCGCCTCACTGAGGCAGACTTGCCAATTGACGGTCGCCGATTCCTCCCTGCCCACGGTACGGGAGAACACCCGAAAGCAGGGTCATTCACCGAATGGATGCGGAGGTGGGAGTGGAAGGGGTCAATGCCAACAGGGTTCATCTTGGGCATCATCTGGCCGTAGCGGCGGCCTATGCCGCGTGTTACGAGCTCGCGAAGCATTTTTCGTTCTCGCACTGGATCCTGATGTCCGGGCTTCGTCTCGCGTGCCTGCTGCTGGTGCCACGGAAGTTCTGGCCGGCTCTCGTGGTGGGCGAGGCGCTTCCCGTCATCGAATCCGCTGTTCTGTGCATTCCCGACTTCGGCGTGACGTGGGGTGCGTACTATTCCGTTCCGTCGATCCTGCTATGCATGCCGGTCATATCCGTGCTGCTTCGACGCATGCCGCTTTACGGATCGGACGGGGCCCCAAGGATGCCGACCATCCTCGTGGCCACCCTGAGCTGCGCACTGGTGACGGCGTTGCACAGCGATATAGGGGTACTGATCGCCTACTTGGGTCGCCAAGATACGATAGGTGTGTGGCTCGACGAGGCCGTGCCGGACTTCATGGCTTACCTGCTCGGCAACTATCTCGGCGCGTTGACCCTGACCCCGGTCGTGCTGGCGTTGCGCCAAGGCGTCGACGTGAAAGGGATTCGACTGCGGGATGCGCTTCAGCATCCCATGTTCAGGGACATCGTGTTGGTCGCGGTACCTTGCATCGCCATACTTACCGTCATGGCGCGCACCGATGCCCCCACGATTCGCGAGGTCGCCAGGCTTGCCCTGGTGCTCCCGGTCGTCGCCGCCACGGCACGCCATGGATGGACCGGCGGCGCCGTGGCCGGCATGCTCAGCAGCATCGCCATGGCCTGCACGACGACGGTGCTGCTCGACCCGGCGGTAATTCGCGCCCAGGTCGTCCTCGCGCTAGCCATCTCGGGTGCGCTGGTCGCAGGCGTCCGGGTGACGCGGCGCGCCATCCGGACGCTGTAGATCACTTACTGAATTTAATGTTGCATTCGCGGGGGATGCATCCACCATTGTCACCATCGGCCTGAACGGTCACCGGCGATTGCCCGGTCATCGCATACCAAAGCTGATCCCAAAACGACATCGAGCCATCCGCAGCCGATGCCGGGAGCGATGCGGCGCCGACGAGTGCTGCAAGAGTCAAACGAGTGACACGTTTCATGACGATCCTTCCTTAGGTTGAACGGAACCGCGACCCAGCGAGCGGTCGCGGCGGTCATGCCCCAACCGCGGATGCCGATCCGGGTCGGAGCGTCTCGCCAGGCGAGACCCCGATCATCTCACCACCCAGGGCGAGCAGCTTCTACCCGGACGGCACGTTTGGGTCGGGAAAACGTTTTCGTCTTCAATTTCCGCAAGATGCCTGGCGTTCTCCACCACCATAACGGTTCACCCTAACGGGGTAATCCCGCACGCAAGGCAGGCGTTATGAAAAAACAAGATCCGTTTATGATTTTCACTTGTTTTCACCAGTAAACATCAAATTCATTGACAACGTTGTCACCGACGGGAAAAACTCGGGTCGTTTTCGCGCAATGCGAGCGGCCGGAAGTACGGGACGTCGAATGGGGAAGTTCGTCAATCAGTCGGTCGTTGCGTCCTCCACGCAGGCCGCACGACCGATCCTCGCAGCCGATGTCGGCGGCACCCACGCCCGCATCGCGCTGGTGGCGAACGACAGCGACGGCAACGTACGGGTGCTCTGCCACCACCGTTACGTCGGTGCCGAATGGCCCAGCCTCGCCGCGATCCTCGACCACTTCCTCGCCGCCCAGTCGCACGTCGCCCCGTGGGGCATCGAACGTTGCGCCATCGCCATCGCCGGCTTCGTGCTCGGCGACAACGTCACCAACGGCAACCTGCCCTGGCGCGTGTCGCTGTCGGACATCCGCTCGGTGCTCCACACCGACGCGCTCGACGTGGTGAACGACTTCGAAGCCGTCGCCTACGCCAGCCAGTTCGTCGACCGTGCCGAGGCCACCACCATCCTCCCCGGCGCCGTCGGCGACCACCGCGCACCGGTCGTCGTCATGGGCCCGGGCACCGGACTGGGCTCGGCCGTGCTGCTACCGGGTTCGCCCCACGCACAGGTGCTCTCCACGGAAGCAGGCCAGATCGCGCTCGCGCCGGGCGACGAACTCGAAGTCGAGATCCTGCGCATCCTCTCGCGCACGCGTCCCTACGTTTCCTGCGAAGCGATCCTCTCCGGTCCGGGCCTGCTCAATACCTATCGCGCCGTCGCCGAATTGAAAGGCAGCGAAGCCACCTGGACGACGCCCGGCGCCGTGAGCGCGGCCGGCATCGCCGGTACCGATCCGGTTGCACGTATCGCGCTGGACGTGTTCTGTGCCGTCCTCGGCGGATTCGCCGGCGACCTGGCCATGCTTTACGGCGCACGCGGCGGCCTGTTCCTCGCCGGCGGCATCCTGCCGCAAATGCGCGAATTCATCCTTTCCAGCCGTTTCGCCGAACGCTTCTTCAACAAGGGCGTGATGCGCCCGTTCCTGGAGCAGGTGCCCGTCTGGCTCGTCGATCACGGGCATCTCGGTGTCGTCGGCGCGGCCACGCTGCATGCCAGGGCGCGCGTGGGCGTCGGTCCCTGACCCATCCACCGAAGGCGGCGTCCGCGATGGCATGCCGCTTTTTTCGTTGTTGCCGGGCCCAGCGCAGCGAACGTCGAGCGGGCCTGAACGGGGAGTCGTCAACATGAGCAGTTCGAACGGAGGCGGTCGTGCGGGGGCACGCACCATGGGTATCCACCTCGGCGCCCGGTTCGCGCGTCGCATGCTGGCGGCGTCGGTCCTGCTGGCCTGCGCGCAGGGCGTCATGGCGCAATCGCTGACCGGTGGCCTGTACGGTCACGAGTCGGCGGGCGACGGCGTCATCGTGCGCGTCTCCAGCCGCGCCACCGGCTTCACCAAAGACGTGGCACCGGATGCCAATGGCCGCTATGCATTGGCGGGACTGAATCCAGGCGATTACCAGGTAAGCCTCGTCCGGGGCAGCGAGACGCTAAGCCAGCAGGACGTGACGGTCAATCCCAACCGCAGCGCGGCCGTGCCCGACCTCGGCGGCACCGCGGCAGCGGCGACCGCCGCTCCGGCCGGCACCGAAGACCTGGGCGGCGTACGGGTTTCCGCCACGGCCATGGCGACCGACGTCACGCCGATCGACGTCAGCACCCCCGAGCTGAGCACCAGCTACAACTACAGGCTGATCGATGCCCTGCCCGTCGATCGCAGCCCGGAAAGCATCGCCCGCCTGGATTCCAGCGTGCGTTTCGACCAGCACAACACCGGCTTCGTTTCCATCGGCGGCGCAAGCCCGGCCGAGAACCGTTACTACTACAACGAATTCGACGTCACCAACGACAAGACCTCGCTGGGTTCGACCGAACTGCCGGCCGAGGCGATCAGCGATACCCAGCTCATCACCAGCGGCGCGGGCGCCTCGTGGACCAACGCCACCGGCGGCATCCTGTCGTCGACCATCAAACAGGGCACCAACGACTTCAAGGCCGGCTACTCGGTGTACTTCACGCCGCCGACCTCGCGCCTGCTGAACCCGCGAAGCCACAACTCGCTCAATGCCATCGGCGACTACTACGGCTATGCATCGGCCAACACGCATGACGGCCTCGCGCAGCAGTACCTTTGGGCGTCCGGCGCGCTGGTGAAGGACGAGCTGTTCTTCTTCGCCCTGCTCGGCAACGAACCCGCGAGCAAGGCCGATGCGTACAGCCAGACGCAGAAGCAGGTGTCCAGCGTCCGTGACAAGAACTACCTGCTCAACCTCACCTGGAACATCAGCAACGATCAGTCGCTGAACGTATTGGCCCACCGCGATTACAGCCAGTCCTTCAACAACTACTACCACCTCACGCGGAACTACGATCCGCAATCGGTGGGCGGCTTCTTCGGCTGGAGCCAGACGCGCACCGACAGCCGCTTCCTCATCGGCAACTACCACTGGCAGATCGACGATGACCTCTCGCTGCGCCTGATGGGCGGCTATCTCGGCTCGATCGTGTATTCGCCCAGTTCCGGCGAGCAGAACACCGAGTTCCCCTACGTCACCTCGTACGATTCGGCGACGCAGGTGCAGACCAACATCGGCCGCAACACCGCCGCTTACGTCTATTCGCCCTCGGATTACTGGCGTCGCGGCTGGAAAGGCGACCTCACCTGGCAGCTCGGCGACCACAAGCTCGTGTTCGGCGGCGAGTACTACAAGCACTCGCTCGCCAGCACGACCGATTCGGTGCCGGCCGGTTGGTACACCTATTACGACCAGCCCAACGTGACGCTGCAGAACGGTTCGATCTCGCCCGCCGACGGCCGCTACGTCAGTCAGTACGTCGACATCGAAGGCGGCTCGTTCGAAACGATCAACAAGGGCGCCTACGTCGAGGACTACTGGCAGGCGGCCAACCGCGTGCTGATCTATGGTGCCCTGCGCTGGGACAACTACATCTACAAGGACGGCGTGGGCCATCAGTTCATGCGCCTGCCCATCACCTCGCCACGCCTGGGCGTGTCCTGGGACGTCGACGGCGACAGCTCGCTGAAGGTGGGCGGCAGCCTGGGCAAGTACACGATTCCGCTACCGTCGTCCTTCAGCTTCGGCGTGGCCGAACCGCGCAGCACGTATACCAATTACTACACCTATACCGGCGTCGATCCGAATACCCAGGCGCCGCTTGGCCTCACGCAGATCGGCAACTCCTACATCCAGAACCAGGGCGTGCCCACGCCCGCGCAGATCGCGGCGACCGACGTCAAGGCGCCCTATCAGTACGAAGCCCAGCTCTACGCGCAGAAGCAGCTCACGCCTGCGTGGTCGGGCCTCGTGCAGCTGGGTTGGGTGGACCTGCGTCGCATCGTCGAGGACACCTGTTACGGCGGCGGCGTCCAGGCCTATGCGCAAGCCCAGGGCTACGCGGGCTATCAGCAGGACAACCACACGTGCTGGCTGATCAATCCGGGCGAGGCATTCACCCTGAAGCGCGATTACGACGGCGACGGCCAGCTCGAGGCGCTACGCATTCCCGGTGGAGCGCTCGACCTGCCCAAGCCCAGGCACAAGTACTACAACCTCAAGCTCGCCCTCACCCATGCCTCCACGCCGGCCGAGCCGTACTTCCTCAACCTCAGCTACACCTATGCGCGGGAGTACGGCAACACCAACGGCCTCATCGACGAGGAGCGCCGCAGCGCGGGCTGGATCGGCCAGACCCAGGCCTTCAACTATCCCGCCCTGGAATACGGCGGCAACGGCGACCTGGCCGGCGATATCCGTCACAGCCTCACGGCCACCGGCACCTATGACTTCGCCAACGGCCTGTCGCTGGGCGGGGTTTTCAGCGCGCACACCGGGGCGCCGACCAGTTGCCTGGGCACGGTACCGGACAAGGACGATCCCGCGTTCAACGCGCCGCAGTCGTCGCATTACTGCGACGGCGTGGTGCGCAAGCAAGGTGACGACCGCCGCCTGCCGTTCTTCTGGCAACTCGACCTCTCCGCCACCTATCGCTGGAAGATCGACCAGGACAACGACCTGAGCCTTCAGCTGAGGATGACCAACGTCACCAATCGCCAGGGCACGATCGACATCAACCAGGTCTATGACACCGGTACGCTCAACGACGACAATTCGGCGATCCGGAGCGTGAACTACCATGCCGCCACCTGGCAGCTACCGCGCACGACGAGCATGGTGCTCCGCTACACGTTCCAGTAAGGACCGAACCGATGATCCACGGCATGAAAACCCTGCGCCTCGCCGCCGCCCTGCTGCTGGGCGGCGGCATCGTCCACGCCGAGACGCCGTTGCCGCTGATTCCGATGCCCGTCGAGGCACGGCCCATGCAGGGAACGCTGGCGATCGACACGCACACCGTCATCGCGTTCGTGCCCGGCGACACCGCGGCCGAAGCTGCCGCGAACCACTTCGCCGCCGAATTGCGTCGCAGCCGCGGTCTCGCCCTGGCGGTAAGCGCGTCGGCACACGCACCGCGTGGTGCCATCGTATTCGCCACCGATCCGAAAAACCCGGTGGACGAGCGCGAGGGCTACACGCTCGATGTCGACGGCAACGGTGTCCGCGTCGCCGCGCGCGATGGCGCAGGCCTGTTCTACGGCGCCGTCACGCTCTGGCAGCTCGCCAGCGCCGACGGCAGGCAGGGCGGCACCGCGATACCCGACGTGGCGATACGCGACTGGCCGCGCTTCGCCTGGCGCGGCCTGATGCTCGACGTGGCCCGCCATTTCCAGAGCGTGGCCGAGGTCGAGCAGGCCATCGATGCGATGGCCGAGCACAAGCTCAACGTGCTTCATTGGCACCTGTCCGACGACCAGGGGTGGCGCATCGAGATCAGGCGCTACCCCAACCTCACCGCCGTCGGCGGCTGGCGGACGCCGCCGGGCGCGGGGACGCACGGCGAACCCGACCGGTACGGCGGCTTCTATACCCAGCAGGAGATCCGCGACGTGGTCGCGTACGCCGCGGCGCGACACATCACCGTGGTGCCCGAGTTGGACATGCCGGGCCATGCGCAGGCTGCCGTGGCGGCCTATCCCGACATCGTCGGCGTCAACGGCGACCATCCGGCCGTTTCGGTGGATTGGGGCGTCAATCCCTACCTGTACAACGTGGACGAGAAGAGCTTCACCTTCATCGAGAACGTGCTCGACGAGGTGATGGCGCTGTTCCCCTCCACGTACATCCACCTCGGCGGCGACGAGGCGGTGAAGGATCAATGGAAGGATTCGCCCGCCGTACAGGCGAAGATGAAATCGCTGAACATCGCCAGCGAGAATGCCTTGCAGAGCTGGTTCACCGATCGCCTCGGCGACTATCTCGGCAGGCATGGACGCCGGCTCATCGGTTGGGACGAGATCCTCGAAGGAGGCCTCCCGCGCACGGCATCGGTGATGTCCTGGCGCGGCGTGCAAGGCGCCATCGACGCGGCCAGGCAAGACCACGACGTGGTGCTCGCCCCGGCCGGCTGGATGTACTTCGACAACCACCAGAGCGACCGTGCCGACGAGCCCAGCGGCCGTCTTTCCGTGCTGCCGCTGGAACGCGTCTACGGCTTCGAACCCATCGACACCTCGCTCACCCCCGAGCAGGCCAGGCATGTGCTGGGCACCGAGGCGACGCTGTGGAGCGAGCTGCTTCCGTCCGAACGGCACGTGCAGCATGCCTTGTTCCCCCGCCTCGACGCGATGGCGGAGGTCGCGTGGTCGCCCGTCGAAGCACGCGACTGGAAGAGCTTCCTGCAACGCCTCCCCGCGCAGATGCGCCGCTACGCGGCGCTCGACATCGCGGCCTCGGACACCGCCTTCGCGGCCGCCATCCATCTCGACGACGCCGTGCCGTCCATGCTGGCGTCGGGCAAGGCCACGGTGCGCCTCGACAACCAGACCGGCTTCGGCACGCTGCGTTACACCACCGACGGCAGCATGCCCACCGTCGCGTCCAACGCGTACTCGGCCCCGTTCACCGTGAGCCTGCCGGCGACGGTGCGTGCCATCGCCATCGCGCCGGACGGCACGCCGCTGGCGGCCGTACGTTCGCGCATCGTCGACCGTGACAACCTGCTCACGCGCCGCAACGGCGAATTCATGAAGTGCCCCGACGGCGGTCTCGGCCTGCGCCTGCCGTTGCTGCCCGACCTCGGCGACATGGCGGCCGCCACCTACGACGTCGACCTGTTCCACTCCTGCTGGCTGTATCCCAGGGCGCCGCTGGACGGCGTGACCCACGTTCGCGTGGAAGCCGCGCGACTGGCGCGAAACTATGGCCTAGCGCACGAGCAATCGAAGGTGGTGTCGTATCCGTCGAAGACGCCCGACGGCGAATTGGATATCCACCAGGACACCTGCGCAGGTCCGTTGCTGGCCAGCCTGCCCTTGCCGTCGGGCAAGGCACTCGGCGAACGGTTCGTGCTGGAAGGCGACCTCACCCGCGCGACCGGCCAGCACGACCTGTGCATGCGCGTGACCGCACCCATCGACGGCCCCCTCTACGGCCTCGGATCGGTCAAACTCCTGGCACCGGACGATCCGCAACCACGCAACACGCGCCCTCAGGTCGTTCCCGCGCACGCGGGAACCCAGCGCCCCAGCTCCCGATCCCCGCGATGACGTACCTACGCAAACTGATAGCCCCCATGATGGCCGCCTTCATCGGCGCGGCGCACGCCGCCACGCCGGAACAGCGCGCGACCGACCTCGTCGCCCATATGAGCCTCGACGAGAAGGTGGCGCAACTGCAGAGCGGCGCCGCCGCCCTGAAACGACTAGACGTCCCGGCCTACGACTGGTGGAACGAAGGCTTGCACGGCGCCGCGCGCGCGGGCTATGCCACGGTCTTCCCGCAGGCCATCGGCCTGGCCGCGAGCTGGGACCCCGAGCTGATGCACGCGGTGGGCGAAGCCGTGTCGCGCGAAGCCCGCGCGCGGTTCGACGCCATCGGCGCGGGCCGCGACCACGCCCGCTACGAAGGCCTGACCATCTGGTCGCCCAACGTGAACATCTTCCGCGATCCCCGCTGGGGCCGCGGGCAGGAAACCTATGGGGAGGATCCGTACCTCACCGGCCGCCTCGCCGTCGGTTTCGTCCAGGGTATCCAGGGTTCCGATCCGGCCCATCCGCGCGCCATCGCCACGCCCAAGCACTTCGCCGTGCACAGCGGCCCCGAAGCGGGCCGCCACGGTTTCGACATCGACGTATCGCCGCACGACCTGGAAGCCACCTTCCTGCCCGCCTTCCGCGCGGCGGTGACCGAGGGCCGCGCGGGCTCGGTGATGTGCGCGTACAACGCGCTGCACGGCACGCCGGTCTGCGCGGACGCGGGGTTGCTCGACGATACCTTGCGCAAGGGCTGGGGTTTCACCGGTTACGTGGTGTCCGATTGCGACGCCATCGACGACATGACCAAGTTCCACTATTACCGCCCGGACAACGCCGGCTCGTCGGCCGCCGCGATCCGCGCGGGTACCGACCTGGACTGCGGCTACGCGTATGCCGACCTGGGCGAAGCGGTGCGGCGCGGCGACGTACCCGAGTCGGTGCTCGACACCTCGCTGGTACGCCTGTTCGCCGCCCGCTACCGCCTGGGCGAACTCGGCGCACCGGCGGTGAGGCCCGCTGCCGTGGACGAAAAAGCCCATGCCGCACTCGCGTTGCGTGCCGCGCTCGAATCCCTGGTGCTGCTCAAGAACGACAACGGTACGCTGCCCCTGCGCGGCAAGCCGCGCATCGCGGTGGTCGGCCCCAACGCCGATACCGTGGAAACGCTCGAAGCGAACTACCACGCCACGCCGCGCGCGCCGATCACCCCGTTGCAAGGCCTGCGCACGCGGTTCGGGGCCGGCAACGTGACCTACGCGCAAGGATCGCCGATCGCCGCGGGCGTCCCCGTGCCGCTGCCGGAAACGGCACTGCGCACTCCGGACGGCGCCATCGGACTCACGGGCAGTTATTTCGACAACGCCGACTTCAAGGGCAAGCCGCGTACCGTTCGCACCGATCGCACCATCGACTTCGACTGGGATCACGTCTCCCCCGCCCACCTGCCCAAGGGGCCTTACGCCGTCCGCTGGACCGGCGCGGTCCTCCCGCCAGGCCCCGGCGACTACACGCTCGCCGTTCACGTGGAACGCTGCTTCGACTGCGCGGGCCACGATCCGGTGCGGTTATTCGTCGACGGCAAGCCGGTGATCGACGATGCCGGCGACGACAAACACTCGCAGGCCACGCTTCATTTCGACGATGCGCGTCCGCACGACGTGCGACTGGAACTCGTCCACAGCGGCGAAGACCAGGGCGTGCGCCTGCAATGGCTGCCACCCGCGAACGCGCAACTGGCCGAAGCCGGGCGCGCCATCGCCGGCGCCGACGTCACCGTGGCCTTCGTCGGCCTCTCGCCCGACGTGGAAGGCGAAGAGCTGCACGTCGACGTACCCGGCTTCGACGGCGGCGATCGCACCGACATCGGTCTGCCCGCGGCGCAGCAAGCCCTTCTCGAACACAGCGCCGCCAGCGGCAAGCCGCTCGTGGTGGTGCTGATGTCCGGCAGCGCGGTGGCGCTCAACTGGGCCAGGGAGCATGCCTCGGCCATCGTCGCCGCGTGGTATCCCGGCGAGAGTGGCGGCACGGCCATCGCGCAGGCGCTGGCTGGCGACTACAACCCGGCCGGCCGCCTGCCCGTCACCTTCTATCGCTCGGTACGCGACCTGCCGCCGTTCACCAGCTACCAGATGAAGGGACGCACCTATCGCTACTTCGAAGGTACACCCCTCTACGGTTTCGGCTACGGCCTGAGCTATACGCGCTTCGCCTACGGTGCCGCGAAGGTATCGTCGACCACGCTCGACGCGGGCCAGACGCTCACCGCGAGCGTCGAAGTTCGCAATACCGGCGACCGCGAGGGCGACGAAGTGGTGCAAGCGTACCTGACCTACCCGTCGGACGACGCGCTCGCGCCGAAGCATGCGTTGGTCGGCTTGGCGCGCACCCACCTCAAGGCCGGTGAGGCTCGCCGCGTGAGCTTTGCGCTCGATCCACGCCGGTTGAGTTCGGTGGATGCCGCCGGACGGCGAGCGGTCGTGCCGGGCGACTACGGCCTCTTTCTCGGCGGTGGCCAGCCCGGCGACGCCAGCGGCGAGCGTGCGTCGTTCCACATCGACGGCCGACAGGCACTGCCGAAATGAGCGCCGTGCCACGTTGCCGGTGCGGCGCGTTGAAACGCGTCATGCTCGTGGCTTCGATCGCGTTCGCGCCCCAGGTCTTCGCCAATCCACCGGTCACCGTGGAAGGCACGCATTTCGTCCGACACGGAAAGCCTTACCAGATCATCTCGGGCGACCTGCACTTCCAGCGCATTCCACGCGCGTACTGGAGCGACCGCCTGCGCAAGGCGCACGCCATGGGCCTGAACACGATCACCACCTACGTTTTCTGGAACCTGATCGAACCGACGCCCGGGCATGTCGATTTCAGCGGCAACAACGACGTGGCCGCCTTCGCGAAGGCGGTACAGGCCGAAGGCATGAACCTCATCCTGCGTCCCGGCCCGTACGTCTGCGGCGAATGGGACGCGGGTGGGTATCCCGCCTGGCTGTTCGCCATACCGGGCATGCGCGTGCGCACGCGCGATCCGCGTTTCCTCGCCGCTTCCGAGCGTTACCTCGTGCGACTTGGCAAGGAACTGGCGCCGCTGATGGCCAGCCGCGGCGGCCCGATCATCGCCACCGAACTGGAAAACGAATACGGGTCCTACGGCGACGACAAGGCCTACCTCGGCGACGTGCGCGCCATGCTCCGGCGCGCCGGACTCGCCGACGACCTGCTGATGACCTACGACGGTCCCGACCTGCTCGCCAACGGCAGCTTGCCCGATGTCACGGCGGTGATCGACTTCGCGCCGGGCGAGGCGAAGAAGAGTTTCCAGATGCTCGAACGCTACCGTCCGGGCGCACCGCGCATGGCGGGCGAATACTGGGCCGGCTGGTTCGACCACTGGGGCGAAAAGCATGCGCACACCGACGGCAAGCGCGAAGCGGACGAACTGGCGTGGATGCTCGAACAGGGCTACTCGGTCAACATCTACCTCGTGCACGGCGGCACCAACTTCGGCTTCATGAACGGCGCGAACTTCCAGGGCAATCCCTCCGACCATTACGCGCCGACCACCACCAGCTACGATTACGACGCCGCGCTCGACGAAGCCGGACGACCGACGGCGAAATACGCGATGTTCCGCGACGCGATCGCCAAGGCCACCGGCCGGACGCCGTCGGCCGTGCCCAGCTCGCCACCCGTGCGAACCCTGCCCGCGTTCACGCTCGACGAGTCCGCCTCGCTGTGGGACAACCTACCCGCCCCGCAGGCTTCCGATCTGCCCAAGCCGATGGAAGCCTATGGCCAGTCCTACGGCTACATCCTCTATCGCACCACCGTGAAAGGCCCTTTCCACGGCTCGCTCTACCTCGGCGACGTGCGCGACTACGCCGTGGTGTACGTCGACAGGAAAGCGAGCGGGACGGCGGATCGCCGCCTCAAGCAGGTGTCCGTCGACATCGACGTGACCGCGGGCGACCACACCCTCGACGTACTCGTGGAGAACACCGGGCGCATCAACTACGGTCCCCGCATGGAAGACGGCCGTGCCGGCATCGTCGACCCGGTACTGCTGGGCGACACCGTCCTGCACGGCTGGCAGGCCTTCCCCTTGCCGATGACCTCGACCGATGCGATCCGCGGCTGGACCACCGCGAAGACCGACGGCCCGGCATTCCATCGCGGCAAGATCATCGTCGACGCGCCCGCCGATACCTTTCTCGACACGCGCGCGCTCGGCAAGGGTGCCGTCTGGCTCAACGGCGCCAACCTCGGCCGCACCTGGTCGATCGGCCCGCAACACGACCTGTACGCGCCCGCACCCTGGTTCCGCCACGGCGAAAACAACGTGGTGGCGTTCGACCTGGAAACCCGAGACAAGCCCGTGATGCGCGGCGTCGACCAACGCCTGTGGGCCACGCCCTGATATCCGTCCAAGGAACCCTCCCCGATGTCGAAGCAAGCTCCTCCTCGCCGCCTCAAAACCGTGCTCGCGGTGACCCTGCTGGCCGCGTTGCCCGTGCTCACGCGGGCCGAATCGTTCGTGGACGTGAAGCCTTCACCGCAGCAGGTGGCCTGGCAGGATCTCGAGTTCGGCGTGATCGTGCACTTCGGCACCAACACCTTCCTCGATCGCGAATGGGGAGACGGCACCGCCGCACCATCGGTGTTCCATCCCGACAAGGTCGACCCCGACCAGTGGGCGCGTGCGGTGAAGGCGGCCGGCGTACGGTACATGGTGCTGGTGGCGAAGCATCACGACGGCTTCGCGCTTTGGCCCACGGGCCAGACCGACTATTCGGTGAAGGCCAGTCCGTGGATGGGCGGCAAGGGCGACCTGGTGCGCATGGCATCGGATGCGGCGAAGAAGAACGGCCTGGGCTTCGGCGTATATCTGTCACCGTGGGATCGCCACGATCCGCGCTACAAGGATTCCGCGGCGTACGACAAATACTATCTCGCCGAGATGGAAGAACTGGTGCAGAACTACGGGCCGCTCACCGAGTGGTGGCTCGACGGCGCGGGAAGCGCGGGCCACGTCTACGACTTCGCGAAGTACGTGGAAACGTTGCGTACCTACCAGGCCAACACGATGGTCTTCGCCGACGTGGCACTGTTCGACTACGGCGACATCCGCTGGGTGGGCAACGAGCAGGGCATCGTGCAGGGCGAGAACTGGAACGTGATCGACCGCCACGGACAACTGCGCTGGCGCCCGCTGGAAGTGGATACGCCATTGCACAAGAACCATTGGTTCTTCAGTTCGAAGCCGGACTTTGCCGCGTCGCTGAAGACCGTGGACGAGCTGATGGACAACTGGGAAAGCAGCGTCGGCCACGGCGGCCAGCTCATGCTGGGCGTAGCGCCCGACACGCACGGCCTGCTTCCCGAGGCCGACGTGCGTCGCCTTGCCGAGTTCGGCCGGGCGCTGAAGGCGCGTTACGGCAACGAGGCGAACCTGGTCTCCAAACATGCCGCCACCGACGACAACACGGCCGCGGCGATCGACGACGATCCGTCGACGTTCTGGTCGGCGCCCGCCGGTTCGGCGAACGCCACGCTCGAGGTCGATCTCGGCCGCGACGTGACGTTCAATACGGCGATGAGCATGGAACGCCTCGATGCCGGGCAGAACGTGCACGCCTACGCGGTGCAGGCGTGGGACGGTTCGGCGTGGAAGACCGTGGCCCAGGCGCAGGCCATCGGGCACATGAAGATCGACCACTTCGCGCCGGTGACGGCACGGAAGGTGCGGGTGAACATCCTGTCGTCCGTGGGCACGGCCCGGATCCGCGAGTTCAAGCTGTTCGACGTGAAACCGTGAACGTCTCGCTTCGCAGGATTCGCCGATACGATCGGCTCCCACCCCTTCGGTAGGAAGGAAGCTATCGAGCTGGCAGCCCTTCGGCAGGAGGGTTGCCACCGAGTTGCCAGCCCTTCGGCAGGAGGGTTGCCACCAAGTTGCCAGCCCTTCGGCAGGAGGGTTGCCACCAAGTTGCCAGCCCTTCGGTAGGAAGGTTGCCACCGAGTTGGCAGCCCTTCGGCAGGAGGGTTGCCACCGAGTTGGCAGCCCTTCGGTAGGAAGGTTGCTACCGAGTTGGCAGCCCTTCGGTAGGAAGGTTGCTACCGAGTTGGCAGCCCTTCGGTAGGAAGGTTGCTACCGAAGGGGTGGGAGCCGATCGCATCGGCGAATCCTAACGGGTCAGAACGCCGCATTCCACCCGACGTTCACCCAGTGCGAGCGCAGCCTCGCCATCTCACGCCCAGCGACGAGATCCAGGCTGGAATCCCCGAACGCGAGCCGCACGCCTCCCTGGTCGCTTATCGAACCGCGGCTCCAGAAGCGTTCCGCCAGCAACGACCAGCGATCGTCCAACGCATAGGACACGCCGGCACCTTCGATCGGATGCGCCGAACGATCGCGCTCGCGATCCACGCCGAGATCGAGATCGACCATCCAGCGACGGGCATCGTCCAGGCCGAACGACGTGGACGCATAGGCCTGCGAAGCCATGTGACGGCCGTGCTGGTAGGTGGTGTTGACCTCGACCGCGAGCCCGATGCCGTGATCGTCGCCGTTACGCCATTGCCATTTCACCGCAGGCGAGAGACCGAGCCCGGCCTCCCCCTGCTGCCGATGCAGCGACAGACCGAACTCCACCGGCCCGACGCCGCACGCGGGCACGGCCCAGACACCGTCGGAGCCGTTGGACCACGCGCGTAGCCAGGATTCCAGTTGGCACTTGCCGGCGCCGACCACCGAGGCGTCGTCGACGAGGTAGCTGCCGCCGGAGGCATGCACGGGAAGATGAACGAGGAAAAGCGCCACCGTCAGCGCGGCGGCAAGGAAAAAGCGCATGGAAGGTCTCCCTACGGGCCGCCGGAAGGCGTGCGCATTGTCGGGAGGCTCCAGGCCAGTGTCAATCGTGTCAGCGCACGGCGTCGGGCAGCGCGTCCCAGATCTTCGGATCTTCCGCCCCAAGCACCCAGGCACAGAAACCCTGCAAGCCATACTGCTTCGTTACATCATAACGATCGCGAAACGCACGCGCGTCCGGCAGGAACACCCATTCGCGCATCTGGTCACGGTAGAAGTAGAACCACGACTCGTGTTCCACCGGATCCCACTGCATCGTCACGTTGAACTGCCTGGCCAGGGGAAACGACTCGTCGGCGTCGATGTAGCTCGCCGAGATGTTCGAATCCTCCTTGCCGTCGGCTTTCACCGGATTGCCCGCATACCAGTGGTAACCGTACAGGCCGATACCCAGCGACAGCTTCTCCTTCGGCACCACCTTCAGCGCGTATTCGAGGTTCTCCATCACCCACGGCATGCCGGCGACGGGGCCCGGCGTGGTCCAGCGCGTGTGCTGGTCGTAGGTCATGATGCAGACGATATCGAGTACCTTGGCCAGCTCCTTAAGGTCGTAGGCGCCGCGCCAGTACTCCCATATCCACTTGCCGAAAGCACCCTCCCCCGCATGGCCCGGCGCGTTCGGCACCACGGCGGCCGACAGCTGCAGGCCATGCCGGTGCAACGCTTCGTACGTCTGCTTCGTCAGCAACGTGAAGGCGTCACGGTCGGTCCAGGCGATGTTCTCGAAATCGAACTGGTAGCCGACGTAGCCATGTAGCTTCGCCTGCTCGATCAGGCTCTCGATCATGGCGCGCTTGGCTTTCTCGTCGCCCAGCAGCGCATGGAATTTCGCCCGGTCGCCGCCCGCGGAAACGATCGGCATCACCGGAAGGCGGTGCTTCTTCGCGATGCCGAGCACGTAATCGTTCGGGCCGCCCGACACCAGTCCGTTCTGGTCCACGCCATACCAGGTAGGCACCAGCAGATCGATCTTGTCGACGTGCGCTTCGAGCGACGCGATCGATTTCTGCGTGTTCATCATGTAGAACAGCGCCACCGGCGCCTTGGCGAAGGCGCCGAGGGGCATCCAGAGGATGCAGGCGGCGAGCGACAACAACCATCGTTTCATGGGGAGGCCTTGATGGGATTCGCCAGCGTGATGCGATAGACGTACGCATCGCTGCCGACGGGGTGGGAGGGAAGATGCAGGTGAAGGCCCTTGGCGTCCTGCGTGAACGCCACGGCGCCGCCATCGGCGAGACGTTCCACCTTCGCGACCTTGTCCGCGGGCTGGATCGAACGCACCGTCACGGTGTCGCCCTTGGGCCAACCCAGCTCGATCGCGTAGAGCTTGCCGTGGCCCGTAGTGAAGCGGAAATCCTCGGGCGTATAGGGCTTGGTCTTGGTGTCCTGGAACATGCCGCCCTTCACCTCGGTCGGTCCTTCGCCGAAGGTGCGCCAGGGCTTGCTGCCGTAGATCGCCTCGCCGTTGGTCTTCAGCCAAGCCCCCACGCTGCGCAAGGTGTCCTGCGCGGCTTGCGGGATGGTGCCGTCCGCGCGCGGTCCGACGTTGAGCATGAGGTTGCCGTTCTTGCTGACCACGTCGACCAGGAGATGGATGATGAAGGTGGGCGACTTGTAGGTGTCGTGTTCGATGTAGCCCCACGACTCGTTGCTGATCGAGGTATCGGTCTGCCAGTGCGTGGGGTGGATGCCGGTGAGCTGGCCGCGTTCGATGTCGAGCGTGCCGGCACCGTCGGGCAGGTCGCCCAGCTTGTAGTTCACCACCACGCCGTCGCGCTTCGCGCCGTCGTTGTAGTAATACGAAAGGAAGTCCGGCAGCGTGTTGCGGAAGGTGGGGTGGCCGATCCACCAGTCGAAGTAGATGAGGTCGGGATGGTAGTCGTCGACGAGCTCGGCGGTGCGCGCCAGCCAGTCGTCGAGCCAACCCTGCGAGACGTAGGTCCAGTCGTCGGAAAGGATCTCGTCGTGCTTGCTCAGGTGCGCCACCGCCGGGCCGTACAATTCCGCGTTGGCCGGATCGTTCACGTCCGAATCGAAACGGCGACCGCCGTCGAAGAACCAGTCGTGCTCGGCGCGATGCGACGACACGCCGAAGTGCATGCCCTGCCCGCGGATCGCCTTGGCGAGCAGGCCGATCACGTCACGCTTGGGCCCCTTCTTCACCGCGGTCCAATCCGACAACTTCGAGTCGTACATCGCGAAGCCGTCGTGGTGTTCCGCCACCGGCACCACGTATTTCGCGCCGGCCTCGCGAAACAGCGTCGCCCAGGCGTCCGGGTCGAAGCGCTCCGCCTTGAACATGGGCACGAAATCCTTGTAGCCGAAGCGCGATTGCGGCCCGTAGGTGGCCACGTGGTGGGCGAACTCCTTGGTACCCTGCTGGTACATGTTGCGCGAGTACCATTCGCTGCCGAACGCCGGTACCGAATAGACGCCCCAATGGACGAAGATGCCGAACTTGGCGTCGTCGTACCAGCCGGGAGATCGGTAGCCTTGCAACGACGCCCAGTCCGGCCGGAACGGACCGGCCGCCACGCCCTTGGCCACCTTGTCGAGGATCGCCTTGCGCTCCGGGGCGAATTTCGCCGCCGCCTTTTGCCAGGCCATGTCCTGGGCTTGCGGCGAGGTCTCGGCGTGGACGGCGAAGCCGAACAGGGCCGCCGCCGTGAAACAGGCCAATCGCATCATGAGCATCTCCTTCCGTACCGTCACGTCCGACGAGGTTGGTGGGAGCGGACCCTGTCCGCGAACCCTCAGCCTCTCCTGAGGCGAACGAGGCATTGCGTCGATCGTGCGAGCTTCTATCGCTCGCACTATCGAGTCATGGCCTCATTCGAACCGGCCACGTCGAGGGTTCGCGGACAGGGTCCGCTCCTACCCCTTCGTAGCCATCTTCATGACAAAAAATAACCGGCGGGGAGCCCAGGGATGAGGCCCCCGCCGGTCTCACGCTAAAGCTTGAAGTTGAGGGTCATCGAGTACGTCCGCCCGCTCTTGTACTCCCCGATCGGAGCGTACTTGATGTCGGCATACTGGTAGTACGTCGAATCGAGCAGGTTGGTCGCGCTGAAGGTGACGCCCATCCATTCGTTGAACTGGTACGAAGCGCTGACGTCGAGTTCCTTGTAAGCGTCGGCGAACACGTTCGAGTTAAGGCGCCCCACCTGGGTGAAATACGGCGACCGGCGGCTGTAATTGATGCGCGCCGACCAGGGACCGTGCTCGTAATAGGGAATGATGTTGATCGTATTCTTCGAGAGGTAAGGAAGATTGAGCTTGCCCCCGTCGTCCTGCGTCTGCGTGGTGGCCTTGCTGTAGGTGTAATTGGTCTGGATCCCGAAACCGTAGCCGAGATCCTGCTGGTAGATCAGCGACAGGCCCGATACCTTGGCGTTGGAGGCGTTGATCGGCGAGGTCACCGAATAGACGTTGGTCTGCCCGGTGGTCGGATCGGTGATCGAACGATCCGCCGTGGTGGTGACGATGTAGCTGTCGATCTTGCGCACGAAGACCTCGGCCGACAGCAGGCTGGCCGGCGCGAAATACCACTCCGCCGAGAGGTCGAAGTTGGTCGACTGGTAAGGCTTCAGGTTGGGGTTGCCCGCACTGGCGGTGAAATTGCCCGTACTCGCGCCGTTGAGCGTGGTGGCACCGGCCAGGTCGCCGTAGCGCGGGCGGGCGAGCACCTTGGACACGGACAGGCGCGCGACCTTGTCCTCGTCGATGTCGTAAGCCAGGTTGAACGACGGCAACGGCTTGTAATAGTGCGTGGTGGTGGTGACCTTGTTATACGTCGGGTCGACGTCGCTGTTCAGGTAATACGACGACGTATCCTTGGTATCGACATAACGCACGCCCACGTTGCCGCGCCACTGGCCCGACTGGTAATCCACCTGGAGGTAGGCGTCCTTGGTCACCTCGGCCACGCCGAACATCGCCGGATAGTTCAGCGTGTACGGTCCCTGCGGCTGCGACTTCAGGTAATCCACCACCGCGCCCTGGTTGGCCGTGGGCCAGTCGGTGAGGTCGCCGCTGGCATGCAGGCCATCGAACAGGCCGCCCGGGGTCATGCCCGGTTCGAAGTCGTCCAGCGATACCGGATCGGTGGTGTTGATGCGGTTGCCGCGCGAGTCGGTGCCGTTGAAGTGGTTGGTGTACTTCAGGCCCATCTGGATCTTGTTGATCGGCCCCCATTCCAGGTCGCGCGAGGCATCGAACTGCGCGTAGCGCTCGCGATCCTTCGTGGTTTCGTAATAGATGCCGCCGGCCTGGTTCTGCCCCGGCAAGCTGGTGTCGCCCGGGGGCGATCCCGGCGGCGACCCGGGCAGGCCCCAGTTCGCGGCCGAGCCGTTCTGGTAGTCCACGCTGGTATTGCGGCCGTCGTAACCGAAGTTGTAGCCGCCGTTCTGCAGCAGGTACTTCATCAGGTACTCGGGGCTCTTGCCGCCGCGCGCGGCCGTGTAGCCCACCTGGCTGGTGAATACCCAGGCGTCGCCGTTGAAGTCGTGGCGCAGGTTGATGCTCTTGGTGGAAACCGTGGTCTTGCGATAGTTGGCGTCCAGTTCGGCGTAGGGCTGACCGTTGCCCGTGGCGGACGACACCGTGCCCGAGGTGATGTAGCCGTTGTCGACGTTGATGTCGGTCAGCTTGTTGAGATCGCCGCAACCCGGGCAGACGTAGCGCGACTCGCTGAAGTTGTTGTACTTGCCCTTGACGTACAGGCCGGTCAGGTTGAACTCGTTGCGGTCGTCGGGGCGCCACTGCAAGGCCGACTGGATGCCGTTGCGCTCGCGTTCCTGCTGGAAATAGGCACTGTTGATGCCTACCGGGATCTTGGCGTTGGCGTAGTTCGGGTCGCCGGTGACGGTCGGGTTGCTCGTGATGCCCGAGCCGGTGGTGTAGCCGAAGAACTCGATGCCCGCGCGCGAGAGGTTTTCCTTGTCGTGGGTGACGCTGGTGAGGAAGCCGAACGTGCTGTCGGCGTTCTTCCAGCTCCACAACGCCGAGCCGCGTGGATTGCCCTCTTCCGATCGGTCGTTGTAGTTGTAGCCCAGCGAGCCTCGCAGCGTATTGGCCGGCAGGTCGAGCGGCTTGCGCGTGTGGATGATCACGGTGCCGCCGATGCTCCCCTCGTCGATGCGCGCCTCGGGTGACTTGTACACCTCCATCAGGCCGATGATCTCGGGCGAGAGCAGCGAATAGTTGAAGGTACGGCCGCTGGTATCGGTGGGATTGCCGCCCCAGTCGCCCGAAGCGATGGTCTGGCCGTTCAGCAGCACGCGGTTGAGCGCGGCATCGGTACCGTTGACGCTGATCTTCTCGCCTTCGCCGAACTGGCGATCCACGGTGATGCCCGGCAGATGCGAAAGCGACTCGGCGGCGTTGGTATCGGGGAACTTGCCGATGTCGGTGGCGCTGATCGCATCCACCACCGCATTGGCGTTGCGTTTGACGTCGATGGCCTTTTCCAGGCTTCCGCGGTAACCGGTGACGGTCACCTCCTGCAGTTGCTGCGCCTGCTTTTCCTCGGCGCGCTGTTGCGCGGTCCGGGGCTTGGCCTCCTGCGCGGGCTGCGTGGAACCCGCGTCCTGCGCGTGGGTTGCGGTGGCGAGCGCGCAAAGGATGCTCGCGCACAGCAAGGTCTTGCCGTTGGTCATGGTGTCTCCCCCGAAACGATGGCGTGGTGGGGCCCGCCCTTGCGGGCGCGCGTTTCTTTCTTGGTCTTGGATGGACATCGCGCCGTTGGCCTCGGCGCCTTCAGTGCCTGCGGGAAACACCGTCCAGGGAACGCCAACCCGCCGACCCCTCGCCGACAACGTTGTCATTTTCAGGATGCACGTTTCCTGCGAATCCGTTCACTGGCGAACTCAGTATTCACATACGTTCTGCGTGGAGCAAGCTGCGACGCAACGGACTTTCTATGAAAGCGTGCGGGCGTTTTCGCAAACCGTCGTACCGGGTGCAGGTCGAGCCCCTACGGCCAGGCGCATGATCGAAGCGACCGCCTTCGGATACGGTACTAGACAAGTTCACATATAAACGTAGTATTCATCAACGCTCATACTGCTTCGGAATCCTGCAATGCCCCAGGGAAAGCCGCTCTCGCCCCTCGCCTTCGGTGGCGCTCCCGTGGGCAATCTCTATGCGGAAGTGCCCGAGGCCCAGGCGCTCGACGCCATCCGCCATGCATGGAGCCAAGGCATCCGCCACTTCGACACCGCGCCCTACTACGGCTTCGGTCTCAGTGAGACCCGTCTCGGTGCGGCGCTGGCCGAGATACCGCGCGACACCTATACGGTGTCCACCAAGCTGGGCCGCGTCATCGAGGATGCCGAAGGCCGCGACGGCCGAGCCGACGGGTTCGCCGTCCAGGGGCGTCGCGCGCGCTTCGATTACAGCCGCGACGGCCTGCGGCGTAGTCTCGAGGCCAGCCTGCACCGCCTGCGCACGGATTACGTCGACATCCTCTTCCTGCACGATATCGGTGCCCTCACGCATGGCGCCGACCATCCGCGCATCCTCGCCCAGGCGCTCGACGAATCGCTGCCCGCCATGGCGCGGATGCGCGAGGAAGGCCTGGTCGGCGCCATCGGCATCGGCGTGAACGAACAGGCGGTCTGCCTGGAGGTGATGGCACGCTTTCCCCTCGACACGATCATGCTCGCCGGGCGTTACACGCTGTTCGAACAGCACGCCAGTCGCGACGTGATGGCGCGCGCCGAAGCCGCGGGCACCTCGATCCTCGTTGCCGGGCCGTATAACTCGGGCCTGCTCGGCGGCAACGACGGTCCCGGCGACACGTACGACTATGCGCCGGCCACGCCGGACGTTCGCGCGCGCGCCCAACGCTTCTACGACATCTGTCGCGAGACGGGCGCCAGCGTCGGCGCCGCCGCGCTGCAGTTTCCGCTGGCTCATCCGGCAGTAGCCAGCGTGGTCTGCGGGCTGCGTTCCGTGCAGGAAGTCGATGCCGCGCTGTCCCGGCGGCGCGATGCCGTACCCGCCGCCACGTGGGATGCGCTTCACGCGGCAGGCTTGATCGAAGCCGGGGTGCCCACGCCATGATCGTCGATGCCCACCGGCATTACTGGAATCCATCGCGCCTGCATTACGGCTGGCTGGCCGAGGCGCCGGCGGCGTTGCGACGCCGCTTCCTCCCCGAGGATGCCGCCCACCTCACCGATGCATGCATCCTCGTGCAGGCGGCGCCCGACGAGCGCGAAACGCGTTACCTGTTCGAGCTGGCGGCCACCGTGCCCGACGTACTCGGCGTGGTCGGCTGGGTGGACATGGAGGCCGCCGACGTGGCCGCGCGCCTGGATGCACTGATCGCCGACGGACGCGGGCTCCTTTGCGGCGTCCGCCCCATGGTGCAGGACATTCCCGACACCGGATGGCTGGCCTCGGCCTCGCTCGACGGCGCCTTCGACGCCCTGCGCGACCGAGGCCTCGTTTTCGACGCCCTCGTCGACGCCCGTCACCTGCCCGCGTTGCACGAACGCCTGGCCAGGCATCCGGACGTGCGCACGGTGATCGATCACGCGGCCAAGCCGGACATCGCCGCGGACGGATTCGCCGGGTGGAGCCGCGCCATCGCGCGCCTCGCGCGGATGCCCGAGGTGTACTGCAAGCTATCCGGACTGCTCACGCTGACCGGCCCCACCGCCGACGAACACGCGCTGGAGCCCTACGTCGCCCACCTGTTCGACACCTTCGGTCCGTCGCGCCTGATGTGGGGCAGCGACTGGCCGGTGCTCACCACGCACGCCAGCTACGACGCGTGGAAGACCTGCGCTCACGGGCTCGTGCAACGCCACGCGCCCGGCGCGGCCGACGCCGTCTTCGGCGGCAACGCGCTCGCCACCTATTCCATCGCATCGAGGACCTCATCATGACCCAGGGACCGCGCTTCGCAGGCATCGCCGACAGGGTCGGCTCCCACCCATCCGGTCGCCGCGACGGGAGCCAGGCATGAGCGGCCGCCTCGCAGGCAAGCATGCCCTGGTCACCGCCGCGGGGGCCGGCATCGGCCGCGCCACCGCCCTGGCGTTCGCCGCGGAAGGCGCGACGGTGATCGCCACCGACATCGACGAGGCGGCGCTCGCCAGTTTGAAGGCCGAGTGCCCGTCGATCGCCACGCAACGCCTGGACGTGACCGATCCGGCGCAGATCCGGGCCGCGGTGAACGGCGCGGGCGCCATCGACGTATTGTTCAACTGCGCGGGCTTCGTGCACGCCGGCACCATCCTCGATACCGACGAAGCGAACTGGCGCCGTTCCTTCGCGATCAACGTCGACAGCATGTTCCACACCTGCCGCGCCGTGCTGCCCGGCATGCTCGAGCGCGGCAAGGGCAGCATCGTGAACATGTCCTCGGTGGCCTCCAGCATCAAGGGCGTGCCCAACCGCTTCGCCTACGGCACCACCAAGGCCGCCGTAATCGGCCTCACCCGTTCGGTCGCCGCCGATTACGTATCGCGCGGCGTGCGCTGCAACGCCATCTGCCCCGGCACGGTGAAAACGCCGTCGCTGGGCGACCGCGTGCGCGCCCTGGGCGGCGACGAGGACGCCGCATGGCGCGGCTTCATCGAACGCCAGCCGATGGGCCGCCTGGGGGACGCGAACGAGATCGCCGCCCTCGCCGTCTACCTCGCTTCCGACGAATCGTCCTTCACCACCGGCACCGTGCACGTCATCGACGGCGGCTGGTCGAACTAAGGGAGACCCCATGAAACTCGCCCGCTACGGCGCGCCCGGCCAGGAAAAGCCGGGCCTCATCGACGGCGACGGACGCCTGCGCGACCTCTCCGGCGTGGTCACCGACCTCGCCGGCGACGCCATCGGCAACGCGGGCCTGCGCCGCCTCGCCGCCATCGATCCCTCCACGCTGCCGCTGGTCGAGGGTAAGCCGCGCTACGGCGCACCCGTTTCGGGCATCGGCAAGATGATCTGCGTCGGCATGAACTACGCCGACCACGCGGCGGAAACGGGCGCGCCCGTGCCCGAACAGCCCGTGCTGTTCATGAAGGCCACCACCGCCATCGGCGGCCCGAACGACACCGTGGTGATCCCCCGCGGCTCGGTGAAGACCGACTGGGAAGTGGAACTGGGCGTGATCATCGGCGAGATCACCCGCGACGTGAGCGTCGACGACGCACTCGACCACGTGGCCGGCTACGCCGTCATCAACGACCTTTCCGAGCGCGCATTCCAGCTGGAGCACGGCGGCCAGTGGGTCAAGGGCAAGAGCTGCGACACCTTCGGCCCGATCGGACCGTGGCTGGTCACCCGCGACGAGGTGGCCGAACCGCAGAACCTGTCGCTGTGGCTGGAAGTGAACGGCCATCGCTACCAGGCCGGCAACACGCGCACCATGGTGTTCGGCGTCGCCGCGCTGGTGAGTTACATCAGCCGCTACATGACGCTGATGCCCGGCGACGTCATCAGCACCGGCACGCCGGCCGGGGTGGGCCTGGGCTTGAAGCCGCCCACCTACCTCAAGCCCGGCGACGTCATCGAACTGGGCATCGAGGGACTGGGCCGGCAACGCCAGGACGTGGTGGCCCACCCGTCGGACCGATCCTGACCTTATTCGAGTTGCCGGCGCTGGAGGCCGGATCGCATGGTGAAAATCACGGCGCTGGACACGTTCGACGTCCGCTTTCCGACCTCGCTGGCCCATGACGGGTCCGACGCGATGAATCCCGACCCCGACTATTCGGCGGCCTACGTGGTGCTGCGCACGGACAGCCCCGACGGCCTGGCCGGCTACGGCCTGGTATTCACCATCGGCCGCGGCAACGACGTGCAGACCGCCGCCCTCGCCGCCCTGGAACACGTCGTGGTGGGGCGCGCGGTCGACGACGTCGCGGGCAACCTCGGCGCCTTCGCCCGCGAACTCAACGGCGACTCGCAATTGCGCTGGCTGGGCCCGGAAAAGGGCGTGATGCACATGGCCATCGGCGCCGTCATCAATGCCGCCTGGGACCTGGCCGCGCGCCGCGCGGGCAAGCCGCTCTGGCGTTTCATCGCCGACATGACGCCGGAGGAGATCGTCGACCAGGTCGACTTCCGCTATCTCACCGACGCGCTCACGCCCGAGCAGGCGCTGGCGATCCTGCGCGACGCCGAACCGCACAAGCGCGAGCGGATCGCGCAGCTGGAAACGGAAGGCTATCCGGCGTACACCACCTCGCCCGGCTGGCTGGGTTACACCGACGAAAAAATGCAGCGTCTCGCGCGCCAGGCGGTAGAGGACGGGTTCCGCACCATCAAGCTCAAGGTGGGCCTGCGCCTGGAAGACGACATCCGCCGCTGCCGCCTCGCCCGCGAAACGGTCGGGCCCGACATCGCCATCGCGGTGGACGCCAACCAGCGCTGGGACGTCGGCACCGCCATCGAATGGCTGCGTCCGCTGGAAAACGTCGGACTGGCCTGGGTGGAAGAGCCCACCAGTCCCGACGACGTGCTGGGCCACGCGGCCATCCGCCGCGGCATCGCACCCACGCCGGTCTCCACGGGCGAACACGGGCAGAACCGCGTCATCTTCAAGCAGCTGTTGCAGGCCGAGGCGGTCGACCTCATCCAGATCGACGCCGCGCGCGTCGGCGGCGTGAACGAAAACCTCGCCATCCTGCTGCTCGCGGCGCATTTCGGCGTACGCGTGTTCCCCCACGCCGGCGGCGTGGGCCTGTGCGAGCTGGTGCAGCACCTGGCCATGGCCGATTTCGTCGCCATCACCGGCAAGAAGGAAGACCGCGCGATCGAGTTCGTGGACCACCTGCACGAACATTTCGTCGATCCCGTGCGCATCGAACGCGGGCGTTACCTGGCACCGAATGCACCGGGTTTCTCCGCTCAGATGCACGAGGCCTCGGTGCGCGATCACCTGTTTCCCGACGGCATCGTGTGGCGCGCCCTGCCCCTGGCCGCCGGCGGCTGACGCCAGATGCCCACGCCCGTCACGAACATCGCCGACCTGCGCGAACTCGCGCGTCGCCGCGTGCCGCGCGCGTTCTTCGAGTACGCCGATCGCGGTTCCTACGACGAGGTCACGTTGCGCGAGAACCGCCGTGCGTTCGAACGCATCCGCTTCCGCCAGCGGGTGATGAGCGACGTCGACCACCGCTCGCTCGCCACCACCATCGCGGGCCAGCCCGTCAGCATGCCGCTCGCGATCGCACCCACCGGCATGGCGGGACTGCAATGCGGCAGCGGCGAGATCCGCGGCGCGCGCGCGGCGGCGAAGGCAGGCATTCCGTTCTGCCTCAGCACGGTGTCCATCTGTTCCATCGAGCAGGTTCGCGCGGCGGTGGAGACGCCGTTCTGGTTTCAGGTGTACGTGATGCGCGACCGCGGCTTCACCCGCGATCTCATCCGACGCGCCCATGCGGCGGGCTGCTCCGCGCTGATGCTCACCGCGGACCTCACCGTGCAAGGGCAGCGCCATCGCGAAATCAAGAACGGCCTGACCGTGCCGCCCAAGGTGACCCTGCGCAACCTCTTCGACATCGCGAGCAAGCCACGCTGGATCTGGAGCGTGCTCAACGCGCCCAGCCGTTCGTTCGGCAACCTCGACGGCCACATCAAGGGCGCCGACAGCCTCACGACGCTTGCGCAGTGGATCGCCGCTCAGTTCGATCCGACGCTTACCTGGAACGACCTGGAGTGGATCCGTGAGATCTGGCCGGGGAAACTCATCGTCAAGGGCATCATGGACGCCGAGGACGCGCGCCAGGCGGTGGCGCATGGGGTGGATGCGATCGTGGTGTCCAACCACGGCGGCCGCCAGCTGGACGGCGTACCCGCGACCATCGACGTGCTGCCGTCCATCGTGGATGCCGTGGGCGGCGATATCGAGGTGTTGTTCGACAGCGGGATCACGAGCGGACAGGACCTGCTCAAGGCGCTCGCGCTGGGGGCGCGGGCCGGGTTGATCGGGAAGGCGTTTCTCTATGGGCTCGGGGCGGGTGGCGAGGCCGGGGTGACGAAGGCCATCGAGATCATCCGGCGGGAGTTGAGCGTGAGCATGGCATTGACCGGTGCGTTGGATGCGACGCGGGTATCTTCGGACATTCTTTGGCGCGGATGACGGGCCGCACCCGCCGCGCGAAGACTCTGGGTTCCTGCCTTCGCAGGAACGACGGACGACAAGATTGACCGTAGAGGGTATCCCCCTCGTGTCTTTCCTGCGAAGGCAGGAACCCGGTGTCTAGCGTCCCGTTCAGCCGCATACCGCCAGATCGAAAATCCGCTCCATCGGCACCCACTTCTGCCCATCCTTCGCCCACGGCAACGGCTGCTGGAACGTCGACATCAACGCCTCCCAGGCCTGCACGCGCTCGCTGGCCGCATCCGCCGCCGCTTTCGCGGAGGCGTCGAAGTCCTCCCCCACCCGCATCAACATCACCAGCCGGTTCCCCGTGCGGAAAATCTGCATGTCGAGGATTCCCGCGTCACGGATCGACGCGACGATCTCCGGCCAGATGAATTCCTTCCGATGCCAGCGTTCGTATTCGGCGATCAGCGCCGGATCGTCGCGCAGGTCGAGGGCGAGGCATTGCCAGGTCATGCGCGTGCCTCCCGGCGAATCAGCGCGAAGGCGAAGATCGCCACGAAGCAGACCATCGGCACGACCATCGCATGCGCGATGCCCAGGCGGTCGGACGTAGCGCCCATGACCGCGGTGAGTACCGCGCCGCCGACGATGGACATCACCAGCAACGAAGCGCCGAACTTGCGCTCGGTGTCGCCACGCCCCTCGATGCCCAACGCGAAGATGGTGGGGTACATGATCGACATGAAGAAGCTGGAGGCCACCAACGCGTAGATGCCCATCTGGCCCGGCACGAAGGCGGCGAACGCCGCGAGCGCGACGTTGATCGCGGCGAACGTACCCAGCACGCGCGCCGGGCGCAGGTGTTTCATCAGCGCGGCGCCGGCGAACCGCCCGGCCATGAAGCACAGCAGGCCCGCGGTGATGTAGTTGGCCGCGGTGCGTTCGGCGGTGCCCGGCATGGTCGCCTGCGCATAGCGGATCATGTAGCTGAACACCGCCACCTGAGCACCCACGTAGAAGAACTGCGCCGCTACCGCCGCCATGAAACGCCAGTCGCGCAGCAGGCGGCCCAGCACGCCCTTCTCCGCCGCACGCGCTTCGTCCGCGACGGTGGCGGGCGGAAAACGCGTGATCGCGATGATGGCGGCCCACGCGATCACGCCCAGGCCGATCGCCAGGTAGGGCATCTGTACCGCCGCCGCCTCGCTTTTCATGAAAGCGGTGCGGGCGGCGGCGTCCATCGCGGCCAGCTCCGCGGGCGAACGCTCGACACCCGTGAAGATGAAATGCTGGCCGATCAGCACGCCGGTGATGGAACCCAGCGGATTGAAGGCCTGGGCGAGGTTCAGTCGCGACGCCGCCGATTCACGCGGACCGAGCAAGGTGACGTAGGGATTGGCGGACGTCTCCAGGAAGGCCAGTCCCGCCGCGATCACGAACAGCGCGACGAGAAACGTGGCATAGGTGGCCGTGGCCGCGGCCGGCCAGAACAGCAAGGCGCCGATGCCGTAAAGCAACAGGCCGAACACCACCGCGGCCTTGTAGCCGAAGCGGCGCATGAAGATGCCGGCCGGAAGCGCGACGAGGAAGTAGCCCAGGTAGAACGCGCTCTGCACGAGACCGGCCTGGAAATCCGATAGCGTGAAGGCCTTCTTGAACTGGGCCACCAGCACGTCGTTGAGGTTGTTCGCCACACCCCAGAGGAAGAAGAGGCTGACGATCAGCGCCAACGGAAACAGGGCCGCCCGGGCCAGGCCCTGCCGGGCCGCGGTGTCTAGCGCGACGTGCTGCTGCATGCTTCCCTCCTCATGACCCGCCCCGTATATTGTCCAAATATAAACTCGATATTTACCTGCATAACAAGCTGCGACGCAACATGGACGGGCGCGTATGGCGATCCGACGCGCCCCGAAGCTAGACTCGCCACGCGCCATCCTTTCACGCCGCCACGGAATGCCATGCCCGCAGAGTCGCCGAAATACCGTGCCCCCGCCCTCGACAAGGGACTGGACATCCTCGAGTTGCTTGCCAGGGCAACGCAACCGCTGTCCATCGCCGAGATATCCGAAGGCGTCGGCCGCTCGCGCGGCGAGATCTTCCGCATGCTCCAGGTCCTCGAGGAGCGCGACTACATCGCGCGTCCCGACGGCGAAGGAGCCTATTCGCTCACACCGCGCCTGTTCCGTCTCGGCATGGAACAGCCACCGGTAAAGAATCTCGTCGAAACGGCGATGCCCGTGATGCACCGGCTCGCCGACGACATCGATCAATCGTGCCACCTCGTGGTGCCCTCGCAGGAGCAGATCGTGGTGATCGCCCGCGTGGACCCGCCCGGCGAGACCGGTCTGGTGGTGCGCGTGGGTCACCGTCGTCCGATGTCGCACTCGGCCTCGGGCTACGTGCTGCTCGCCTGGCAGACCGACGATATCCGCCAACGCTGGTTGCGCACCCTGCTCGAACACGAGCCAGGCCTCAAGCGCGCCAAGATCGAAGCGACCGTCAAGGACATTCGCGCCGCCGGACTCGCGCGTATCCCGAGCGAGGTGGTGGATGGGGTGACCGACCTGTCCGCGCCGATCGTCGAAGGCAACCACGCGGTGTGCGCCCTGACGGTGCCGTTCCTGGCGCGTCGCGGGGCAAAGGTGGACATGAAGGCGACGTCGCGCCTGGTGATGGACGCGGCGGCGGAGATTTCGCGGGAACTCTCGCATGGGGCGCCCGGCGCGGGCATGGCATAGGCGCCGCTTCGCCCGGTTCGCCGATGCGATCGGCTCCCACCCCTTCGGTAGGAAGGCCGCTACCGAAGGGGTGGGAGCCGATCGTATCGGCGAAGGTCACCGTAGATATGGCGCCTTCACGCCTCGCTTTCCTTCCCCGAATACTCCGTGATCGGTCGCTCCGGCGGCGGTCGCGACATGGCCCGACCGAATACACCGAGCGCTTCCGCGAGCGGTCCCAGCGTACGCCATGCGTCGTCGTCGTTGAGCAGGCGATAGGCCCCCCGAACCCCGGGGGCCGGGTGATCGGCGGAACCCTCGGTAAGCCGCGCGAGCGCCAGCCGCGCCGCGTCCGCGACGCGGTAGAACGTTCCGGGGGGCACGCGCCCCAACACCATGGCCGCGGCGCCCAGGTTTTGCAGCGCATTCTGCGCGCCAGGCGTGCTGAGGCCCCGTACGAGGATCTCCACGATGCCCTTGTTCGCGGAGGCGAGATCGTTCGCCAATCGCAGCAGACCTTGCTCATGCAGCGTTTGCACCAGGCGGTCGAGTTCCTCGTATGCCGAGGGCTCGGTCGGCGTGGGCCTCGGGCGGTATTCGACAGGCTCGGCCATTACAGTTTCTCCGGATGGGCCATGCGCGTCGGCGGCGGCACGTAATCGTCGCGCGACCACTTGGTGGTGGCGTCGGGCCCATGGTTGGGCGTGCGCGTACCGTAACGGAAATTACGGCGGGGTAGCGGCGTTTCGCCCTGCGGACGATCGAGCTTCTCCATGCGCACGGCGAGTTCCTTGTAACCGGGCGTGTTCACGTCGGGGTCGTGATGCTCGCCGGTAAGCGCGTTCACGCCGGGCTTGGAATGATGGATGGGCAGGTACAGCGTATTGCCACGCACCCGGTCGGTCACGAGCGCGCGCAGCTCCACGCTGCCGCGGCGCGATACGAGTCGCACCCAGGTGCCGTCCTCGATACCGCGTTCCCGCGCGAGGTCGGGCCCCACTTCGACGAACCATTCCGGCGACAGCGACGTGATGCGCCCTCCCTTCCCCGACTGGTTGGTGGACTGGAAATGCTCGAGCAGGCGACCGTTGTCGACCATCAGGTCGTACTCGGCGTCGGCCTGCTCGCCGGGCTCCTTCCATTCCAGCGGATACAGCTTCGCCTTGCGGTCGGGGAACTTGAAGCCGTCGGTATAGAGCAGCGGCGTATCGGTGCCGTCCTCGCGCACCGGCCATTGCAACGACCGCCAACCCTCGAGCCGTTCGTAGGTCACGCCGGCAAACATCTCCGCGACGCCCGCGCATTCGTGCATCACGTCGGCAGGTCCCGTATATCCCCAGTCGTGGCCCAGCCGCTTCGCGACCTCGTTGAGTATCCACCAATCGGGCTTGCTGTCGCCCAGCGGCGGAAACACCTGGTGGAAACGCTGGATGCGGCGCTCGGTATTGGTGAAGGTGCCGTCTTTTTCCAGGCTGGGGCACGCCGGCAGCACCACGTCGGCGAATTGCGCCGTGCGGCCCAGGAACATGTCCTGCACCACGAAGAACTCGATCCCGGCAAAGGCTTTCTCGACGTTGGCGGTGTCGGCATCGGAAATGGCGGTCTCCTCGCCGATGACCCACATCGCCTTGACGTTGCCCTTGGCGGCCTCGACGACCATCTGGAAGTTGTCGAGACCGGCCTCGTCGGAGAGCCGTTCGACCGGCACCTTCCAGGCCTTGGCCCACTTCGCCCGCACGGCGGCGTCGGTGACCTTCTCGTACCCGGGATAGACGTCTTTCAGGCAGCCGAAATCGCTGGCGCCCTGCACGTTGTTGTGTCCGCGCATGGGATAGCCACCCGTGCCGGGCCTGCCGTAATTGCCGGTCACCAGGAGCAGGTTCGACAGCGCCGTGCTGGTATCCGATCCGTGCGTGTGCTGGGTGATGCCCATGGCCCATAGCAGGCAGACGCTTTTCGCTTGGGCGATCACGGTGGCGGCGGCGACCAAGTCGTCGCGCGACAGACCCGTGATCCGCTCGGCGAAGTCCAGCGTGAAAGGTTCCAGCGAGCGTCGATAGGCCTCCACGTCATTGACCTTTTCGGCGAGGAACGCCTTGTCCTCCCACCCCTGGTCGAAGATGTAGCGCGCCGTGGCGCTGGCCCAGACCAGGTCGGTGCTGGGCCTGCCGCACAGATGGATGTCGGCGCGCTCGGCCATCTCGTGGCGGCGAGGGTCCACCACGATCAGTTTCTGCCCGCGAAGCTTGCGCGAGCGCTTGATCTTCGATGCGATCACCGGATGGCATTCGGCCGTATTGGAGCCCACCAGCACCACCAGTTCGGCCGAGGCGATGTCGGCGATGGAACCCGCGTCGCCGCCGTAGCCCACGGTACGGAACAGGCCCATCGTGGCGGGGTTCTGGCAGTAGCGCGACGAATTGTCGACGCTGTTGGTCCCGAAGATGAGGCGCGCGATCTTCTGCGTGAGATAAGCCTCCTCGTTGCTGGCCTTGCTCGAGCCGATGAAGCCCAATGCCTTGGGGCCGTAACGATGCTGCACGGCGCGCAACCGCGAAGCGACCAGATCGAGAGCCTCGTCCCACCCCGCCTCGCGAAACGCGCCGTTCTCGCGGATCAGCGGCGTGGTGAGCCGCGCGGGATCGTTGACGAAATCCCAGCCGAACTTGCCCTTGACGCAGGTGGAGATGCCGTTGGCCGGTCCCTGGCTCGGCTGCACCTTGAGGATGTGCCGGTCGCGGGTGTACATCTCGAACGAGCAGCCCACGCCGCAGTACGTGCATACGGTCTTGGTGCGACGGATCTCCGCCTGCCGCATCTTCGCGTCGATCTCCGAGACCGCGGTAATCGGCGGAGCACCGATGGTGCGTTCCAGGTTCTTCACGATATCGATCAGCGGGCGCTTGGTTTCCTCGGGAATCGCCGTGAAGGGACCGGCGTCCGGTTGCATGGTCTTTTCCATCAAGGCATTGCATGGGCAAACCGTCACGCAGTGCCCACACGACACGCAACTGGAGCCGTCGATGCGTTCGCCGCCATCCCAGAGCACGCGCGGATGCTCGGAGGCATAGTCGATGCTCAGCGTCTCGTTCACCTCGACGTTCTGGCAGGCTTCCACGCACCGGCCGCAGAGGATGCACTGGTCGGGATCGTAGGTGTAGAACGGGTTGCTGGCGTCCTTCAGGTAGGGCTTGCGCACGAAGGGGTAACGCTGGATCGGCATGTCCATCGCCACGACGGTGTTGTGCAGGGTGCAGTCGCCCGTGTTGTGTTCGCACACCGTGCAGTACAGCTCGTGCTTCGACAGCACGCGATCCATGCCCTCCTCGCGTGAAGCAAGCGAATGCGCATCCCGGGTGGAGACCGTCATGCCTTCGCGCACGACGACGTCGCAGCTTCGCGCGGGTTCGCCGTCCACGTCCACCCAGCACGTATCGCACGTCAGCAAGGGCCCGAGGGCTTCGTTGTAGCAGACGTGCGGTATCTCGATGCCGTGGCGAACGAACAGGTCGACGAGTCGTTCGCCGTCATGGGCATCGCGCGGAAGGCCGTCGACGACGATGCTGAATTCCAGGCCGGACATGCCCTCTCCTCTCGCGTGGGACCTCGATCGCGTTCATCGTCCGCCCGAAAACGGCCACGTCCGGTATACGTCGCGCATGGAGCGCTTCACATCTCGCGCACGGTCGCGCCACTAGCGTCGAACGGGTTATGCCGGAGTCCGAGGGGTATGGCCCAGATATTCCATCCACGCTCCGGCCTCTATGCCACGTTGATGGCGCTCGCCGTACTCGTCGTCGCCGTCGCCGGCGTGGCGGCGTGGCGGGTGGTCACCGCAGGACCGGGGAGTGAAGACGAGGCCGTGGAACAACCGGTGCCCTTCAGCCACCAGCATCACGTCGGCGAGGTCGGGCTCGATTGCCGTTACTGCCACTCGACCGTGGAGACCGACGCGTTCGCGGGCATGCCGCCGGTGTCCACCTGCATGACCTGTCATTCGCAACTTTTTACGGACCAGCCCGTATTGGCACCCCTCGTCGAAAGCTGGCGCACTGGCGTGCCGTTGCGCTGGACGCGCGTGCACGACCTGCCCGACTTCGTCTACTTCGATCATTCCGTGCATGTCGCCAAGGGCGTGGGCTGCGTGTCGTGCCACGGCCATGTCGAACGCATGCCGTTGATGCGCCGCGTGGCCCCGCTGACGATGAAGTGGTGCCTCGATTGCCATCGCCATCCCGAGCGCGCCATACGGCCGCGCGACGAGGTGTTCGCGCTGCGCGATCCGTCCCCCGACGACGATGCCTTGGGCATGCACCTGGTCGACGCCTACCGGGTCGATCGTCGACGCCTCACCGACTGCTCGGTCTGCCATCGATGAATGCCGCCGACGCCCTCCGCGATGCCCTGCCCGCTCCCGGCACGCCACGCTTCTGGCGCGCCCTCGAGGAACTGCTGGATGACGCATCGAAGCGTCCGTTGCTGGAAGACGCCTGGCCCGGACTGGCCTCGATCGAGCCCACGCTGGATCGGCGGGGCTTCCTGCGCCTGCTCGGTGCCTCGATCGCGTTCGCCGGCCTCGGCGCGTGTTCGGGTCCGCCACCGGAACGCATCGTGCCCGAACTGGGTCGCGGCGGCGACACGGCGCGGCATCGTGCGCGCTATGCCACGGCGATCGACACCGGCAATGACGTCGTCGGCCTGCTGGTGGCACTGCGCGACGGCAGGCCGATGCACGTCGACGGCAATCCGAAGCACCCCGCCACGCTCGGCGGTAGCGATCCGCGCATGCAGGCGGCCATCCTCGATCTCTGGGACCCCGCCCGTTCGAGTGCGCCGTTGCGCCAAGGCCAGCCCGCGAGCTGGACCGACTTCGAAACGGAAGCCGCCGACCTCCGGCATCGCTTCGCCGCCTCGGGCGACGGCCTGCACGTGTTGAGCGGAGCCATCCGTTCGCCGACGCTGGCGCGACAGCGCGATGCCTTGCTAAGGCGCTACCCGGGCGCGCACTGGCACGTCCATGAACCCGCCGGCGCGGCGCATGCCACATGGGATCTGGCGGATACGCGCATCATCGTGGCCTTCGACGCCGACCCGCTCGGCACGGCTCCCGGACACGTCCGCCATGCGCGCGATGTCGCCGCGGCACGCGCCGACACCGAACTGACGACCCGGCTGTACGCCATCGAACCCACGCCCTCGCTCACCGGGCGCAACGCCGATCACGTGTGGCCCGTGGCGGCCGGCGACATTCCCGTTCTCATCGGGATGCTCGCCCGGGCCTGCGGACTTCCCTCGCCCTCCATGGCCGGCATGGCCGGCGATCGCCACGTCGCCGATCGCATCGGGCTCATCGCGAAGGACCTGCTCGATCACCGGGGTCATGCGCTGGTGCTGGCAGGTCCCTACCTGCCGCCTTCGGCCCACGCGACCGTGGACGCGATCAACCGGCGTCTCGGCCGCGATACCGCACCGACGCGCGCTTCATCCGGCGACACCGCCGACCTGCTCGCCCAGCTCGAGGCAAGGCGGGTGGATACCTTGCTGGTGCTGGAGAGCAATCCGGCCTACAGCCTTCCCGGATTCGCCTTCCATGCGCGAAACACGATCCACCTCGGCCGCTACGTCGACGAAACGGCAGCGCAGTCGCAGTGGCACCTCCCGGCACTGCACCCGTTCGAACACTGGTCCGACCTGCGACAGGCCGACGATGTCGCCAGCATCGTGCAACCCGTGATCGCACCGCTCGTCGACGGCCGTTCCGCGCACGAGCTGGTGGATCTGCTGCTCGGTGGCGTGACCGACGATCCATTGCGCCGCGTCAGGGACACGTGGCCCATGCTCGCGGACGACGATGCCTGGACCGAAGCGCTACGCGACGGGATCTTCCACGGCGACACCTCCGCCGATGCCTCGGCGTCGCCGGCGGACGACGAAACGCCGGCCCCTGCCGACGAGACCCTCGAACTCGTCTTCCGCCCCGACCCGCATCTTTGGGACGGCCGCCATGCCGGCAACGCGTGGTTGCAGGAATTGCCGCATCCCATCACCACGCAGGCCTGGGGCAACGCCGCATGGATATCGCCCACGCTGGCGAGTGCCCGCGGCTTGCGCGACGGCGACAGGGTGCGACTCGACCTCGACGGCCGTCACGTCGACGCTCCCGTGCTCGTGGTGCCTGGCCAGGCCGAACGCAGCGTCACCGTCACCCTCGGCCACGGTCGTCGCACGGGACTGGGTGCGGGTCACGGTTACGACGCCTACGCGCTGCGCGCCCGCGACGGGCAATGGCACGCACGCGGCCTCACCCTCACGCCCCTGAGCGAACGCACCGAACTGGCCCTGACCCAGGGCCATCAGGACATGCAGCGACGGGACATCATCCGCGTGGGAACGCCCGACCGTCCCCTGCAACCCTCGCGCGGCGCTCCCGCCAGCTTCTACCCCGACACGCCCTCCGGCGACTACCGCTGGAGCATGTCCATCGACCTCGACGCCTGCATCGGCTGCAACGCCTGCACGATCGCCTGCCAGTCGGAGAACAACATCCCCGTGGTCGGCGAGGGCCAGGTCAAGCTGGGTCGCCGCATGCACTGGATACGCGTCGACCGCTACCACGAGGGATCGCCGACGGCACCCGCCACCTATCACCAACCGGTGCCCTGCATGCACTGCGAGCACGCGCCCTGCGAGGTGGTGTGTCCGGTCGAAGCCACCGTGCACGACGGCGAGGGCCTGAACCTGCAGGTATACAACAGCTGCATCGGCACGCGCTTCTGTTCGAACAACTGTCCGTACAAGGTGCGGCGATTCAATTTCCTCGCCTATGCGGACTTCGCCCGGGACAGCCTCGAGGCCATGCGGAATCCCGAAGTCAGCGTGCGCGCCAAGGGCGTGATGGAGAAATGCACTTATTGCGTGCAGCGTATCCAGCAGGCGCATGCCTCCGCGGATCGCGAAGGACGACGCATCGCCGATGGCGAGGTCACCACCGCCTGCCAGGATGCCTGTCCCACGCGCGCCATCGTGTTCGGCGATCTTTCCGCGCCCGCGTCGGCGGTGGCGAAAGCACACGCCTCACCGCGCAAGTACGCCTTGCTCGAAGAACTGAACACGCGCCCGCGTACCGTCTATCTCGCCGCATGGCGACACCCGCATCCGGACTGGAGCGAGGCATGAGCGCCGCCGCCGTCACCGACGAGATCGCCGGCATCACGCTTCGACGGCACGGTGGCCGCGGCTGGTGGATCCTGTTCGCCGTGTCGCTCGCCCTCACCGTCATGCTCGCCGTCGGCATCGTGGTGTTGCTCGTTCGCGGCGTGGGCATCTGGGGCATCGACATGCCGGTGGCCTGGTCGTTCGCCATCACCAACTATGTCTGGTGGATCGGCATCGGCATGGCCGGCACGTTCATTTCGGCGGCGCTGCACCTCACGCGGCAAGCGTGGCGCTCGGCGCTCAGTCGCCACGCGGAAGCGATGACCTTGTGCGCCCTCGCCGTGTCGGGCCTGTTTCCCGTGCTCCACCTGGGCAGGCCGTGGTTCGCGTACTGGATCATGCCCTACCCCGACAAGATGGGCCTGTGGCCGCAATGGCGCAGCGCGCTCACCTGGGATTTCTTCGCCATCGGCACCTACGTGGTGGTATCGGTACTGTACTTCTACGTGGGCCAGTTGCCGGACCTGGCCGCCGTGCGCGACCGGGCCACCACGCGCGGTCGCCAGGTGTTCTACGCCCTCCTGGCGCTCGGCTGGCGTGGCGAAGCCGCCGACTGGCGACGGCATGCCACGCTCACGCGCCTCCTGGCCGCGCTCGCGGTGCCGCTGGTGTTTTCGGTGCACAGCATGGTGGCGCTGGATTTCTCCGAAGGCCTGTTGCCGGGCTGGCATTCGACGATCTTCCCGCCGTTTTTCGTGGCAGGCGCGTTGTTCTCCGGCATCGCGATGGTGATCCTGCTCAGCCTGTCGATGCGACGGGCCTACGGGCTCGACCACTACATCACCGACGTCCACCTCGACAAACTGGCCAGGCTGATGCTCGCCGCGGGCTGTGTGGTGACCTACGGCTATGCCGCCGAGGTTTTCACCGCGTATTACGGGGGCGATCCCTTCGAAACCGCCGTGATCGCACATCGCCTCCACGGTGCCTACGCGTGGACCTTCTGGTCCACCGTCGCGCTCAACAGCGTGGCGATCCAGGCCCTGTGGTGGCCCGCCGCGCGCCGGAACCGCCTCGTACTCGTGCTCGTGTCCTCCGGCGTGCTGGCCGGCATGTGGCTCGAGCGCTTCATGCTCATCGTCACCAGCCTCTACCGTGACTACCTGCCGTCGAGCTGGGGCATGTTCTACCCCACCGTCTGGGACATCGTGTTCCTGCTCGGTTCGATCGGCCTGTTCGGCACGCTGTTTCTGCTCTTCGTGCGCTGGCTGCCCGTGCTCGCCATCGCCGAACTGCGGCGCACGGAGGCATCCCGATGAGGACTTACGGCCGCCTCATTCAAATGCCCGACGAAGCGTCGTTGGTCGAAGCGGTGCGGCATCTGCGTGGACTGGGATATTCGCGCATGGAAACCTTCGCGCCGTGGTCCGTCGAAGCACTCGCGCCGCGTCGCGCGGGCCGCGGCATCGCGCCGTCGATGTTGGCCGCCGGACTGCTCGGGGGCATCGGTACGATGGCCTTGCAGTACCTGTCGGCGCACGCGTATCCCATCGATGCCGGTGGCCGCCCCTTGGCGAGCTGGCCCGCCTTCGTGCCCGCGGCGCTGGAAGTGACGATCCTGTTCGCCGTGATCGCCGGTGTCGTCGCGTTCTTTGCCGGGTCGCGGCCGGCGCTCTACCGCCCCGAGTTCAACGTCGAATGGTTCGAGGAGGCCAGCCGGGACGGTTTCCTGCTGCTCATCCACGCGGACGACCCGTATTGGAACGAACATCGCTCGGCGCACGATGCCCAACGGCTGCATCCGCTCCGCCATGCGGAGGTGCCGGCATGAAAGCACTCGCTTCGCCCCGTTGGCGGACACGGTCCGCTCCCACCCCTTCGGTCGTAAGTTCGCTACCGAAGGATTCCGGGCCTATCCGCTCGGTAGCAAGGCGGCTACCGAAGGGATGGGAGCCGATCGTGTCGGCGATGGGGCTGGCCTCGATCCTCGCGCTGTCGGGCTGCGAACGCAGCGTCCACGACATGTACGACCAGCCGCGCTACAAGCGTGGCGCGGAGGCCCCGCTGTTCGAGGACCACGTCGCCGGGCGACTGCCTCCCCAGGGCTCGGTACCGATCGACTCGACGGCATCCCGCGCTCCCTTGCCGGCCATCACCCTGGCCCTGCTCGAACGTGGTCGGCAGCGTTACGCGATCTTCTGCGCGCCTTGCCACGGCACGACCGGTGACGGCGACGGCATGGTGGTGAGGCGCGGTTTCCCGGCACCACCGAGCTACCACGAGCCGCGCCTTCGCCAGGCCGGGGACGATCACTTCTACGACGTGATCACCGACGGCCGGGGCGTGATGTATCCGTACCGGGATCGCGTGTCGCCCACCGATCGACGCGCCATCGTCGCGTACATCCGTGCGCTGCAACTCAGCCGCGACGTACCGGCGGATCGTCTCCAGCCGGAAGACCTGGCCCGGCTGCGCGCATTGCCGGGAGCGGCCCGATGATGGCTCGCCTGTCGCTGTTCGCCTGGTTGCTCGTGATCGCCATGGCGGGAGGTGCCGTCGCATGGCGGGCGATCCACCGTTTGACCGGCGGTGCCTGGGGGCAGGCATCGCAGGCCACATTGGAGAGACTCACGTGGCTGCTTCCGCTGGCCGCGCTCGGCGCCGTGGTGTTCCTTTTCGCCGCCGGCACCGTGCTGCCATGGATCGACACGCCCGTGGAACCCCAGCGCCACTGGTACTTCGATCGAACGTTCCTCGCCGTGCGCACGCTGGCCTGCATCGCGATCTGGGCCGCCGGCGCCTGGCTCGCCCGGCGCCTTCCCGCGCTCGTCCTCATCCTCTGGCTTCTCGCCTGCGGCACGTTCTCCACCGACTGGATCGCCTCGCTGGCTCCCGCCTGGCGCTCGTCGGCACTCGGCCTCACGTTCGCCTGCATGCAGCTCTCGTTGGCCCTTTCGATCGCCGCAGGGTTCGCCGCGACGAAAGCGTCACCGGACGTGCGTGCGGACCTCGGCGCCTTGCTTCTCGCCGCCTGTCTCGGTTGGGCATACCTCGCGGGCGTGGACTACCTCACGGCGTGGATCGCCGACCAGCCCTACGAGACCGGTTGGTACCTGCCGCGCGTGCGCGGCCCCTTCGCGACTCTGGCCGTCGCGAGTGCCCTGCTCCACCTGGCCGTACCCTTCGCCCTGCTCGTCGCCCGCCAGGCCCGCCGTCGCGTGGGCGTGCTGCGCGCCGCTGCCCTATCCATCGCCCTGGGCGAGGCCTGTCATCTCGCCTGGATGGTGCTCCCATGAGCCACGAACCTCAGGCCGTCGCACTGCGTCGACTCACGGGAATCGGAGTCGTACTCGCTGCCGGGGTCGTCGCCACCGCGGCCCTGTGCTGGGCCATCTGGGGAGGCGACTCGCTCACGCCCCATCCGGTCGCCCGCCTGCCGGAGGCCCCACGCCTGCAGGAACATCCCTCGCGCAACCTCGCCGGTTATCGGACGGCGACACGCGAGGCCGACGCCTATGGCTGGAACGACGCGGACCACCGGAGTGCGCATATTCCCGTGCGCCGTGCCATGGACATCATGGCAAAGGAAGCGGCGCGATGAAGGTGTTTCGCTTCGTCTTACTGATCATCGTCCTGCCGCTGCTCATGGCCGCGGTACCGCCGCCGCCCGACCTCGAGCGGCGCGCCGGGTTCGACCAGCACGTGGGCGCCATGCTGCCCACGCGGACCCGACTGACCGACGATCGCGGAATCACGCGTACCCTCGCGGAGATCGCCGACGGCAAGCCGCTCGTGCTCGCCTTCGGCTATTACCGCTGTCCCAACCTCTGCGACCTGACGCTGCACGGGATCGCCCGTGCCGCCGCCACGATGCCGCTCGTGCCGGGCAAGGATTACGGCATCGTCTTCGCCGGCATCGACCCGCGCGAGAACGGCACCGAAGCCGCCGACGCCCGCTCGATGATCGCGCGCATGGAGCCGGGGGCCCACGCCGAAGGCTGGACTTTCGCCAAGGCGTCGGACGCCACGCCCGCGCTCGCGGCCGCCGCGGGCTTCCGCTACTTCCTCGATCCGCGCAACGGCCAATACGCCCACCCGGCGGGCCTGCTCGTGGTCACGCCCGACGGGCACGTCTCGCGGTACTTCTTCGGCGTCTCGTTCGATCCCGGCGCGCTGCGGCTGGCGCTCGTCGACGCATCGCAAGGACGGCTGGGCGGCGTCATCGACCGCCTGGTGCTGCTGTGCTGCGGCTACGATCCGGCCACCGGCCGCTATAGCCTGCTGGTCTCGCGGATCATGATGGTTCTGGGGTGCGTCTTCGTGCTGCTGATGATCGCCGGCTGGCTTCGCCTGCGCAGGAGAGCCCGATGAGCGGATTGCCGGAAGCCTCCAGCTTCGCGGGCCGCATCGACGGTCTTTTTCTCGCGTTGCTCGCCTTATGCGTCGTGGTGATGCTGGCGGTCTTCGTGACCATGGTCGTGTTCGCCGTGCGCTTCCGCCATGGCCGCGACGTCGATCGCAGCGGCGAGTCGCATCGCGACCTGGGCATCGAGATGACCTGGACGCTCATTCCCTTCGCCCTGTTCGTCGGCATCTTCGCCTGGAGCATCCATCTGTGGATCGACATGCGCACGCCGCCCGCCGACGCCGAGACGATCTACGTGGTGGGCAAGCAATGGATGTGGGAGTTCCAGCATCCCGGCGGCCAGCGGGAGATCGATACGTTGCACGTCGCCACCGGGCATCCCGTGCGGCTGGTGATGACCTCGCAGGACGTGATCCACGATCTCTCCGTGCCCGCCTTCCGGGTCAAGCAAGACATCCTGCCCGGCCGTTACACCGACCTGTGGTTCACGGCCACGCGCCCTGGCACCTACGACCTGTTCTGCGCCGAATACTGCGGTACCGACCATTCCCGCATGGGTGGCAGCGTGGTGGTGGAGACCCCCGCCGCCCATGCCCGGTGGCTCGCGGCCCACGCCAGCGGGTCCCTCGCCGAGCGCGGCCGTACGCTCTTCACCCGCTATGGCTGCGCCGGCTGCCACGATGCGGGCTCGTCGGTGCATGCGCCGCGACTGGAGGGCCTCTACGGCAGCACCGTGCCGCTTGCCGACGGACGCCAGGTCACCGCCGACGAACGTTACCTGCACGATTCGATCGTGCTCCCCGCCGAGGAAGTGGCCGCCGGCTACGCCCCCATCATGCCCAGCTACAAAGACCGGATCGACGAGGCCGACATCCTCGCACTGCTCGCCTACCTGAAGATCCGTGGTACCGAACGGGAGTCGCCCCATGCACCGCGCTGAGCCCAGCTACCTCACCGAAGGCTCGACCCTGGCCTCCTGGCTGACCACGCACGACCACAAGCGCATCGCCATCCTCTACGCGGTGGCGATCACGTTTTTCTTCTTCCTGGGCGGCATCGCCGCGGCATTGATCCGCCTGGAACTGGCGACACCCCACGGCGACCTGATGAGCGCCGACACCTACAACAAGACCTTCACCTTCCATGGCGTGGTGATGGTGTGGTTCTTCCTGATCCCGTCCATACCCAACACGCTGGGCAACTTCCTCCTGCCGCTCATGATCGGCGCGCGCGACGTCGCCTTCCCCCGGCTGAACCTGTTCAGCTGGTACCTCTACCTGCTCGGGGGACTGTTCACCGTGACCTGCCTCCTCCTGGGCGGCGTGGATACCGGATGGACGTTCTACACGCCGTTCTCCACCCTGTTCTCCAACACGCACGTGGTGCTGGCGGTGGTGGGCGTGTTCATCGTCGGCTTCTCGTCGATCCTTACCGGGCTCAACTTCATCGTTACCATCCATACCTTGCGCACGAAGGGCATGACCTGGTTCCGCCTGCCCCTGTTCGTGTGGTCGATGTACGGCGTATCGCTGGTGATGATGCTCGCCACACCGGTGCTGGCGATGACGCTGTCGCTGCTGGCCATCGAGCGCTTGACCGGCGTGGGCATCTTCGACCCCTCGCTCGGCGGCGATCCGCTGTTGTTCCAGCATTTCTTCTGGTTCTACTCCCATCCGGCCGTCTACATCATGGTGTTGCCCTCCATGGGCGTGGTTAGCGAACTCATCACCGCCAGCGTGCGGCGGAAGATCTTCGGCTATCGCTTCATGGTGTATTCGATCATCGGCATCGCCGTGGTCGGTTTCCTCGTCTGGGGCCACCATATGTTCGTGGCCGGGCAGTCGATGTACGCCAGCATCGTCTTCTCGATCCTGAGCTTCATCATCGCGGTGCCTTCGGCGATCAAGGTGTTCAACTGGACGGCGACGCTCTACAAAGGCGACATCACCTTCGGCGCGCCGATGATCTACGCGCTCGGCTTCGTCGGCCTGTTCATGCTGGGCGGACTCACGGGGCTCTTCCTCGCCGCCACCGCGCTTGACGTGAACCTCACCGATACGTACTTCGTGGTGGCGCATTTCCACTACATCATGGTCGGCGGCGCGGTCATGGCCTACCTGGGCGGCATTCATTTCTGGTGGCCGAAGATCACCGGACGCCTGTATTCGGAAGGCTGGGCGCGGTTCGCCGCCATCCTCATGTTCCTCGGCTTCAATCTCACCTTTTTCCCCCAGTTCCTGGCCGGGGCCGAAGGCATGCCACGGCGCTACTACCGCTATCCCGACGAATACGCGCTGCTCAACGTGCTGTCGTCCGCCGGCGCCGTACTGCTCGCCGCGTCCTACCTGTTGCCGGTGGGTTACCTGTTGTGGTCGCTGCGTTTCGGCGAGCGCGCCGGGCCGGATCCGTGGGGCGCCAAGGGGCTGGAGTGGGAAACGGCGTCGCCGCCTCCGCCCCACAATTTCGAACGCCCGCCGGTGGTGACCGACGGCCCCTATGCCTACGTGCACCCATGAGCGCCACGATGCCCGAACCCGCGCAGCCCTTCGACGACCTCGCCCAGCAGCACGAGGCCGCGCAACTGGGCATGTGGGCCTTCCTTGCTACGGAGATCCTGTTCTTCGGCGTGCTGTTCACCGGCTATACGGTCATGCGCGTGCTGTGGCCCGACGCTTTCGTGGCCGGCAGCCGGCATACGGACCTGCCGCTGGGTGCCATCGAGACGGGTGTGCTGCTGACCAGCAGTTTTACCGCGGCATGGGCATTGCAGGCGGTAAAGCGGTCACGCCCCCGCGAGGCGGGATGGCTGTTGCTGTTCACCGCGACGATGGGCGTCGCCTTCCTGGGGATCCATGGTGCCGAGTATCGCCACGATGACCTGGCGGGGGTGATTCCCGGCATCCGGTACGACGAAGTGGGCGACGACGCGCCGCATGAGGCGCTGTTCTTCGTGCTGTATTACGTCACCACCGGCTTTCATGCCCTGCATGTGCTGATCGGAGTGGGGCTGCTCTGCGTCCTGGCACGGCTGGCCTTTCGCGGCGATTTCCTTCCCGGGAACCATGCGCCGCTGGAAGTGGGCACGCTTTACTGGCACCTGGTGGACATCGTCTGGATTTTCGTCTTTCCGCTGTATTACCAGGTGGGGCGCGCATGAAGACGCATGTCGGGGCGTTCGTCGCCTTGCTGGCCCTGCTCGTGCTAAGCGTGTGGCTGGCAGGGCTTCGCCTGGGCACATTCAACGTGGTGGCGTCGCTGGCGATCGCGGCGGCCAAGGCGGGCATCGTGGTGATGGTGTTCATGAAACTGCGCGAAGGCCATCCGTCGATCCGTCTCGCGCTCGCCTGCGGTCTGGGATGGGTAGGGATCATGATGGCGTTGACGCTGGGGGACTTTTTGTCGCGAGGGGCCGTGGTCGCGCATTGATGGAGACCGACGCCGCAGGCGCCGGCCTGCGCCGGTGCCTACGGCAGGGCGAGCGGTTCTAGCGAATACCCTCGTCACGCTTCGAGGCGTCGTCCATCTTTTCCTCGCCCTCCTTGATTGCCTTATCGCGCTTCTCGTGAATGGCCTTGTCACCCTTGGCCACGTCGTTCTGGTTGCGGTCGCCCGATTGCGGCTTGTGAACCTGATCCTGCATAACCCCTCCTACCCGTGGTCTTCGTCATCATGCGTCTGCTGCGGCGAATCCCCGCCACGCTCGCGTTCCGGCTTCTTCTCCACCCGGTTGCCCACGTCGCGATCGTAGTCGCGCGGCGACGGGGAGTTATCCCGCTTTTCCTCGCTCATGCTCGTGTCCTCATTTGTGCGTCTTCGGCAGGCCGCCCGAGTTATCGGTACCCTGCCCCGGCGGCGGCGTCACCTTGGGCGCGCCGTATTCGTCCCGCTCGCGCGGATCCCGCGAGCGCTTCGTATTCATGCCGTCCGTCCAGTGCTGGCCGGCCTCGTGGGCCCGCGAGCGCGGCGTTTCCTCCACGCGTTGCGTGTGGCTGCCCGCGGTCTGTTTCTTGACCTGGGTGGGCGTATCGGCGTTCTGGGCGTGCACTTGCCCGGCCAGCAACGCCAGCAGGCCAGCGGCGATCAATGGTTTCATGGCGGACCTCGCTCCCGGATGACGTGATCATCCTGGGCCCTTCCCGGTCACACCGCCGTGACCGCATCGCCGCCCGGCCTTGACGCGACGCTTACCCCTGCCGGGACAGATCGGTGAGCCGGTCTTCCCAGTCGTAAGGCAGCCAGAGCTCGTTTTCCACACGCGTCATCGCGAGATAGATCGCCTTCACGGCGGCATCCTTGCCGTCGAGGAAACGGCTGCCCGGCGGGCGCGAGAAGCAGCAAGGAGAAAGGTAGACCGTGCCGAATTCCAGGTTTCTGGCGTCTTCGAGCAGGCCCAGGGTCAGCGCGTCGCCCTCGCCACGCCATTGGCCGATCATGAGCGCCTGCAGGTTGCCGTGGCCGAAGTTGCGCTCGAACAGCCGCACGACCTTGGTATGTCCCGACGACACCATGTGTGCCGCGAACTGTTCCCAGGTGGAGAATCCCTGCAGGCTGTAATGCCTTGGGCGATCGCCGTGCATGCGCAGCTGGATGGCGTCCTGGGTGGCCTTCACCAACTGCTTTGCGCTCGCTTCCACGAAGCGATAGGGTACACCGGCGTCCTTCAGGCGAAGCGCCTGCTCCAGCATCGACCACAGGCTGCCGTAGGCGCGCAGCCCCGTCGACGGAAGATCGGCGGCTTTCTCGCCGAACAGGCGGTGACGCGTCAGGCGATCGCGTGAGCCGCTGATCTCGTCGGGCATCAACGGCTCGCTGTGCCGACGCAGCACCGAGCGTACCAGCGGCATCACCTGCTCACCCGCACGCACCGATTGCATCATGCCCAACGGCTTGGCGTCGTGCGGACGCGACACGCGGCCACCACCGATATGCTGGTAAGGATCGCCCATGAGCACGTAGCCGCCCGGGTAGCGACGCAGCAGCGACATCCAGGGGGCGGCGAGATCGTGCACTTCGTCGATGAGCAACGTGCCGAGTTCGGGAATCTCGGCGCCGACCAGGTCGAGCCATTTCACGATGTGGTACACGCGCACCGGAAAACCGAAGCGATCCTGGCGTTCGTCGAGCGAAAACATGATTTCCCACGCCTCGACGGCGCGGGCCACATAGGCGGCGCGTTCGATCACCGGCAGGCTGTCGGGCCAATGGAAGTGCTTGTAGCCGATGCGGCGATCGTCGCTATAGCACCAACGGCGGATCGCATCGAGGGCGCGCGCGAGCACGGCCTGCGGCGTGTCCCGTCCGATCGGCTCGATGCCCATCATCGCCGCCTGCTCGGCGACGGAACGCGTGGCTTCCGCCCGCTTGGGCACCCGCGTCCAGCGCGTGCCGGCGGCCCGTACGAACGAACGGGCCATGCGCGCGGCGAGTTCCGCCAGCGTGATGGCGGCATCGCCGCCTTTACCCCCACGCTGGTGGAACGCCTTGCGCTGCGCCGTGCCCGGCGTGAGGTAGGTGAACCTTCGCCCGGTCTCGAACAGGGCGAAGGTCAGGTGCGTCTTGCCCGTGCCCGCATAGGCCTCGATGGCGTAGCGATCGCCCAGGTCGGCCACGATGGCCGACAACGCGCGCACCTGGTCCGTCGTGGCATGCACGGTCTTGCGCGGAATGGGATCGTCCAGTTCACGCCGGCCGCCGAACACGGGTAGCGCGTAATCGAGCAGGGTCTCCTGGCAGGCCTTCTGGAAATCCGACGAAAGCAATCCGTCCGGACCTCGCCATGCCATGCCCTGGAAGGTCTCGTCGGCGACGAAGGCGATGCCGCGATCTTCCATCAGGGCCGCCAGTTCGGCCGGCACGAGCGAATCCGGCGGACAGAACGCGACGAGACTATGGCGCACGATTCGCGCCTCCTGCGACGCCAACGTTCGCTCAGCGTCGTACACCGCGCGCGACAACGCCTTCGTCGATATATCGGGCCGGCGGGCCAGCAGCAACAGACCGAACAGTCCCGCCCGCTCCGCGCCGAGATCGGGCACATGCTCTTCTTCGAGGAAGCGAAGCGCGGAGCGCTCGCGCAGGGGCAGGTAAAACGTCGATTCGGGACCGCTCGACACCATGGAACTCCAACGGATACGTCTTCGGCGACAAGGATACCCGTGAAAGGCCGTTCACGCCGTCTCGCGGACTTCGTTACGCATCAGATCGCATGGTGGTCTCACGAGAGGAGGAGAACCCATGAACGCACCCGATTCGAAGCAACCCACCAAGGCCGACGAAAAACGCGAGAAGAAACACCACGAGGACAATCACGACGAGGCACTGGAAGAGACCTTCCCGGCCAGCGACCCCGTGTCGCCTTTCGTGCCCGCCAAGGCGCCGGAGTAAGGCGATGACCCACCTTATCGCTCATTTCCCCGACCAGGGCAGCGCCATGGCGGCCATGCAGCGGTTGATGGCCCGCGGCTTTCCCTCGTCCCGGGTGTTGCCCGTCACCGACGGTGGCGTACGTGGCTCGGCGGGCAGCGACAACGCGCCGTCGAACGTCGTGTCGTCCCTGAGTCATCGGGCAGACCGGCCGACCGAAGGCTGGCCCGCTGGCCGTCGCGTCGACGAGGTCGGGCCGGAACAGCTCGGTGCCGCCTGGCTCGAACTGGAAACCGGAGAGAGCGGCATGAGCGAATCGGATCTCCGGAACTTTCTCGAGCAGGCGGGCGCCTACCGCGTGGATGCCTCCTCGTCGCCGATGGCGACCGAGGCACTCGGCGTTTGGCCGGAGGCACCGCGCGGCGATGCGGTAGACGTGGAACGCGCCGTGGATGCGGCGCGGCGCGGAAGCGAGAAAAGCGGCGAGGACCTGCCGCTACCCGGCGAAGGACCCAGCCTGAAAACGCGACACGACCCACATCGTTGAAGGTGCCTCGGGGCGCTCCTGCGCACGCAGGAACCCGTCGCGATGAGAATCGGTGATCGCTGAGAATCGGTCATCGCGACGCGGTCATACGGCTCGTACTCAGCGCGTGACCTGTCCGAGAAAGCCGAGCACCTGTTTCCAGTTCTCGTCGGCGCCCCGCGGATCCTTCTCCACGATAAGCGTCGACGCCCCATGCACGCCGTGAGGCGGCACGTACTGCACTTTCCGCGTGGACGGGGAAGCGGCGAGGATCTCCCGTGCCGCGTCCACTTCCTGTTTCCCGCTCGACGACGTCACATAGACGGGCACGCTTACCTTCGCCGCCGCGCGCCTGATCAGGGTCTTGTCGTCGAAATACTCGCCCGGCGAAAACGCCATCACCGCCGCCACCTTGCCGGGGTTCTCCGCCGCCACCACGAAGACGAGTGACGACGAATAGCTGCTTCCCCAAAGTACGACCGGAAGGTGCTTGCCTTCCGCCCAGCGTAGCGCGGCGACCAGATCCGGCTTGGCATCGAGGTAACCCACGTCGTGACCGAGCTTCGCCGCGGTCTGGTTGGTTCCGAACAGTCCGCCGCCGGATCGCTGGTCGACGGCGAGCGAGCTGTAACCCGCTTTCGCCAGTCGCGGGGCGATGGTGGCGTACTCCCCCTTGCCCAAACCGGCCTGATGGAACAGGAGGATCAAGGCGCGGGGATGTGCAGCCTCGTACGAAAGCGCGGACACCTCGACGCCGTCGGCGGCACGCAAGGTCACCGGAACGGCGGATTGGGCGGCCGACAGTCCCGTCCAGCCGAGTAATGCCAGGTACGCCAGCCAACGCTTGCTCATGAGCCATTCCTCCCGTGGTCGCCGGATCTTATCGCACGCTTGCCAGGACGTTGCCGAACGCCCCGTCCGCGCTCATCCGGGACAGGTATCCCGACTGTTGTCGGCCACGCCGGCGATGACCCACTTCCCCTCCATCTTCACCAGATGGATCAGGTCGGTACCGCAATGCTTCACTTGCCCGTTGACGCGAAAGTCGTACCGCGTCCACACCACCGCCAGGTCGTCGTCCACACGCACCAGCGGATCGTAGATGCGCTCTTCGATCCGATCCTTTCCCGGCTTGATGCCGTCGATGAACTCGCCCAGCGTCCGGCGCACCACCTTGCCCTTGCGCAACAGCGCCACGCTTCCTTCGGGCTGCACGGTGGCGCGCATCGCCGCCTGGTCATATGTCGCCATGCCGCCGAAGAAGGCATGGACCGGTGCCAATACGTCCGCATCGTCCGTAGCGGCGTGGGCGGGACCGGCGGTCAGGATCGCGGCGGCGACGAACAGACGAGTGAACATGAACCCTCTCCCCTCAGGATGTCGGGCCGATCTTAGCGATCCGTTCACGTCGGTGCACATGCCCCTCACGCCGAACCGTCGAAATGTCCACAAAGCGCACGGCAAGACTGGCATCGCGCGTTCCGCATCGGAGGATCCATGCCCCACCCCGCCCACGCCTCCCTCGTCCTGAGGGAAGTCGGTCATGCGTCGCAGGCCAGCGTTATCCGCTGCACCGTGGCGATCCCGGTGCGCAACGAGGCGGAACGCATCCCCTCGTGCCTCAGGGCGCTGCACGACCAAAGGCTGCGGAACGATGCGTTCGGCCTGCTCCTGGTGCTCAACGGTTGCACCGACGCAAGCTGGTGTCGCGCACTCGACGTACTCGCGCACTGGCAACGCCCCTGGCATATGGTGGAATGCGTATTGCCCACGGGCCTCGACCACGCGGGCGGCGCACGTGCCGTGACCCTGGGCATGGCCCTGGGAAGGGGAACGCCCGCGGTGTTGACCACCGACGCCGATTCGCTGGTCGGGCCCGACTGGGTTGCCCTGAACCTCGCTGCGCTCGAGCATGGCGACGTCGTGGCCGGCGACGTGGACATACGCCACGACGAGCAGCTTGCCCTGCCGGCTCACCTGATCGTGAGGCAACGGCTCGAAGCGACCTATGGCGCCTTGCTCGACGAGATCGAGGCCTGTTGCGATCCGCTGGAGCACGATCCCTGGCCCAACCATCGTACGCGTTCCGGAGCCTCCCTCGGATTCCGTGCCGACGCACTGCGCCGCCTGCCGGCCCTGCCCGCTCCACCGTGCGGCGAAGACCGCGCGCTGGTCGCTGCCCTCGCCGCCCATGGCGCACGCGTACGCCACGACACGCGCATCCGCGTGCGCACGTCGGCTCGCCTGACCGGGCGCGCCCGCGGGGGCATGGCCGACACGCTGCGACACCGCATCCGAAGGGAAAACGCTCGCTGCGATCCGATGCTCGAAGCCACGAATCGCCTCGTCATGCGGGCATCCGTCCGCGCAAGGGCCCGCGCCGTGTTCGAGCCGGGCATGCCGCCCCATCTCTTGGCGATGCACCTGGGTCTCGTCCCCGGCCGCCTGACCGACGAGCCCTGCCCGTATTTCGAACGCGCCTGGCAATGGATCGAGGCCAACGTGTCCGCCCTGGCACGCAAGCCGCTTTCCCCGGCGGCCCTGCCCACGCAGATCGAATTGGCACGCGATTGGCTCAGGCGCGCGTCCGAAGCACCCAGCCGACGCGAGGCCGCCGCATGACCATCCACCCCTTGCGCCGATCCCACGACGTCGGCCACGCCCAACGCGCCCTTGCAGAGGTCGTGCTACCACGCCTCCGCGAGTTCGCCATCGAGGATGACGCCAAGGGGGTTTATCCCTCCGAAGGGATGGACCTGTTGCGCAGGGCCGGGCTCCTTGCCGCCGTGCTACCGCCGGCGAAGGGCGGTGAAGGACTCGGTTGGATTCCCTCCGGCATGCCCATGCTCTTCGACGTGCTCACGGGCATCGGCGGCGCCCATCTTTCCCTGGCGCGCCTGTACGAAGGGCACGTGAACGCCTTCGCGCTGCTGTGGACCCACGGCGACGAAGCGCAGCGCGGCAGACTGGTCGACTACGTGAGCGGGGGTGGCGTCATGGGCGTCTGGAACGCGCCGTCGCCCGACGGTCCCGTGCGGCTCGTGGGCGACGGCCAGCGCTTGGTATTGCGTGGCCGGAAGATCTACTGCTCGGGCGCCGGCGACCTGCGCCGCCCGCTGGTGACGGCCGAGCGCGATGGCGAACTGTTGATGGCCTGGCCCGACGTGTCGAACGCCCGCGTGGATCTTTCCGGATGGAAGGTCCACGGCATGCGCGCCACGATGACGGGCACCGTGGACTTCGACGGCGTCGAGGTACGCCACGAAGACCTCTTCGGCAAACACGACGACTACCACCGCCAGCCCGCGTTTTCCGCGGGCGCGTGGCGCTTCGTTGCCGCGCAGCTCGGCGCGGCCGCCGCCCTGGTCGACCTCATGCGCGATTCGCTGTCGGTCACCCGGCGCGACGGCGATCCGTACCAACGAGCCCGTCTGGCCGACGCCGCGATGCTCGTCGAAACCGCTCGCCTGTGGACCTGGGGCGCGGCGAAGCGAGCGGAAACCGTGGACGTCGCCGTCGACGACGCCATCGCCTATGTCGGCATGGCTCGCCTCACGGTCGAACGCGCAAGCATGGAAATCATCGACCTCGCGCAGCGCTCGCTCGGCCTGCGATCGATGATGACGGGCGATCCCGTCGAGCGCATCGCGCGCGACCTGGCCACCTACCTGCGCCAACCGGTGCCCGACGCCATCCGCGACGGCGTCGCCGGCCGCGTGCTTGCGAAAGGTCTACCGCTGCTGGAATGCTGGGCGACATGACACCTCCCCGCTCCCACGCCGACGTATTCGCCGGCTTCCCCCTCGTCGACGTCGCGTCGTGGCTCGACCGGAAATCGCTGCTGGTAATCGCACCCCATCCCGACGATGAGAGCCTGGGCATGGGTGGCCTCATCGCGTCAGCCGCCGCGCTGAACCACGCGGTCGACGTGGTCTTCGTCACCAGCGGCGAGGGCTCCCATCGCGGCTCCCCCACCCATCCGCCCGCCGTGCTGGCCCGGGTGCGCCGGGAAGAAGCCACGCGAGCGGTGGATATCCTCGCGCCCGGCCGGAACGCCGCCCATTTCCTCGACCTTCCCGACGGTGGACTCTCGACGCTGCCTCACGCCGGGCAGGCCGTCGAGGCGCTGGCGGCATTCATGACGCCGGACACCATCGTGTGCGTCACCTCCGATACCGACCCGCACCCCGATCACCGCCGATCCTTTGCGTGGGCCCGCGACGCCAGTCTCAAGACGGGCGCGGCATTGTGGGCCTACCCGGTATGGACGTGGATGTCGGACACGCCGGCCGACGAAAGCCTTTCGGGGGTGCGCCTGGACGTGTCGGCCCGTCTGGACGCCAAACGCAGGGCCATCGCGGCGCATCGCTCGCAACACGGCCTCGTCGTCGACGATGCCGAGGAGGCCTTCACCTTGCCCCGGCAGATGGTCGATCGCCTCTGCCAGCCCCACGAGGTACTCATCCGCATCCATGAATGATTTCGGCCGTGCGTATTTCGATGCCTTGTACGAGGCGAACCCGGATCCCTGGCGCTTCCGGACGAGCCGCTACGAACGACGGAAATACGCGCGAACCCTCGACGCCTTGCCTCGCACGCGCTATTCGCACCTGCTGGAACTGGGCTGCTCGATCGGCGAGCTGACCCGCCACCTCGCGCTACGCGCGGACCGGGTGACGGCGGTGGACGTCTCGCCCATCGCGCTCGACGCGGCCCGGAAAACCTGCGAAGCGCTGCCGAACGTCCGTTTCGTGCAAGCCCTTCTTCCCGATGGCGAATGGGACGGCGACTACGATGCGGTGGTGCTTTCGGAAATCCTCTACTACCTGCAACCCCATGCGATCGCCACGCTCGCCAGGCGAATCGCATCCTTGGCCCCGAATGCCGATATCGTGCTCGTGCACTGGACGGGCGAAACGGATTACCCGCTCGGTGGCGATGAGGCCGTCGCATCCTTCATCGCCCACTGTCCGTCGCACTCGGTCGACATGCACGAACGCCTGCCCGAATACCGCATCGAACGCCTGCGCGTCTCGCCGTAACCGGCCCTTCGCCGCTTTCAACCCTTTCCGCTCCCGGCGCATCCCACCCGCACGCCAACCCAGGGAGCACCATGTGAAACCGACGCTCGTCGCCCTCCTCGCCTTTCTTCTGGCCGCCACGGCCCAAGCCACCGACCGTCCCCAACTGCTGATCCTCGGATCGGCCCATCTGGACAATCCGGGACGCGACGTGGTCAACACCACGGTGGAGAACGTACTGACGCCGAAACGCCAGGCGGAAATCATCGCCATGGTCGATCGACTGGCCGCCTTCAGGCCGACCCACGTCGCCGTCGAGTGGGCCGCCAGCAAACAGGCCAAGCTGGACGAACGTTATGCGGCCTACCTCGCCGGTACCTATGAGCTCACGGCCGACGAACGCGACCAGATCGGCCTTCGCCTGGCGAAGAAACTGGGCCTGAAGCGCGTGGATGCCATCGACTGGAACGAGGACGCCCCTGGCAAGGACGAAGACTACGATTACGTCGCCTGGGCCAAGGCCCACGGCAAGCAGGCGCAATACGATGCCCACGTCGCCCGCGTGAAAGCCTGGGTGGGCGACGAGGCCCGCTTCCGCCGCTCGCACAGCGTCACCGAGTGGTTCCTGCAGTTGAACTCGCCGTCGTACATGGCCACCGATGCGAAGCTCTATTTCGACCTGGCGCAGATCGGCGACGACGCCATGAATCCCGGCGCCGCCTGGGTGGGGCAGTGGTATGCGCGCAACCTGCGCATCTTCAACCATATCCGGGCGCTGGCCGCCTCACCGGACGACCGCATCTTCGTGGTGTACGGCGCCGGGCACCTGACCTACCTGCGCAAGGATGCCGTGGAGTCGGAACAGTTCACCCTGGTGGAACCGTCCACGTATCTGAAAGGCGCTCCATAGGCACCCGACCCTATCGGCGATGCCGGGCGACGATCATTCCCGCCAGCACGCCGGTCGCCACCCATGTCAACCTGGTAACCGCACGCTTCCGGTATGCGACGGCCTCCTTCGTAACAGGGCGGGAAGCGTGCGCCTCGATCTCCGCCGGAGCGGCTTCGATCCGCACGGCATGCATGCTCGGGCGGATTCCCTTTCCCCTCGCCTCCGCCACGCCGCGCGTCAGCTCCGCGCCCATCAACACGATGAGCGAGGAGTAATACGTCCAGACCAGCAGCACCACGAAGGCGCCGGCGGGGCCGTAAGAGCCACCCACGTCACTGTGGGCCACGTAAAGCCCGATGACGAACTCGCCCAGGAGGAACAGCACGGTGGTGAGCACGGCGCCGAAGATGGCGTCGCTCCAGTCGATGCGCGCATCGGGAAGCAGGCGGAACATCATGCCGAACGCCCCGGCGAAGACCAGCACCGACACGCCGTACTTCAGGGCATTCCATGCGGTTCCATCGCGTCCGAGGATGCCCTCGATGAGGGCGCTGATCACCAACGAGACGATCAGGAGGAAGGTCACGCCCACCAGCAGCGCGAAAGCGCGCGCCCGCGCCCGCAACCACGCGCCCACCGCCTGGCCGGGCTTGGGTTTGACCCGCCACACCCGATCCAGCGTGCCCTGGAGCTGCGCGAACACCGCCGATGCGCTGAACAGCGTCACGCCCAGGCCGACGATGCCCGCGATGTTGCCCAGCCGGGGATGGTCCTGCGCGCTCTGGATCACGGTCACCAGCACCTCGGCCGCCTTCTTTCCGACGACGGTGTTCAGCGCCTCCACCAGTTGGTCCTGCCAGCCAGGGTTCAACATGGCGATGATCCAGACCAGCAGAAGCAGCAGCGGCGCGACCGAAAGGGCGGCATAGAACGCCAGTGCCGCCGCGCGCGTCATGAGTTCATCATCGCTGAAGCCGTCGATCGCGGATCGAAGCACCCGCAGCGTACGGGACCGGGCTGACTGAAACATGGCGGTTCCTCCTCCGCGCCCACTTTGACGTCGCACGCATCAATCCTAGGCGCAAGCGACGTGAGGGCGACGTGGTTCGGGGAGGCGCGTGACCAATGGCTCATGGAGGGCCGTATTTGCGTCGGTACCGTAATGATGTTTTCCGAGAAGGGAGAGAAGGCCATGATCGTGCGCAATGCCTGCGTCGCCCTGGCGTGCCTTTGGGGCGCGGGCGCCGTCCATGCCCATGACGCGCTGCTCGACGCCGCCCTGGCGCGGGCCGCCGTCGCACCGGCCGATGTCCAGGGCAGGATTCGCGTCAACTCGACGGTGCTCGGAGGCGACACGCCGGAGACCACGAGCGAGTCGATCGACCCGAAAAAAGAACCCAAGAAGGCTTTGCCCTCCTATGCGGAACTCAAGGACGTGATCGGCGCGGATGCCCATGTCGTCGGGCAATCGGCCGGCCGCACCACGTATGCATTCACCACCCGGCACGTTCCGCGCGGTTTCTCCCAGGCCGGGAACGTCAGCGTCAGCATGGACGGGAAGGACGACGACGACACCTTCGACGGCACGGCGGAAGTCAGCAACGACGCCGGTGGAAAGCCCTATGTCAGCCACGTCGACCTACGGCTTCAGGCGCCGGCCGGCAACTGGCTCGCCAAGGTGAAGAAGCTCGACCTGTCCTATGCGTTCGGGCCGGACATGATGCGTCCGGATGCCATGCTGGCCACCGGCATGGACGTCGAAGTGGACGTGCGGGCATTGCTTTTCGTGCATTCCCACGCACGGGTGAACGCCAGGCTGGTGCCGAGCCAGGCCGCACCGTCGCACTGAACCGGAGCGATAGTCAGGAACGTATCGGCACGATGCGCGGATCGACACGCGGGCGTTACACGACCCGGAGCACGGTGAAACGGCCGCCCTCCCGCGGTGCTTGTGCGGGGCCACCATGAAACATCTCATCTTGAAAACGCTGGCGTTGACCGCCCTTATCGCTCTGGCCGCCACGACGGCCTGTACGCGCCACAATGACGCCGACAAGGCCGTGCCCGGCGGAAACGCGGCAGGCACGGCCAGTTCGGCCGCACCCGCGTCCAGCGGCACGGCAGGCCATAGCCGCTGACCTCAGCGACCGCTGCCCGAGGCGGCGGCAACGTGTCTGCTCGCCTCCCGCGGTCGGTCGCGCGGGACGAGGAGCCAGCCGTCCCGTCGTGCACCGACTCGATCAAACGCGTTCAGCGAGATGATGGCGTCACGGGCGTCTCTATCCGTTCTCCGCACGCACGCTCATGCATCGTCCCACCGCGGCCAGTGGCGCCGCCCGCGTCGCCCCCTTCCGGCCGGGACGGTCTTCGTGGTTCAGGGATACCGGCCAGGGGACAGCGCACGTATGTGCCCAAGCATTTCACCCACCGGCCCACAGGGGCGGACGCAACCGCTTGCCGTCGTCATCGAAGCGCGAGAGGATCTTGCCTCCCTCGTGGGCGACACGCTACGGTTGCTCGGTTTCGAGTCGATGCTATGCAGGTCCCACGTCGCCGCCGCGCGGCTCGCGGAAAGCCGTTGTCCGCAGTTACTGGTCGCTTGCCTTCCGGCTTATCAACAGGATACGCGAGGCGCGTACCTGCGAGACTGCCGGGACATGATCGGACCGATACCCACGGTGCTCATGTTGTCCGACCTGCAACCGGACATGCGCAACGCTCCGGAGGGAGCCGTCTGCATCATGAAGCCCTTCACCCGCGCGGAGCTGCTCCTGGCGGTGGACGAGGCACTCGCAGCCATCGAGGATCATTCGGGTTCCTGAGCGTCCGCGCGATGGCAGGCAAGGCGTCACACGCGGGCTCCGTCGGATCGGTCAGCCCTGATCGACAGGTTCCCATAGCTCGATCGGATTGCCCTCGGGATCGTGAATGCGGGCGAAGCGTCCGACCCCGTCCATGTCCGACCGATGGGTCACGTCGATACCGGCATCCGTAAGCGCGGCGCACAGTTCGTCGAGCCCCGTCACGCGCAGATTGAGCATCCACTGGCGGTCGGCGGCGAAATAGTCGGTATTCGCCGGGAACGGCGAAAAAACGCTGGTACCGGCCTGCGTATCCCACGCGCCGTATTCGCCCGCCCCCACGCCCAGGTGGTCGGCGTACCAGGCGCTCAGTGCCGCCGGATCCTTCGCACGGAAGAAGAACCCTCCGATTCCCGTCACCGCCATGGCTGTCCCCTCACGGTTTGCAGGCGCCCATGCTAACCCAAGGCCGCCGCGGGACGCTCACGGCCTATGCAGCATGGTTCCGACGGCCTCGCTCAAGGTCGCCAGGCTGAAGGGCTTGGAGATCATCTTCATGCCGCGATCAAGAAACGCCGCCTGGTTGGTCGCGTTGTGCGCGTAGCCGGTGATGAACAGCACGGGCAACTCCGGACGGTCCCGGCGCACGATGTCGGCCAGTTGCCGACCGTTGAGACCGGGCAGGCCCACGTCCGTGACGAGGAGATCGGGCGTGGCCCCGGTGGCGAGCATCGGCAACGCGGCTTCGGCGGAATCGGCCGCGAGGACATCGTAGCCGAGCTCTTTCAGGAGTTCGGTCACCAGGACGCGCACCTGCGGATCGTCGTCGACGACCACGATCTGCTGGCCCTGGCCGCCGGTCACCCTGGCGATGCGTACCCCGTCTTCGGTGTTACCCGTTTCGCCCGCGAGCGGAAGGTAAAGGCATACCGTCGTCCCCTTCCCCACCGCCGAACGGATACGGACATGTCCTCGCGACTGGTTGATGAAACCATAGATCATCGACATGCCCAGGCCCGTTCCCTGGCCGATCGGCTTGGTGGTGAAGAACGGCTCGAACACCTTGGCGAGCGTGGCGTCGTCCATCCCGACGCCGGTATCGGCCACGGTCATCACGATGTACCGGTCCGTATCGTCGTCCGCGTACCGCTCCAACGTGATGCCCACGTCGAGCTTTCCACCATCTGGCATGGCATCGCGCGCATTGATGGCGAGATTGAGCAGCGCGCTTTCGAGTTGGTTGGCGTCGACCATCGCCGGCGGCAGGCCCGGCGCCACGGAGAGGCTCAGGCGCACCCGCTCGCCGAGGGTCCGGGTGAGCAGGTCATCCATCGAGTGGACCAGCGCGCCGACGTCGACCGGTTTCGGATCGAGCGACTGCCGCCGTGAAAACGCCAGCAGGCGTTGGGTCAGTCCGGCCGCTCGCTGCGCCGCGGTCGTCGCGATGTCGATGAGACGATGCATGCCATCGACCCGCCCTTCGTCCGCGCGGGTCCGCATCAATTCCAGGGAGGCCAGGATGCCCGTGAGCATGTTGTTGAAGTCGTGCGCGATGCCACCCGTCAACTGCCCCACGGCCTCCATCTTCTGCGCCTGGCGAAGCGCCTCGTCGCTCGCCTGGCGCGCGACCATCTCGGCCTCCAGTTCCGCCGTGCGTTCGGCCACCCGCCGTTCGAGCAGCGCGGCCTGTTGCTGCGTCGTTTCCAGCGCCATCTTCCGATCGGTGATGTCGGCCGCGAAGACGTGGAATCCGTCGACGTTGCCGAGCGCATCGAATCGCGGGATGTAACGGACTTCGGCATCCCGCCGGCGCCCGTCCGGCATGGGCCAGCCGATCTCCGCGAGGATACCTTCGCCGCGCAACACCCGCTCGATGTCGCCCTTGCGCTGGTTCCACAGCCGGGGGCCCACCACGTCCTCGACCCGTCGGCCGATGATGTCGGCGATCGGCATGCCCAACCATTCCTCGTAGGCGAGGTTGGCGAACCGGTAGACGAGGCCCGTGTCGATGAAGGCGATCAGCACCGGTAGCGCGTCGGCAACGAGCCGCAGTTCCGCCTCGCTCGCGGCGAGCGCTGCCTGGCTACGCTCCAGGCTGATCATCTGGTCGCGGATGACGAACTGCTTGAAGCGCGCGCGCAGGGCGCTTTCCACCGCACTGATCAGCGACGCCGAGCCCAGCGGCCGCTCGATCTCCACGACGTTGATGACCTCGGCGGGCAGTGCCGACGCGCGCCCACCGCTGCGCGAGCGCGGGGCGCGCAACAGCACGAAAGGAATATCCGACCAGGAAGGTTGCGCGGCGAGTGCTTTCCGGAGTGCGGACACGTCGAACGCCAGGGCCTCGTCGGTAATCACCACCGTGCCGACCTCGTCGCCGATGGCCCGCGCCAGACGATCGAGATCGTCGTAGATGGCCGGACGCATACCGCTGGACGAGAGTACCGAAGCGATGCTTTGAGCATCCTGCCCGAAAGGAGCGACGATGCAGACGGACCTACGCGTCGGCACTGCGCTCTTCCAGCAGGTGCTCTCCTTCTCCGTCGAATCGCGGAATTCCCGTCAGCACGCCATGGAACCGTTCCAGGGGTTCACCCACGCGCAAGCCCTTCGCATCGATGCGAAGCTCGCGAATGGTGTCTTCGTGGCCGCCGCCGCGGTTCTTCAGGATGCTGATGGCCTTCCTGATGCGCCCGCGTGCCTCGAAAAAGCGGAACAGCACGATGGTATCGGCGATATAGGAGACATCCAGCGCGCCGGTGGACATGCTGCCCACCAGGCCATGCTGCGGATTGACCAGGAAGGTGGTCACGCCCTTCTGGTTGAGATAGGACAGCAGCTCGTGCAGTTGCAGGAAGAGCTGCGTCTCCTGCGGCATCGACGCGATGTAGCCGTTGAGGCTGTCGATGACGATGATCCGGCAGTCCCGCTCTTCCACCGCGCGCCGGACGGTCCACGCGAACTCCCCGGGGGAGATGTCGGCGGGGTCCACCTGGGTCAGCTCGAGCAGGCCGGCGTCGATGTACGGTTGCAGGTCGTTGCCCAGGGCCTTCGCGCGTGTCAGCAGCGTGCCGATCCGCTCGTCGAACTCGAAGAAACAGCACCGCTCGCCACGCTTCAGCGCGGCGACCACGTACTGGATCGTGACGTTGGTCTTGCCCGCGCCGGCGGGGCCCGTCAGCAAGGTGCTGGTGCCTCGGAGCGGGCCGCCATAGAGCAGCCGGTCGAGTTCTTCCACGCCGCTGGGCACCGGTTCGCCGGCGAACGGGGCGTGATGATCCGCGGCGATGAGGCGCGGATAGACTTCGAGGCCACCGGTGAGCAGGGCGATGTCGTGATAGCCGGCCACGAAATCGACGCCACGGAGCTTCTGCACCTGCATGCGCCGGCGGGCCGCGCCGAATTCGAGGGTGACGCGTTCCAGCGACATCACGCCGTGGCAAAGGCTGTGCAGGTGGGCGTCGCGCTCGCCGCCCTCGCCGGTCAGGTCGTCGACCAGGATCACCGTGACGTGGCGTGGCGCGAAGAACTGCTTGAGGGCGAGTACCTGCCGACGATAGCGAAGCGGGTCCTGGGCGAGCAGGCGGAGCTCGGAGAGCGAATCGAATACCACGCGCGACGGCTTGCAGCGCTCGACCTCGGCCTGGATGAGGCGGATGGTGCCGCCCAGCTCCATTTCCCACGGATGCAGTACCGACTGCTGGCGGCCGTCGCCCAGCACCGATTCGGCGGCGGCGAGCTCGAACAGGTCGATGCCGTCGAGCGTCCAGCCATGCGAGCCCGCCACTTCGGCCAGTTCATCGGCGGTTTCCGACAGGGTGACGTACAGGCATCGTTCGCCCATCCGCACGCCTTCGCGCAGGTATTGCAGCGCGAGCGTGGTCTTGCCGGAACCGGGCTGCCCTTCGAGCAGATAGAGCCGATTGGTGGGCAAGCCGCCGCCGAGGACCACGTCGAGACCGGCGATGCCGGTACTGCAGCGGGGGAGTGACGTCATCAACGGGTTCTCCGCGACGGATGGAGATGGCTGCCCAAGGGGCGCTGGTCGGGTCACGTTCACTCGCGTCGGAAACAGCCGTTCGTCACGATAGTCAACGGGCCGGGCAATAACGATACCGGAGCAGGATGAAGCGGGCGTGTAGGCCCGTGCATCCCGCGATACGTCCCTACCGTAAAACCGGTACGGTCCGCCGCGCCTCCCGGCGGGCCGATCCCGCTCACTCCGTCACGCGGTAAGCCACACGCGCACCAGCGACAGCAGCTTGTCGATGTCCAGCGGCTTGGCCACGTAATCGTTGGCTCCCGCCTGCAGGCACTGTTGCTGGTCGTCCGGCATGGCCTTGGCGGTGAGCGCGATGATGGGCAAACGGGCGAAGCGCGGATCCTGGCGAATCTCGCGCGTGGCCGTCAGGCCATCCTTCACGGGCATCATGACGTCCATGAGCACGAGGTCGATCCCGTCGGCGCCATCCCTGGCCGACGCATCGAGCGCGTCGATGGCTTCCTGTCCGTTGCGCGCGATGGTCACCACGCAGCCGTGGGGTTCGAGCACGCTCATCAGCGCATACACGTTGCGCACGTCGTCCTCGACCAGGAGGATCCGCCGACCCTCGAGCGTCGCGTCACGGTGCAGCGCCTTGCGGATCATGCCCTGCTGCGCTTCGGGCAACTCGGCGATGACGCGATGCAGGAACAGCGACACTTCGTCCAGCAGGCGTTCGGGCGAGCGCGCGCCCTTGATGATGATGGAGCTGGAATAGCGCCTCAGGCGCTCTTCCTCCGCCGACGACAACACCCGCCCCGTGTAGACGATGACCGGCGGGAAACCGTAGGCCTCCTGGCTGCTCAGGGTTTCCAGCAACGCGAAGCCCGAGGTGTCCGGCAGCGACAGGTCGAGCACCATGCAATCGAAGGTTTCGTGGCGAAGCAACGACAGGCAGTCCGCCGCCGTGGCGGCGCCCACGGTGAGGACGTCCGCCGACGCCAGCAACCGACGAATGGCATCGAGCTGCACGGCATCGTCCTCGACCACCAGCACGCGACGGGGCCGCTGGGAGAGGCGGGCTTCCAGCGAATCGAGCACCTGCACCAGTTCTTCGCGGGTCGTGGGCTTGACCAGGTAGCCGACGGCACCGAGGGCGAGCGCGGTGCGCGAATGGTCTTCCGCCGAGATCACGTGGATCGGGATATGACGCGTGCGGATATCGTGCTTGAGGATGTCGAGCACCGAGAGCCCCGACTGGTCCGGCAGCCCGATGTCGAGCACGATGGCGTGCGGCATCTGCTCGCGGGCGGCGGCCAGCGCCTCGGCCGCGGTAGGCGCGACCCACGCGCGGAAACCCATTTCACTGGCGAGACCGGCGAGGATATCGGCGAACGCGCGGTCGTCCTCGATGATGAGGATGAGGCGACGGGGATCCAGCGATTCGGCGGCTGCGGGCTGATCGAAACGCAACGGCGCCGGCTCGGGCACGCTCCGCGGCGTCTGCACCGGCACCGGCACCGGCATCGGCGGTGCCTCGGATGCTACGCGAACCGCACTTTCCACGAGCTTGACCGGCATGGTGAGCGTGAACGTGCTGCCCTCACCGGGACGGCTCGTCACGGCGATGCTTCCGCCGAGCAGGCGCGCCAGTTCCACGGAAATCGACAGCCCCAGTCCCGTGCCGCCATAACGCCGGCTGATGGACCCGTCCGCCTGCTGGAACGCCTCGAAAATCCGCGCCTGCTGATCCGGCGCGATGCCGATGCCCGAGTCGGTTACCGAGAAGACCACGGTGCCTTGGCCCGCCGGACGGATGTCGAGCGTCACGCCACCGGTCTCGGTGAACTTCAGTGCGTTGGACAACAGGTTCTTCAGCACCTGCTCCAACCGCTGGCGGTCGCTCTCGATCACGGCGGGCGCGCCGGCCGCGGCCTTGACGGTGAAGGTCAGGCCCTTTTCCGTCGCCACCGGCGAGAACAACGCGGAAAGGTCGTCGAGCAACCCCTGCACGGGGAACGCTTCGCCGCGCACGTCGACGTGGCCGGCCTCGATCTTGGACAGGTCCAGGATGTCGTTGATGAGGGTGAGCAGATCCGTGCCCGAGGCGTGGATCGTCCGGGCGAACTTGACCTGCTCCTCGGTCAGGTTGCCGCCGGGGTTATCGGCAAGGAGCTTGGAGAGGATCAGCGCGGAATTCAGCGGCGTGCGAAGTTCATGGCTCATGTTGGCCAGGAATTCGGACTTGTACTGGCTCGCCCGGAGCACCTCCCGCGCCTTGGCTTCGATGGCCTCGTTGGCGAGGGCCAGTTCGTCGCGCTGCGCTTCCAGCTGCTGCGATTGCCCGGCCAGGTCCGCGTTGGTCTGCTCCAGTTCCGCCTGTTGCGACTCGAGTTCGTGCTGGGATTCGCGCAGGGCACGGCTCTGCTCTTCGAGTTCCTCGTTGGATACGCGCAATTCCTCGCCCTGCGCCTGGAGGGCCTCGGACTGGCGCAACGTCTCTTCCAGGAGCCGGCCCAGCTCGGCGCGATACGCGGCCGAACGCAGTGCGACGCCGATGGCCGGCGCGGCCTGCTCGAGCAGGGCGACCACGTCGTCGTCGACCGGATGGAAGAAACCCAGTTCGATCACGCCGTGCACCGCACCGTCGTGCGTACCCGGCGCGATCACCAGATGGCGGGGCATCGCCTGCCCCATGCCCGAGCCGATCCTGAAATAACCGTCCGGCACGTCGGAGACCACCACCACCCGCTGCTCGCCTACCGCGCGGTCGAGCAAGCTCCCCGGCGCGGATGTCGTGTCGCCGTCCGCGACGACACCCACGGCGCCTACGCGACGAAACCCCCTTCCCTCCGGCGTGAACAGGAGGCCTGCCTCGGCACCGAGGAACCGGGTGAGGAACGTGAGGATGACGCCGGCGAGCGCTTCGACGTCCTTGTCGCCGGCCATGGCCACGGCCAGTTCGAGCCGCCCGGCCTGCAACCAGGCCTCGCGCTCGCGGACCGCGGCATTGCGGCGGACGAGCACGGCGACGAACACGGTCAGCGCGATGCCGAGGAACGCGCTGGCGGCCCCGGAAGTCAGCGCCGTGCTGTATGCCGTTTCCATTTCGGCCAGGCGCTTGGCGCGCTGGTCGTATTCCGAGCTGCGCATGATGGCCAGGCGCGCGCGAATGTCGTCCATCGCGGCCTTGCCGCGATCCGAGGCGACGATCGCCAGGGCCGCATCCGCTCCGTTGCTCCGCCGGGCTTCGATCGTGGTCCGCAATTCATCGAGCTTGCTCTGCACCCGCGCGGCGAACTCGTTGAGGCGTTTTTGCTGGGCGGCATCGTCCGACATCGCCGCACGAATGGCGTCCATGCGCGCGGGGATGACACCGACGGCGTTCTGGTACGGCTCGAGGTATCGCTCGTTCCCCGTCAGCAGGAAGCCACGCTGGCCGGTTTCGGCATCCTGGATGCTGGAGAAGACGTCACCGAGCGCCCCGACCGTCTCCTGCGAGCGGATGACCATGCCGTTGTCGTTGCGGATGGTGTGCACGTTGAACCAGGCCACCATGCCGCTGCATACGAAAAAGACGACGACCACCGCCAGCGCGACGAGGGTGCGGGAGTCGCGGCCGGAACGGGCCGCCGATCGGCGGGACTTCAAGGTAGAAAGCATGGAAGGCGGCACGTATGGACGGACGGAATGAAGGGAATGGCCATGCCGACGACGGTCGCCATGGCCTCAGGCACGGCCCAGCATGTCCGTGACCGCCGCGAGGATATCCCGCGACGACGCCGGCTTGGCCAGGAACCTCCTCGGCTTGAGCGAGTCGGGCACGAGCGCCGGATCGGACGCGGAAAACAGCACGTACGGTATCGCGCACTCCTGCAGGCGCTTGGCCAGGGGAAACACGTCGCCATCGACCAGGTTCACGTCGAGAAGGGCCATGGCGGGCATGCCGAAAGCCAACGCGGCCTCGGCCTGGCGCAGCGAGGGAAACGGACCGATCACGGTCGCCCCCGCGTCTTCGAGCAGGTCCTGCAACAGCGAACCGATGATGGGATCGTCTTCCGCCAGGAGGATGACGCATTCACGGAGGGCGCTGGGCTCGCTCACCGCCCATCTCCCTGGGGTACGGCCGGCCTGCGCGGAAGGCGTACCTCGAAACGCACGAAGGCGTCGCCGTTTTCGGCGCGCACCGCGCCACCGTGGGCACGCACGAACTGGTCGACGATATAGAGTCCCAGACCCAGGCCCTGGCTCGGATTGAACGCGCCCTTGAACGGCTCGAACAGGCGGGGAAGGAGCGCGTCGCCGATGCGCCCGGCGTTGCGCACGCCGATGACGAGCACGTCGGCATGCGTGCCGTCCACGTGTACCGCGATCTGCCCGCCCTGCCCGTGCTGCACCGCGTTGCCCAGCAGGTTGGCGACCACCTGGCCCACGCGCACCTCGTCGAAGCGTCCGCCCAGGTCACCCTCGGTGGACAGCGTGATGTCGCGATCGGGATGAGCCCGCTGCGTCTCGTCCACCACGTCGGCGCAGATCCGCCCGAGGTCGACCGCCTTGAGGTCCATCGCCAGCACCGACGAACGGATGCGGGAGAAATCGAGCATCTGCTCGATCATCCGCGCCATGCGCATCGCGCTGGTCTTGACGTGGGATGCCGTCCTGGCCAGTGCCGTGCCGGCCGCTTCGTCGGTGAGCCGGTCCGCGCAGAGGCTGATCGCCGAGAGCGGCGTACGCAGGTCATGGGTCAGCACCGCCACCATCGTTTCGTTGAGCTCGAGCGCCCGCTCCAGTTGCTCGTTGCGCGCTTCCAGCTCGAGCCGCTGCCGGTGGAGCTGGATGAAGACGTCGACCTTGCCGGTGATCACCCGGGGTTCGATGGGCTTGTGCAGGAAATCCACCGCGCCGGTGTCGTAGCCCTTGAACGAACGGGCGGGGTCGCTGGGCGACGCCGTGAGGAAGATGATGGGCACGTGCCGGGTACGCGAGGATCCCCGCATCAGCTCGGCGAGGGTGAAGCCGTCCATCTCCGGCATCTGCACGTCGAGAAGGGCCAGCGCCACGTCGAACCGCAAGAGCAGCTCGAGGGCCTCGGCGCCCGAGGCCGCCTTGAGGATGGCCACGCCGTCGCGCGCAAGCAGCGCTTCCATGGCCGTGAGATTCTGCGGCACGTCGTCGACGATGAGGATGTGCGTCACGTGGGGCGACGGTATCGCCGCCAGCGGTGCGCTGTGGATGAAACTCATTGGAAGCTCCCCTGAAGCCTGTCGCACATGTCCCGCAAACGAAGGACGGCATCCGCGCCCGCCAACGCCAGGGCCGACTCGGGCATGGTCGGCACGGCCGCCTCCGACGGACACTGCACCCACGCCTTGCCACCGGCGCGGCGGACCGACACCAGTCCCTCGCTGCCGTCGGAGCTTGCGCCGGTGAGAAGGATGGCCAGCAATTGCGTACCGAACGCGGCGGCCGCGGATTCGAAAAGCACGTCGATCGACGGCCGCGAGAACTTCACCGGTTCGTCGATCGACAGGGCCAGTGTCTGGCGGTCTTCGACCAGCAGATGATAGTCCGGCGGCGCGAAGAACACCGTGCCGGGCCTGAGCGGCTGCTTGTCGTCGGCCTCGACGACCGGCAGCACGCAGCGGTAACCGAAGAGTTCCGCCAGCGCGCTGGGGCGATCTGGCGGAATGTGCTGCACGACCACGATCGGCGGCTCGAAGGTGGCCGGCAGGCCCTCGAGCAGGACGCGAAGCGCCTGGATGCCGCCCGCCGACGCGCCGATGACCACGGCGCCAAAGGGTTCGGGAAGGTCGGTCATCCCGGCACCTTGCGCTGATAGATGCGCTGCTCGGGCGCGAAGGCCTCGAACTTTTCCGCATGCGCGCCGAACTGCAGCGACTCCTTGCTGCCCAGGCCGAGGAATCCTTTCCTGACCAGCGAATCGCAGAACAGCCCCACCGCGCGATCCTGCAGGGCGCGGTTGAAATAGATGAGCACGTTGCGGCACGACACGAAGTGCACTTCGGAAAACACCGAATCCGTGGCGAGGCTGTGGTCGGCGAAAACGACCTGCTGGGTCAACCGCCGGTCGAACATGGCGTTGCCGTAGGCGGAGGTGTAGTAGTCCGACAGCGATCGCCGGCCCCCGGCCGCCAGGTAATTGCGGGAAAACTGCGCCACGCGATCGACGCGGTAGGTGCCTCGCTGGGCCTTGGCCAGGGCATCCGGGTTGATGTCGGTGGCGTAGATCATCGAGCGCTCGAGCAAGCCCTCTTCGGCCAGGAGGATGGCCAGCGACCACACTTCCTCCCCGCTGCTGCACCCCGCCACCCAGACCTTGACGGAGGGGTACGTCGTCAGCACGGGAACGACCTCTTCCCGGAGGGTTCGGAAGTACCCCGGGTCACGGAACATCTCCGAGACCTGCACGGTGAAGTACTGGATGGCCTCGGCGAAGAACTCGGGCTCGTGGATGATCCGGTGCTGCAGGTCGCTGACGCGCTCGCAGCCGAACCGGGTCATGGCATGGCGAACGCGACGCCTCAGGGAGCTGAAGGCGTAGCCGCGAAAATCGTAGTGATATCGCAGGTAGACGGCATCGAGCAGCAAACGCAACTCGATGTCGAACAATGGGGTGGCCTCGTCGGTCACGGGCGTCGGGCGGAAACGGCGGTCGCGAATTTAACCCGACTCACATGTGAAGACGATGTGGAGACGGCCGATGCCTCGCTTCCTTGCGAGGCTGGGGATTCCGTATCAGCGCTTGGCTTCCACGCCCGGCGTCACGTCCCTCGCCAGGAAATCATCCGTCAGCTCGGGGAGGTGATCGAGCAGCCATTCGGCCATGGCACGCTCCTGGGGAAGGATCTCGTCACAGACCCGCACCGTCTCGGTATCGCCGACCGCCAGGGCAGCCGCCCTCAGCGTGGTGTAGGTGGCGATTTCCAGATTCTCGAATACGTAGCCGGCGATCGCTCCCTTGACGATCTCGTCCGAATTGACGGCGCCGCCGGCCGCCTGGCCGAAGGCCATCACCTTACCCATCAAGTCTTTCGCGACCGAGCCCTTGGTATCGTGGCGGGCCAGGCAACCTTCCAGCAAGCGCTGCTGGCCGAGGGTTTCCTGCAGGTGTTGCTCGATGCGCGCCTTGAGTTTCGGATAGTGCTCGATGCGCGACGCCTGCGCCTTGAGCATCTGTTCGGCCTGCTGCTCCATCGCGTGGGCATCTCGCAGCCAGTCGATCAGGTTTTCTTGCAACTCTGCCATGGTGGGTTCGCCTTCCGTTGTGGAAATCCGATCCTGTCGGGCGTTCGATCAAGGAAGCAGGAACATCGCGTGAAGCGCCGCGTCCACGGCGCCGGTGAATCCTCCCGTGGGCCGCCATCGACATCCCGTCGACCCTCCCGCTGCCACGCTGGTCCGATTCCTGCCCTGGCGACCCGCATGACCCTCTCCACGCATCACCCGATCCCGGCCATCAGCGAAGGCCGGCCCTTTCCCCGTGGCGCCGCCTATGACGGGTCAGGCACGAATTTCGCGCTGTTTTCCGCCCACGCGACGCGCGTGGAACTGTGTCTCTTCGACGACGAGGGCCACGAGACCCGGGTCGACCTGCCCGAATACACCGACGAGATCTGGCACGGCTACCTGCCCGACGTGAAGCCGGGCCAGCGCTACGGCTACCGCGTGCACGGCCCCTACGAACCGGCGAAGGGCCACCGCTTCAATCCCAACAAGCTCCTGATCGATCCCTACGCCCGCGAGTTGACCGGCGACCTGGTCTGGTGCGACGAACTCTACGGCTATACCGTCGGCCATCCCGACCAGGACCTCAGCTACGACGAACGCGACAGCGCCCCCTTCGTACCCAAGGCCGTGGTGGTCGACGATGCCTATGCATGGGAAGGCGACGAGCGTCCCCAGCTTCCCTGGGACGACACCGTCGTCATGGAAACCCACGTGCGCGGCTACACCATGCGCCACCCGTCGGTGGCCGAGGACAGCCGCGGCACCTGTGCCGGAATGGCCACGCCCGCCGTGCTGGAGGGCATCCGCTCGCTCGGCGTCTCGGCGATCGAGCTGTTGCCCATGCATGCCTACCTCGACGACCGCCACCTGCTCGAAGCGGGGCGGCGCAACTACTGGGGCTACAACACCCTCGCCTTCTTCGCCGTGCAGCGCCGCTACCTGGCCAGCGGCCATCGGGACGAATTCCGCGATCTCGTGCGCGCGGCGCATGGCGCGGGCCTGGAAGTGATCCTCGACGTGGTCTACAACCACACCGCCGAGGGCAGCGAGCTGGGCCCCACCCTGTCCTTCCGCGGCATCGACAACGTGTCGTACTACCGGCTGGCCGAAGACCCGCGCTTCTACATCAACGACACCGGCACGGGAAACACCTTGAACGTCAGCCACCCGCGCGTGATCCAGATGGTGATGGATTCGCTGCGCTACTGGGTGACCGAGATGCACGTGGACGGTTTCCGCTTCGACCTGGCCACCATCCTCGGACGCGAGCCCACCGGGTTCGACCAACGCGGCGGCATCCTGGACGCGGTCGCCCAGGATCCGTTGCTGGCTTCGGTGAAGATGATCGCCGAGCCGTGGGACTGTGGTCCCGGCGGTTATCAGGTCGGCCATTTCCCGCCCGGTTGGGCGGAGTGGAACGACCGGTTCCGCGACGACGTGCGGGCGTTCTGGAGGGGCGACGAAGGCAAGCTGGCCGACTTCGGCAAGCGCCTCACCGGCTCGGCCGATTTCTTCGACAAACGCGGCCGGCGCCCGTGGGCAAGCGTCAACTTCGTCACCGCGCATGACGGCTTCACCCTGCACGACCTGGTCAGCTACGACGGCAAGCACAACGAGGCCAACGGCGAGGACAACCGCGACGGCTCGGACGACAACCGTTCGTGGAACTGTGGCGTCGAGGGCGACACCGACGACGCGGGCATCCTCGCGCTGCGCGAGCGGCAGATGCGCAACCTGCTCGCCACCCTTTTCCTCTCCAAGGGCACGCCGATGATGCTGGCCGGCGACGAGCGGGCGCAGACCCAGGGCGGCAACAACAACACCTACGGACAGGACAGCGAGATCGCCTGGATCGACTGGGAGCGCGATCCGACCGAAGGGCGCCTGGCCGACTTCGTGCGCGAACTTACCGCGCTGCGCCAACGTTTCCCCCTGCTCCGCCGTGGCCGGTTCCTCGACGGACGCTACGACGACGACGGCGGTGTACGCGACATCGTCTGGCTCGCGCCGGATGGAAGCGAAGCGGCCGAGGCCCACTGGACCGATCCGAGCGCACGCTCCATCGCCGCCCTCGTCGACGGCCGTGCGCAGCAGACCGGCGTGCGCAAACCCGGCACCGACGTCACCGTGCTGGTGCTCATCAACGGCTGGAGCGAAGGGGTGGCGTTCCGGCTCCCCCAGCGCGAGGAGTGCCCGACGTGGTCGGTGGTGCTGTCCACGGCACCCGAACTCGCCGCCGGGGTGAAGGGCCAGGGCGGCGAATCCTTCGTCTGTCCGCCGCGAGCCATGACGGTCATGGTGTGCAGCGCGGACTGACGACGCCGGGCCTACGGATTCGTCACGTTGCACGTCGCAACGTCCGGCTACACGGCATGCGGAGACGGTCATGAGCGACAGCAAGAGCAACCGGGGTGCGGCGGATCGTGAGCGGATCAACGTCAACGAGGACTACGAGGTTCGCTACTGGACCCAGCAACTGGGCATCAGCGAATCGAGGCTGCGGGAGGTCGTCGAGCGCGTCGGCCCGATGACCAAGGACGTGCGCGCCGCGCTGAAGTCCTGAGCCTCGCGCGCCCCGTTGACGGGGTTCTCACTATCGTGGGCAGGGCTCTGCAACACTCCACGGGCCCGTACGAGTCGCTTTTCTCTTATTAGACGTCTAAATGGCTCCCTGGGCACACGTTCCCGGCCGACCTCGCCCACGGGCCGGCCAGGGATCGCCCATGTGGGCCCAGAGGAGTGATTCGCCGATCATGAACCCGACGATCAAGACGTTGCTGGCCGCGGCCAGCCTGACGCTGGTGGCCGCCTTTCCCGCCCTGGCCGGGGAACGCAACCGAACGCCCGTCGTCGACGGGCCCACCGCCATGGCCCGCGCCCGCGTGGCGGCGGACGTGCTGATGAGCTCCTACGAGCCCGAAAAGGCGTGGTTCCCTTCCAGCTGGTGGAACTCCGCGGTGGCCCTGCAGACCATCGGCGACTACATGCAACGTACCGGCGATCGCCGCTACCTGGCCCAACTGGACAATACCTTCGAGAAGGACAAGGGCGTGTTTCCCGCCGGCGTGCTGTCCGGCGACCCCTTGCTGGGCAATTTCACCAGCCGCGCCATCGACGATTCCGAATGGTGGGGTCTCACCTGGCTGCAGGCCTACGACCTCACCCGCGATCCGAAATACCTCGACATGGCGGTCACCATCGCCAACTACGTCTACGGCTACTGGGACCCCGGCACCTGCGGCGGCGGCGTCTGGTGGAATGCCGAACGCACGTACAAGAACGCCATCACCAACGGCCTATGGATCCGCCTCACCGCCGAACTGCACAACCGCATCCCCGGCGACACGCTCTGGCTGGGTCGCTCGCGCACCGCCTGGGCATGGTTCCAGGGCAGCGGCATGATCAACGCCGACGGCCTGGTCAACGACGGCCTCACCGACGCCTGCACCAACAACGGCCAGAACGTGTGGACGTACAACCAGGGCCTGGCGATCGGCGCGGGCCTGGAGCTCTGGCGCGCCACGCGCGATCCGAAGATCCTGGGCACCGTGCGTCGCCTGGCCGATGCCGCCATCGGGCCGAACGCGCTGGTGACCGACGGCACGCTGAGCGAAACCTGCGACGCCACGGATCAAAGCTGCGACGACAACGCCAAGCAGTTCAAGGGCATCTTCATGCGTTACTGGACCGACCTGGTCGACACCACGCATGACCGCGGCTACGCGGCCTTCCTCGAACGGCAGGCCGCCACGATCTGGAACGACGACCGCGACGCCGCCAACCGCCTCGGCACCCGCTGGTCCGGTGCCACCGGCGACGGCCATCCCAACGTCTTCGACTGGCGCACCCAGGCCAGCGCACTCAGCGCGCTGGTCGGCGACGTACCGACGCTCACGCCGCTCGCGTCGCTGGCCGCCACCCTGTCGCCGGCACAACCGGTGGTCATGCCGTCCGCATCGGGCGCCACGACCATCCCCCTGAACCTCGGCGTCTCGGCCACCGGATACTTCCCCCTGCTGGCCCTCGCCTCCGTCGACGCGCCCACGGGCTGGAACGCCACGCCGCGAGCCACGCTGGTGACGCTGCAGCCGCATGGCAACGCCGCTCCGGTGAACCGCAGCGTTCCGTTGGCACTCACCGTGCCCAGTTCGGCCACGGACGGGCACCATCCGGTCACCACGGATCTCGTCGCGGCGGGGCTTCGCTTCACCGCGCAAGCCGACGTGCTGGTGGCGCATGCCATCGACTTCGACACCGGCACCGTCGACGAAAACCCGTGGCTGTTCGACCCCGATGGTTCGCAGAGCAACGGCGTGCAGAATCGCTTCGCCGACGGGCATGCGCACTTCACCTACCGCTTTCCCTTCCCCGTCGACACGAGCGCCGCGCACGTCACGTTGACCATCGATGCGGAGTTCCTCGTGGAAGCCAGCCCGGACAACGTGCACTGGACCACCGTGCTCAAGGAAGATCGCCCCGTGACCGACGGCTCGAACAAGGCCGACCGAAGCATCGACCTGACGCCGTTCCTCGGTGACGGCACCGGCGGTTCCAAGCCGGTCTACCTGAGGGTATCGGATGCGTTCCCCGACGACGGCTGGGGCGGACGCGTGTATCACGTCAAGGCGAACATCACGCAGTGACCTCCGCCGAAGCGGGCCTCGCCGGCCCGCTTCCCGGCGTTACGCGTAGACCATGCCGGTGAGTCGTTCCGATTCGCTCCACAGGCGGTCGGCGGCTTGCCGGTCCAACGCCTGTGACGGAACCTTCGCCACGGCGGGGAAGCCACGGACTTCGCTCAGTCTGTCCGGCCCGTAATAGGCACCGCCCCGGGCCTCATGGGACGTTGCAGCGAAGAGCGTCGGCAAGGCGCCTTGCGCGGCCGGCTGGAACAGGAACCAGAATAGGCGCCGCACCACGCCGGCGGCACTGCGCGGACCGAATCCGTTGGGAATCAGGTCGGTCCTCGAAATGCCCGGATGCGCGCCCATGCTGCGGATGCCCCAACCGGCCGCGTCGGCGCGGCGTTGCAGCTCCAGTGCGAACATCAGGCACGCGAGCTTCGACTGCGCATAGGCCGACATCGGCGCATAGCCGCGTTCCGATTGCAGGTCGTCGAAACGGATCGCACCGCTCCGGGCCGCGACGCTGGACAGGCTGACCACGCGCGCCGCGTCGCCCTTGCGCAACAAGGGTAGGAGTCGGCCCGTCAACGCGAAATGCCCGAGGTAGTTGGTGCCAAGCTGCGATTCGAAACCGTCGACGGTGGTGAGGCGCGTCGGCGGGCTCATCACCGCCGCGTTGTTGATCAGCAGGTCCAGGCTGCCTAGCGAGTCGCGCAACCGTGCGGCGAAGGACTCGATGGACGCCAGGCTTGCAAGATCCAGCACCTCGTATGTGACGTTCGCACCCGGTACCGTCTCGCTGATGCGCGCCACCGCCGCCGCGCCCCTCGTCGGATTCCTCCCCGCCAGGATGACGTGCGCGCCGGCGCGTGCCAGGGCCAACGCATCCTCGAACCCGAGCCCGCCCGGGCCCGTGACCACCGCCGTGCGGCCCTGCTGCGGCGGAATGTCCGCCGTCGTCCACTTCGCCATAATGGGTTTCCCGGTGTAAAGTCGCTTTCGCGCCATGAATATTATTGCACTGAGTGCATTTTTTAATGCACTCGGTGCACGAATGCAAGAGGATCGTTCGCATGCCGGCCGCCACGTCCCCATGAATACGCTTCCCGACGAGGGGCTGCGTGAGCGCAAGCGGCGGGAAACCCGCCAGCGCATCGCCGAGGCCGGCCAACGGCTCTTCATGATCCACGGTTACGACGCCACGACGCTCGACGCCATCGCCGCCGAGGCGGGCATCTCACGCCGCACCTTCTTCGCCTACTTCAGGTCGAAGGACGAGATCATCCTGTTCTGGCAGGCCGCCGACTCGGACCGCCTCGTCGCCGATCTTCTCCGGGCATCGCCCGACGCCTCCCCGCTGGACGCGGTGCGCGACATCATGGTGAAGCACATCGCGGGCTACACCACCGAGGAGATGACGGCCGTCGACGATCTCATGCGTTCGAGCGAGGCCTTGCTCGCCCGAAAGCCGGCGTACTACGCGGAGCTGGAGCGCGCCATCTACGAGGCGCTGGCCCAGGTGTGGCGGCAACCCGAGCGGCAGATCGGGCTGCGCATGGTGGCCGTGGTCGCCGTCGGCGCGATGAGGCTGACCCTGCAGGCGTGGCGGGAGCAGACTGGCAAGCGCAGGCCGATCGCCCAGATGCTGCGCGAGACGTTCGAGAGCCTGCGAGTGGAGCCCCGGTAGCCTGGTTACGGATCGTTTCGCGCGGATGTTGCGCCGGCCGCGCGGATGGCATCCAGTGCCTCCGTGGCCGTCATGGCCTGACTGAAGAGGAAGCCCTGCGCTTCGTCGCAGCCTTCGCCCAGCAGGGCTACCCGCTGCGCCGCGTCTTCCACGCCTTCGGCGGTGACCTTGACGCCCAGGCCATGTCCCAACCCCATGAGGGCACGCACGATCGCCACGCTCTCGGGCTCGGTCGCCATGCTGTCGACGAAACTGCGGTCGATCTTGATGCGGTCGACCTTGAACGCCCGCAGGTGGTACAGGCTCGAATAGCCCGTGCCGAAGTCGTCCAGGGCGATGCGCACGCCGGCGTCGCGCAAGCCCGTGAGCGCCTGCCGTGCGGCGTGCAGATCGCGCACCAGCGTGTTCTCGGTGATCTCCAGCTCCAGCCGCGACGGTGGCAATCCGTATTCCCTCAGGGTGCCGGTCACGAAATCGCCGAAATCGGGACGTTGGAGCTGCACCGGCGAGATATTCACCGACACCAGCATATCGTCGCCCCACGTGGTGGCATCGCGACACGCCTGCCGCAGCACGCACGTACCCAGTTCGTTGATCACGCCGCACTCTTCGGCCACCGGGATGAAGCGCTCGGGTGGAATATCGCCCCATCGCGGGTCGTGCCACCGCGCCAATGCTTCGAACCCGATGAGCCGCCCGGTCTCCAGGTCCACCTGGGGCTGGTAATGCACCTCGATGCGCCGCTCGGCGACCGCCTCGCGCAACGCCGCCTCCAATTCGGCGCGGGCGCGAATCTGCTCGTCCATGTCGGCCTGGAAATAGTTCATCGACGACACGCGCTCGGCTTTCGCGCGGTAGAGCGCGATATCCGCGCGACGTACCAGCTCCGCCGCATCCTGCGCATCCTGCGGAAACAGCGCCACGCCGATGCCCACGCCCACCGAGTGCGCCTGGCGATCCAGCTGCACGGGATCGCGCACCGCCTCGATGAGTCGCATGCCGATGCTGGTGACCTCTTCCGGGCCGAACAGGTGCGTGGCCACCACGGCGAACTCGTCGCCGCCCAGCCGGGCCACCAGGTCGTCCTGACGCACGGCGGCCGCCAGGCGCGCCGCGACCACGCGGAGCACCTCGTCGCCGACGGGATGGCCGTACACGTCGTTGATGGCCTTGAAGCGATTGAGGTCGAGCATGAACACCGCATGCAACCGGGCCGCGCCGGGCGGCGCGACGATCGCCGAGGACACCGCTTCGTCGAAGCGGCGCCGATTGGCCAGGCCCGTCAGGGGATCCTGCATGGCCAGCGTGCGCGCGTGTCGCTCGGCATCGATCCGGCGCTGCACCTCCCTCGCCTGCGCCTGCATGCGCCGCCGCATGACGTAGACGAAGGCGGCGACCACCAGGGCGATGATGCCAAGCTCCTCGAACTCCAGCGCTGCGGCTTCACCCGTCGACATCCCGCGCTTGCGCAGGAAGTCGTACTCCAGCCCGAGAAACACCAGCATGCCGGTGACGGCCAGCACCACGGCGAAGTCCCAGAGCTGAAAACGATGGCGCATCACCCAATCCCCTACCCCGTTGCCCATAGATGTCTCCGGCCAGGCTTCCCATGTGCCTGGATTCAGGTGAAGTGGACGACAACTCGCTGGTATGGCGGCCGATTTTGCATAACAGGAACAACGCTCCCTGTTCGACCTACCATCACCGCTCCCGCCATCGATTCACGACATGGATATCGCTCAGGAACTGGCGGGAGCCGGCGTAGGGACGTCGTCGCTGACGGGCGTGGGTTCGAATCTGAGCGTTCCCGCCCACCGGTATTCCCCGTCGTGATCCTTGGGGTGCCGCACGCCATCGATCACGGGCACCTCATGGAAATCGAAGGGGCTGACGCCGTCCAGGCAAGCCACGTTCACGCCGTACTGCGCGGTATTGGAGCGGCGCTGGTGATGGGTGTAGATCCCGCATCGCGAACAGAAGAAATGTTCGGCCACTCCCGTATTGAAACGGTAGCGGGTCAGCACGTCTTCACCGCGCAGGAAGCGGATGCCGCCCATCTCCGCCGACACGACGACGGCGCCTCGCATGCGGCAATAGGAACACGTGCAGCGACGGATCGTACGGAAACCGTCGGTCAAGGTGGCTTCGAATCGCACGGCACCGCAGTGGCATTGGCCCGCGTGCACCCGCTTCGTCGTATCGCTCATGGCATGGATCCGTTCGGCTCCGGGAAAGCCCGCATGGTTTCATGGAATGCGGGCCATTATCCGACCTTGGACGGCGTTTCGCCCGATACTTCAGCCGCGCATGATCCCCAGCAGCTCGTTGGCCTCCTCTTCGGTGACCGCGTCGGCCTCGACCAGGAACGCGACGGACCGGGCGCTCTCCACGTCGTGGAGCACCGTGGGGCCTTCATGGCGGAAATCGCCTTCGACCCGTCCGCCCAACGTCAGGAAGCCGGCTTCGACCGAACCCACCGTGAAGCCCCCGGCGCGCTCGATGAGCGCCATGCGAAGTTCTTCATGAAACCAGATGACCTTGCCCAGCATGAACCACCTTCCGTATCGCCGGTTGGGGAGGCCGGCATCGATCCTGTGTCGGCCTCCCCGGGGTTCGCTTGAATAAGCCAACCTTCACATTTGCGAAAACGGGCGGAAAAAGCGACATGGCAAACGGACCCATGGATAATGGCGCTTCTTTCGGAGGGTACCGACATGAGTCGTTTCATGGCATGGGTCGCCACCGCCGTCATGCTGGGCGTCGCCGGCATGCCTCCCGTGCAGGCGAGCACGGCTACGTCACCGAAAGCGTCGGGTATCTATCCGCTCGTGCCGGGCATTTTCGTCGTCCGGGGAACCGATTGCGGCAGCCCACCCAACGCGGCGATCAAGCTCTACGACGGCAAGGGCCTCGGCACCGCCCATACCAGCGCCTGCGCCGCCCACGTGATCTCCACGAGAAAAACGAAGGCCGGTACGTCGTTCGACGTGAGCCAGACGTGCAACGACGAAGGCGACGGCTCCGGCAAGCCGTTCACGGAAAAACAGACGATCGTGGTCAGGGATGCGACGCATTTTTCGATGCCGGGCACGAACGGTGGCAAGTACGACTACTGCCCGGTCGACGCGCTTCCCGACGATCTGCGCAGCGTGCTGCCTTCGGCCCGTGCCGGTACCTGAGCGAAAGCAGCCCTCCTGAGGCAGCCGCGATAAGGTGTGGCTCGATGGCCAGGATGAAGAAGAAAATCGACCTGCCCCAAAAGGTGTGTGCCGCCTGTGGGCGTCCCTTCACCTGGCGCCGGAAGTGGGCGCGTGATTGGGACGAGGTGCGCTACTGCTCGGACCGCTGCCGGCAGGCGAGGAAAACACCGCCATCGCCGTCTTGACGGCACCCACCACCGCCTGCGTGTCGATGCATAGGTTACCGACGCGCACGCGCAGGCCATCGCCACTCGGGCTCACTCAGAACCTCGGCGAAATAGTTGGCACTCACCGAAAACCGCTCGCATCTCTACCTGGACGTTGCCTCAGGCCCGTTCTGTAGTTAGCCATCCCGCCGCGTCTCCCGATTGCATCCCCGGGCGACATTCGTGGGGAGGCAACTTGACACCTTGCAGGCGGCTGTCTATCCATGCGTGATGCATGCCCAGACGCCGCCACCCCACGCCTTGCAAATCGCACTGGTCGAAGACGACGTGCCGCTACGCGACCTGATCCTGATGCCGGGACTGCGCACGTTCGGCTTCGCCTGCGACGCTTACGGAACGGCATCGGAGTTCACCGATGCCGGACACACCTATGACATCGTCATCCTCGACGTGGGTTTGCCCGATGCGAACGGCTTCGACCTGGCAAATACGCTGCGTGCCCGCTCGAACGTCGGCATCGTGATGCTCACGGGCCGGAGCGCCATCGACGACCGCGTTCGCGGCCTCATGGGCGGTGCGGACGCTTACCTCGCCAAGCCCGTGGACGTCGCCGAGCTGGCCGCGACGCTGCATAGCCTGGGACGACGATTGCAGCCGCCGCGGGACAACGGGTCCGAGCCCGGGCGCAGCCCATGGCACCTCGATGAAAGCGGCTGGTGCCTCGTTTCCCCCAAGGGCCGCTCCGTCGCGTTGAACGACGCCGAGCGCAGGGTCCTCGCCTTGCTGCTCGCCGCCCCGGGGCGGCCGGTGGCGCGAACCGAAATGGCCAGCGCGCTGACGACGGACATCTACGACTTCGATCTCCACCGCCTGGATATGCTCGTGCACCGGCTTCGCGCGAAGATCGCCGACGCTTCGAACGAGTCGCTTCCCCTGCGTGCCGTGCGTGGCGCCGGCTACGTCATGCTGCCCTGACACGCTGGGCCAGGCTGGGCGCCATGGCCACGAGCGCGGCGGGCGCGAACGGCTTCGGCAGGCAATGCACGCTGCGGCCCAAGGCGCGCAGACGATGCGCTTCCGGTTCGGCGGTCGCCGAGATGAGCACGATGGGCGCCGCCGTCTCGAGCCATGCCAGCCGCCCATCGACGTTGCCGGGAAGATGACCGTCACTGATGACCAGATCCCACTCGTCGTTCACCTGGGCGAGCGCATCGACGGCCTCGTCGACCGTGCTCGCGCCCATGGCCACATGACCGGCATCGTCGAACGCATCCAGCAGCAGATGGCGTAATTCGATCTCGTCTTCGATCAGCAGGACGCGAAGCGCACGGTGGGCCGGCGTGGCTAGCGCGGGCATGGGAGCCGCCACCATGGGCAGCCAGAGGCGCACCGTCGTGCCCATTCCCGGCCGGCTCACCACGGCCGCCTGCCCTCCTCCAGCGGCCATGACCTCACGCACGACCGCCAGGCCCAATCCCGTGCCGGCGCCGGCGGGTTTGGTCGTGAAATATGGCTCGAACACCCTCGACGCGACCTCTTCCGGTATGCCTGTTCCATCGTCGCTGAGTTCGACGGTGACACCAGCGACGGCCGAATGCGTCCATGGCCGCACGGTCACCGTGAAAACGCCGGCGGCATCCATCGCGTCACGCGCATTGGCTGCGATGTTCAGCAGCGACAATTCGAACTGCGCGCGATCGATACGGACATGGGCCGGCTGCGGCAGCACATCATGGAGGATGACCGACTGGGGAGACGTGAACAGTTGGCGCAACATGGGAACGGCCTCGGCCACGGCCGCACCCACGTCGATCACCTCGGGACGGGGAGTCTCCCGGCGGCTGAAGGTAAGCAGCTTGCGACTGACGGCCGCGCCTCGCCTGGCGGCCAGGGCCATCCCGCCGACCGCGTCGCGCAGGCGACGTGCGTCGGCGCTGTCGCGCACCTGGTCGGCGTAACCGGCGATGACGGCGAGCACGTTGTTGAAATCGTGCGCTACGCCGCTGGCCAGGCGTCCGACGGTTTCCATCTTCTGCGCGTGAAGCAGTTCTTCTTGCGCCAGCTCACGTGCCAGCATCTCGTCGTGGAGTGCCTTGACGCAGCGGTCGACGATGAACGTGATGGCGAAGTAGCTCATCGCCAGCGACGGCAGGTTGGCCGCGCCGATCCATGGCCTCGCATACGCACGGGCCGTCAGCATCAGCACGTCCGTAACGGCGCCGCCGCAGAACATGGCGAGGAGCAGCCCATAGATCGTCCACAGTTGCCGGCGTCCGAGAACCAGGCCGCCAAGCACGATGGTCAGAACGGGGTACGTCTGGTCCAGTAACTGCCGCGTGAGGCCCACGCTGACGTACATGGCCGTCAGCGCCAACAGCATGGCGGCGACGAAGGATTGGACGGCGCGTCGCAATCGGCCGCGACGGATCAACCACAAGGCCAATCCCGCACCGGCCCAGACCACGACATCGGCACCGATATCCACGGCCATGTCTCGCCGCAAGGGCGTACGCACCACCGCCAGGTGATAGGCCCAGTTACCCGGAATCGTCACGAGGATGAAAGCCATCAGGCCTTGCAATGCGGGCGCATAGCGCCGTTCCACCTTGTCCGCGATGGGCGCGCGCTGCAGCCAGTCGACGAATCCCTTCATCCGGTGAATCTTCGTGAGCATCGGTGAATGTCCGTGCGTGTGAAGCGGCGATGACAATCTTACGATCCCCTCGACCCGGCGCAACGCCGGCGATTCAGGACATCAGGCTCGCCGCGCGGGAGGACCCTGGGGGCACCGGCGACGCCCATTCCGTTCGTTTTCGGGGAGAACCGTGTGAAACAACTACCAGAGACGTTTTGGCGCCTGCGTTTTGCAATCGTGCTGGCGTTGAGCATCCCGACCTGGGCTGCCGCAGCCGATGCGCCGCCGCCCTCCACCTCCGCCGACCGCCATGTGGCGGTCGACGGCGCGGACGACGGCAGCGACGACGCCTACGCCGAGCCGGGCACCAACGCCATCGCGGCGGGTGCGGCCAGCAGCGCGCTCGGCGCGGCCAGTGCGGCGTTCGGCTATGCCAGCCAGGCGTTCGCCGACAACACGCTCGCCTTGGGCGGCTTCAGCTTCGCAGGTGGCGTGGGCTCGTCGGCCGTCGGCGCATTCGCGACGGCCACCGGCGACAACGGCGTGGCCGTAGGTTACGGCAGCGTCTCGGCGGGTACGGGTGCCATCGCGCTGGGCGGCGCGGCCGCCATTCCTCCTCCATCGGGTACGGGCCTCGTGGATTCGGTGACCAGCGCGACCGGCTACACCGCGGTGGCGCTGGGCGCGGGTGCGACCGCGCAGGCCGACTTCGGATTGGCCCTCGGTGTGGGCGCCAATGCCAGCGGCGACCAGGGTGTCGCCATCGGCCTCCAGGCGCAGGCGACGGGACCGGCATCCACCTCGATCGGCAACTTCTCGAGTGCCGACACGTTGTTCTCCGTGGCCGTGGGCTATGGCGCCAAGGCCTCGGGCGAATGGTCGATCGCCGTCGGCACCGGCTCGCGCGCCATCGGCCAGGACGAAACCGCGTTCGGCGGAACCGCCATCGCCATGAGCGAGTACGGCGCCGATACCGCGGTGGGCACCAGCGCCCAAGCCACCGGCAGCCTGTCGAGCGCGCTCGGCACGGCCGCCAACGCCCAGGGCTACGCCTCCGTCGCGGTCGGATCGGCACTGGCCCAGGACGACTTCGCCGTCGCCATCGGTCCCCAGGCCTACACGCGTGGCGCCGGCAGCATCGCCATCGGTTCGGGCGCCATGACGGGCGGCCAGCGACCGTCGCCGCCTGACGATGGCGGTGGTGATGACGGTGGCTGCTGGATCTGTCGCGCGGGCACGCAGGCCGTGAATCCCGTGGAGGACGCCGTCGACGCGGTCGCCCTCGGTAACGCCGCCCAGGCGTTCGGCACGGGTGGCCTCGCCCTCGGCAGCCACACCATGGTGCTGGGCGCCAACAGCGTCGCGTTGGGCGTGGGTTCGCAGGCCGATCGCGACAACACCGTCTCGATCGGCGCAGCCGCCCCATGGACGGATTCGCAGGGCAACCAGCACGACATCCAGACCCGCCAGTTGACCAACCTCGCGGCGGGCACCGAGGCCACGGACGCGGTGAACCTGGGCCAGCTCAACGACGCCGTGGCGGGCGTGACGGGGGGCGCGGGCCAGAACGGCGCGGCGGTGGCGGCGGCATTCGGCGGCGGTGCCGCGTACGTGGCCGGCAGCCTCACGGCACCGGCCTACCTCGTCCAGGGCGCCACCTATAACGACGTGGGCTCGGCGTTCGCGGCGCTGGATGGCTCGCTGTCGGGCGCGTTGCACGACATCCGCGGCCTGCGGGATCAACTGGGCCATGGCGGCGGCCAGGGGCCCGGCCATGGTCACGGCAACGGCGTGTCGATCGGCGACGGCAGCGTGGCGACCGACGGCCGCGACACGGCCGTGGGCAAGAACGCCACCATAGGCGCGGACGGCAGCACGGCGGTGGGCAGCAACGCGACCATCGATGCCACGGCCACCAACGCGGTGGCGATCGGTGCGGACACGCACGTCACCGCGGCATCGGGCACGGCCGTGGGCCAGGGCGCTACCGCGACGGCCGCCAACAGCGTGGCGCTGGGTGCGGGCGCGATCGCCGACCAGGCCGACACGGTCTCGGTGGGTAACGCCACCAGCCAGCGTCGCATGACCAACGTGGCCGCCGGAACGGCGGCGAGCGATGCCGCCAACGTGGGTCAGGTGAACCAGGCCATTCAATCGGCCCGGACTTATGCCGACCAGCAGGACGCGACCACGTTGAAGAGCGCCAAGGCGTACACCGATCAACGGTTCGACGCGATGCGCGGGCAGTTCGACGACCGGTTCCGCAACCTGGACCGACGCGTCGACCGGATCGGCGCCATCGGGGCCGCCAGCACGCAGATGGCCATCAACGCGGCGGGCGTGACCTCGGCCGCCGGCCGCATCGCGGTCGGTGCCGGCGCACAGGGCAATCAGCGCGCGCTGTCCGTCGGTTACGCCACGACCTTGGGCGAGCACGCCCGCATGAGCATCGGTGGCGCTTTCAGCGGCTCCGAGAAATCCACCGGCGTCGGTTTCGGCGTCGACCTGTGAGGACCGCAACATGATCTTCAAGCACTTCATCACGCCCTGCCTCCTCGCGGTCGCCGTCCTCGGCGCCCTTCCCGTGGATGCCCTCGCCGCCTCCACCGACGGCAAGGTGGACGCCTCGGGCCTCCAGGCCACCGGCCGCTACCAACGCTTCATCGTGCGCTACCGCGACGGCAGTACCGAACGCATCCGGCTGGACGCCGCGGCGCAGAACGCCAACGCCGCCTTGAACCGCGGCGCCACGGCGAGTCGCGCGCTTCCCGCGACCGCCAGGACGGTGCGCCACATGACGGCCGGCGGAACGGTCATGACCCTGTCGCGTCCGCTCGACGCCAACGGCGCCCGCGCGGCCATGAACGCCCTCGCCGCCGATCCCGCCGTACTGCACGTCGAGCCCGATCTGATGATGCATGCGGTGCGTTCGTCGCGCGCCGCCGCCGTCGCGCCGGACGATCCGGGATATGCGGAACTGCAATGGGATTTCGGCGACCCCGTCGGCGGCATCAACCTGCCCGCGCTGTGGGACACGTTCGCGGGGGTCGACGGCACCGGCGTGACGGTGGCGGTGATCGACACCGGCATCACGGCGCACGATGACCTGGATACGTCGCTGGCGGACGCCGGCTACGACTTCATCGTCGACCACATGGTATCGGGACGCGACACCGACGGCCGCGTGCCGGGCGGCTGGGACATCGGCGACTGGACCAACGGCGAGCCCTGGCAAAGCGCGTGCACCGACGGCGCGAATCCGCCCGAGCAAAGTACCTGGCACGGCACCAACGTCGCCGGCGTCATCGCCGAGCGCACGAACAACGGGATGGGTACGGCGGGCGTCGCGCCGGGCGCCAAGGTGCTTCCCATCCGTGCGCTGGGCCATTGCGGCGGCTACACCTCGGACATCGCCGATGCCATCGTGTGGGCCGCGGGCGGCCACGTCGACGGCGTGCCGGACAACACGCATCCGGCGACGGTCATCAACATGAGCCTCGGCGGCGGCGGCGGATGCGCCTCGGACGGCGTCACGCGCGATGCCATCGCGAGCGCGATGGGCAACGGCGCGCTCGTCGTGGTGGCCGCCGGCAACGCGGACGACGACGCCGCCAACTACACGCCCGCGAGTTGTCCGGGCGTGGTGACCGTCGCCGCTACCGGCATCACCGGCCGTCGCGCGTTCTATTCCAACTTCGGCAACATCGTTACCTTGGCCGCGCCTGGCGGCGGTATCTACGCGAACGACGCGTCGACCGGCGCCATCGCCAATCCGGCGGGTTTCATCTGGGCGGCCTACAACACCGGCACGACCTCGCCGGTCGCCGTCGAAGACGGAGGCGCCACCTACGCCGGCATGGCGGGTACGTCGCAGGCCACGCCCCACGTCTCCGCCGTGGCGGCCCTGATGATCGGCGCCGCGATCCAGGCGAATCGCCCCGTGCCCACGCCAGCGGCATTGAAAAACCTGCTGGCCGCGAACACGCGGCCGTTTTCCCGCACGCCGGACGTCGCCATCGGAAGCGGCGTGCTCGACGCGCAAGCGGCGGTGGCGGCCGTGCTCGGAGTGACGCTGCCACCCCAGGTCACGCCGCTGGTGGCGAACCAGCTCTCCGCGCCGAGTCAGCGCGCCGCCGGCGGCTCGGTCGCTTTCAGCATCGACGTGCCCGCCGGTGCGCGCAACCTCGTGATTCGCAGCGTGGGCGGCACGGGCGATGCGTCGCTGTTCGTCAAGGTCGGGAGCATCCCGGCCGCCGACGGCTCCGACGCCGATGTTCGATCGGTACGCCCGGGCACGACCGAAAGCGTCGTTATTCCGACGCCCGTCGCGGGCACCTACTACGTCCGGCTTTACGCCGTGCAGGACTTCGCGAACGTGAGCGTCATGGCGAGCTACGTCCCGCCTCGTTGATGACGTTGCCACGCGCGGCTGCGAAGCCGCGCGGATAGGAGATGGCAGCGAGTCGTTATGACCCGATTCGCTTTCATCAGGCGTCCTGCCTCTCGTACCAACGCGTTGCCTCCTGCCCGGCCAGATCGGTCGAGCAAGCGAGCTCGCGTTGCGCTTCGAGAGCCTCGACACGTGAGGCATAGGCTTTCGACAACAGCGTGTACGCGTCGCTGCCCAGTGCAAGGCGCAAGGGCGCCGGATCCTGCGAAACGCTGGCAATCATGGCGTCGACCATCTTTTCGGGATCCCCCGCCGACTTGAAGGTCGTGTCTTCTATCACACGATTGACCATGCGTGACGGGGCGTCGTCATACGCGGGGTTGCGCGGTCCGACGGTCGCGCTGCGATGGATGAAGTCGGTGCGCGCACCACCCGGCTGGACGATGGTGCAGCCGATGCCGAACATCGCCACCTCCTGCGCGACCGACTCGACGAAGCCTTCGATGCCCCATTTGGTGGCGTGATAGAGCGAGCCGCCGGGAAAGGTCACCTGACCGCCCATGCTGGAAAGCTGAAGGATGCGTCCGCCGCCCTGCGCCCGCAGGTGCGGCAACGCGGCGCGGATGAGCTGGATCGAGCCGACCAGGTTCGTTTCGATCTGGTGGCGGACCTGGTCGTCGGTGACTTCTTCGGCCGCGCCCATCAGGCCGTAGCCGGCGTTGCTGACAACGACGTCGATCCGCCCCATGGTTGCCCAGGCTTGGTCGACGACCGGACGGATGGTGTCGGTGCGGGCGAGGTCCAGTTCGGCGAGGTGGAGCGCTTTCCCATAGGAGGCCTTGAGGCTTCCAAGGGGATCAGGGTTGCGGACGGTGCCGACAACGCGGTCGCCCGCCGCCAGGAGTTTCTCGGCCATAATTCGGCCGAAACCGCTGCTGATGCCTGTGATCAACCATGTTTTCATGGGTTTGCTCCGAGGTCGTGGGGGCGGAATGTGATAAGGTGAGGCTACCTCCGAATATTTATACGGCGGCAGCCTCCGTTTATCAAGCTTCCCTCGTCGCCATGGCCAAAGATTCCCCTTCCCCTCCCCGTCGTAAAGCCCGCGCCGACGGCGAACGCAATCGCGCGCTCCTGATCGAATTCGCAAAGCGTGCTTTCGCCGAACGCGGCGCGAGCGCCAGCCTGGAACAGATCGCGCGCGACGCGAGTCTGGGCATCGGCACGCTCTACCGGCACTTTCCCTCGCGGGACGTGTTGATCGAGGCGATCTATCGGCAGGAAACCGATGCGCTCGTGGATGCCGCGACGCGACTCCAGTCGGCGCATCCACCGGTTGCGGCGCTGCGCGAATGGTTGCTGTTGTTCGTCGACTTCCTGGCCGTCAAGAAAGGCATGGCCGAGGTGCTGGGCACGCTGATCGGTGGGACGGATTCGCTGGCATCGGACGCTTCGGTACGCGTGACTGCCGCGCTCGATCGATTGGCGAACGCCGCCTCGGCGACAGGAGATATCCGATGGGATATTTCTCCCGTCGATCTGCTGCGGGCCATCGGCGGGATCGCCAACCTGAATCCCGACGACGAATGGCGTGCGTCGGCGATTCGGATGGTCGACCTACTGCTCGGTGGATTACGCGTCGGACATCGTTAGGAACGAGCCGTCGACGATATGGGATATCCCCCTCAGCGAACGAGGGTGCTTCGGGCGAGGTCCACGATTTCCGTCGCCTTTCCGTTGAGTACGGCCTTCAACATCCACAGGCTGAAGCCTTTCGCCTGCTCGCGGGTGATCTTCGGCGGCATGACGAGTTCGAGGCGATCGGTGACGACGTCGACCACCACGGGCCCGTCATGCGCGAAAGCCGTTTCCAATGCCTGGCGTAGCTGCGCCGGGTCTTCGACGCGGATGCCGGTGATACCGGCCGCGTTCGCCATCGCCGCGAAGTCCGGGTTGTGCAGATCCGTATGGACGGGAAGGAAGCCCGCGGCCTTCATCTCGATGTCCACGAAGCCGAGCAGGCCGTTGTTGAAGATGACGACCTTCACCGGGAGCTTCGACTGGCGGATGGTGAGCAGGTCGCCCATCAGCATGGAGAAGCCGCCGTCGCCCGACAGCGAGATGACCTGGCGGCCGGGATGGCTGACCTGCGCTCCGATCGCCTGCGGCATCGCGTTGGCCATGGACCCGTGCAGGAACGAACCCAGGAGCCGGCGCTCCCCGTTCATCGCGAGGTACCTGGCCGCCCATACGGTCGGCTCGCCGACGTCACAGGTGAAGATGGCATCCCGGTCGGCAAGCTCGCTGACGAGCCGCGCGACCAGCTGCGGATGGATGGGCCGGTGGGTGGAGTCGGGACGCGCCAGAGCATCGAGATCGCGCCGGGCCTGTTTGTAGTGGTCGACCGCGGCGGCAAGATGCGACCCGTCGCTTTTGGCCTCGAGCTTCGGAAGAAGCATGGCCAACGTTTCGCTGACGTCGCCGACGACGCCGAGTTCCAACCGGCAGCGTCGCCCGAGGTTCTCGCCGCGCACGTCGACCTGGACGATTTTCGCCTTCTGCGGATAGAACTGCCGGTACGGGAAATCCGTTCCGAGCATGAGCAAGGTGTCGCATTCGTTCATCGCGACATAACCCGACGAGAACCCGATGAGTCCGGTCATGCCGACGTCATAGGGGTTGTCCCACTCGACGTGCTCCTTGCCCCGGAGCGCGTGGACGATGGGCGCCTGCAGGCGCTCGGCCAGTTCCACGACGGCATCGTGCGCGCCCTTGCAGCCGGCACCGCACAGGATCGTCAGGCGGCGGCTGTCGTTGAGGATCGTCGCGAGGTCATCGATATCGTCCGACGACGGGACGATGCGCGGCGCGCGCGGCACCGGCCGCTTCGCCGCGAGCCACTCGCCGGCCTCGCGCAGCGCCATGTCGCCGGAGATGACGACGACGGCGACGCCCTGCTTGACGATGGCCTCGCGGATGGCGGTCTCGATGATGCGCGGCACGTGCGCCGGATCCGAGACCAGTTCGACGTAGTGGCTGCATTCCTGGAAGAGCTGCTGGGGATGGGTCTCCTGGAAATAACTCGAACCGATCTCCGTGCCCGGGATATGCGCCGCAATGGCGAGGACCGGCACGCGATTGCGATGGCAGTCGAACAACCCGTTGATGAGATGCAGGTTTCCGGGCCCGCAGCTTCCGGCGCAGACGGCGAGCTTGCCCGTCAACGCCGCCTCGGCTCCCGCGGCGAAGGCGGCGACCTCCTCATGGCGCACCGGCACCCATGCGATGTGCCCGTGAACTCGCAGCGCTTCGGTGATGCCGTTGAGCGAATCGCCTACCAGCCCGTAGATCCGCTCGACGGCGGCGGCCTCGAGTACTTCGACGATGCGTTCTGCGACGTTGGCCATGCTCCGTTCCTTTGCGATCGGTCGAGGGAAGCGACGCGGTGACTTCAGGGCCGCCCCATGCGAAACGATGGGGGCCACGCACGCCCGCGAGCGAGCGTGGCTGCCGCTGCTTCCCGGTATATACCATTTCGCGTCCGATTCTTGTCTTTTTGGTATCACGCTCCGAAGGGCCCTCATCGATCGAAGAAGATGTGCGTGCCCGCACGGGCAAGATCAAAGGGCGTCGGCTTCCACGGCATCCTGGAAGCGCGGGAAGATCGGCGTGAAACCCAGGTCCTCCCGAATCCGCCGGCCATCCATCCGCGTAGAGAACGCCGCCGCCCGTTCGGCCCGCGATCCATCGGGAGGAAGCTCCCCGACCGCCGCGAACAACTCGGCGATGTCCGGGGCTTCGTCGTCGACCACGTTGTAAATGCGATGCTTCGGCGCTTTCGCATGAAGCAGGCGGATGACCGCCTGGGCGATGTCGTCATGATGGCCGAGGGACATCTTCATGCCTGGGGGAAACCCGCGCATGAGCGGAACGACCTCCTGGATGTGCGGATCGCCCGCGCCATAGACGAACGGAAAGCGGAGAATGCGCACGTCCAGCCCGTCCATGGAAAGCAGCATCCTCTCGGCGGCAAGCTTGCTCAGGGGATAGGCATCCGGTGGATCGCAAGAATCGTCTTCGTTGGCGAGCGCGCCGCCTTTGGGACCGTACACGAGGCCCGTGCTGGCGAAGACGAAACGGCCCACCGAGGCCTTCTTGCTGGCTTCCGCCAGGTGTCGGGTTCCCATGTCGTTGGTGGCGTGCGCCTGTTCGCTGGTCGCTCCCCGGAAGTACGCCGCGCAGTGGACGACCGCGTCCATGCCTTCGACGGCCTGGACCAGGGAGTCAGGGGCCAGCAGGTCGCCCTGCACCCGCTCCACGTGGTCGCCCAACATAGCCCGGGCACGTTCCTCATCGCGTACCAGCACCCTCACCTGCTCGCCGCTTTCGAGCAGGCGACCCACGAGGCGCGAACCGACCTTGCCGGTCGCACCGGTGACGAGAATCTTCATGCCGTATGTCCTTTCGAATGACCAGATACCTAGGGTATCGACGGCACGGAGGGAGGATTGGATAAACCGGACAGCGGTTCCGACATGCCGCGCTTGTGCTAAAAGTGCGTCCATGCGTACAGACATCACCCCATGTCATGAGCATCCCGACATGTCCTCCCTCCCACCGGCCGGCTTCCTTGACCTCGTGGCCGGTCCGAACACCGACGCCTATCTGGTGGCTCGCCGCGGTCCGTCCATTCCCGGCGGGGTGGATCTGCACGTCCTCGGCATGCGCGAGCGTGTTCGTCGCAAGCGGGTATGCGCGGGGCAACGCATCGTGTTCGCGCGGGTTCCGCTGGGCGCACACCAAGCCGTCTTCGGCGTGGCGGCCACGGCATTGGCGGGGCATACGATTCCCGTCGACGCGTTGTGGGGGCGCGATGCTGCACACGCATTGATGGAAAAGCTCGCGCGGATGCCAGACGACGCCGAAGCAACCTCGGCGCTGGAACATGCGCTTGCCGACCGCTATGCCTCATCGCCGCCGGGTGCGACGTGCCGCTTCGTCCAACACGCGGCGGAACGCCTGGCCTTTGCGAGCGTTGGCGAGGTATCCCGCCAACTCGGCGTGAGCGAGCGCCACATGCGCCGCATGTTCCAGCAGTCGACTGGCCTCAGTCCCAAGACGTTCGCCCGCTTGAAGCGATTCGATCGCGCCGTGCGCCAGGCGCTCGACGAAAGCCGAACGAACTGGTCAGGCCTCGCGATCGATGCCGGATATTACGACCAGGCCCATCTCATCGCGGACTTTCACGCCATAGCGGGCACGACGCCGCGGAAGTTCATGGCGGAAGTACGGAAACGGCGTGGCGTGATGTCCTTCCGGTGAAGGCGGAAAACAAAGTCCGCTTGGCAAACCGTCGACGTTCGTTCCCCTTCCGTTTCCAGGGAATATCGCTCCGGCTTCGCGAAACAATCTTCCCTGACGTCGTAGCGTCACGCACGAGCCAGGCGCATGCGGTAAACCATCCCCGAAGGTCGTTCGAGCACGGCACCGGCATGGCGCGAAGATAATCCGTCGATCGTCAAATTTTTGGCCCTCGCCAGACGAGTTCACCGCGCCTCCCGCTGAGGATAGACTTAGCCTGTACGCATGGACATGGCAGGAGAACAGGGTTGATGGACCAGGAACGCATCGTCCGATACTGGCACTCGGTTGAGTTGCTTCAACCTCAGGCGGTGCCAGATGTGAAGGGGCAGAAGCACCGGTACGACTCGCTCGTCCATCCCACGTCGGTGGGAGCACCGGTGCTCCCGTGGCACCCCGGCAGCATCATGCGGGGCAAGGCCATCCCCAAGGGATGGGCATGGAGCCACACCGTTTACGTGCATGCGTACGACAGCCGAATCGTCGCCGAACAGTTGAAGAAGATCTTCGTTCCCGACCTCGGGTACAGCGAGCCTCAACAAAGGACCTCCACCGTCTTCGCCGTGAAATTCGACGAGCAAGGCGCGATGGTGCCCGATTCGCTCGTACTTTCCAGCGAAGCCTGGTTTCTCGGCAAGGCGTTGAACGGAAACGACTGGACCCTGGGCTTCGACGCGGACCAGAAGCGAGCCAGGGAACATGCGCAAACGACGTTCGAAACCCCGGCGACGGGGGACGCGCTTCGGGCACTGACGCACTGGATACTCGACTTGCTTCAGGTCCGCGACGTGTTCGGCGACGCGGACGCCGCACGCGTGCATATCCGATCGCAACCCATTCGCAAGAAAAAGCCCGAGCGCGAAGACGACCCGCTCAACAGCTTCCTGCTAGATGACCTGTCCGCCGTAGCCACGAGCGTGGGCCAAGGAGTGATCAGCGAACCGCTGCGCCGGTACCTTTCTCGACACGACGAAAGTGCGCGCTTCACGATCGACGAGCGCGCATCGGGTCCGGCATGCATCGAAAGCCTGTTTCCCCATACTTATGCACCGGGCTGCTGGCCTTCGGAAAGGCATCTCGGCCTCGTCCACTCGCAGCAGCTGGCGGTGAACCGGATTCTTTCCACGCTCGGAACGGGACAGGGCCTGATCGGCATCAACGGGCCACCCGGTACGGGCAAGACCACCCTGCTCCGTGACCTGATCGCCGCCATCGTGGTGCAGCGGGCGGATGTCCTGGCCGGGTTGAACCGGGCGTCCGACGCGTTCACGGGAAGCCTCGAGAAAGCGAACGGCGTCGAGGGCGAATGCATCGGCTACCCGCTCAGGGACGCGCTACACGGCTTCGAGATCGTGGTGGCTTCGTCCAACAACGGCGCCGTCGAAAACATCACGCTGGAGCTTCCCCAACGCGACAGAGTGGACGAGAGCTGGCTTCCGGAAGCGGAACACTTCGCCGATGTCGCCTCCTTGCTGGCCGGCAGTGACGCCTGGGGTCTCGTCTCCGGCGCCCTCGGCAGTCAGTCGCGCCGAAAGGCCTTCGTGGAACGCTACTTCGACGGCAAACGGCCACGCGCTCCGACCGCGGAGGAAGCCGCCGCCGAGGCGATGGCCGACGAGTCGATGGAGGAAGAGGAAGAGACGTCCCATCCGCTCGCCGACCTGTTCGCCGCTGGCGAAACGACGGATACGGAAGGCGCCGATGCCAATCCGGAAAGCCCCTCCAAGGGTATCAATGCCTACCTCAGCGAGTATGTCGACGCCAACAAAGGACGCTCGCCGAGTGATCGCCAGGCGATGTGGAAAATCGCCGTTTCGGAGTATCTAGCGGCCAAGGCACGCGTCGACACATGCCGCGAGGATGCCGATCGCATCCGGTTGCTTCTGCCGAACGCCATCAAACGCGGCGGGAGCGTCCTCGCTACGCGGAAGAAACTCGCGGCTCTCCGGGCGACACTCCTCGACATCAAGCTTAAAAAGGCGCTGGAGGAGAACAAGGGCGTCGAGATAGGCGAACGACTCGATGCGAGCCTGGATGCGCTGAATCGTCACGACCGGCTTCGTCCCGGATTCTGGTCGAACCTCTTTAGTCTTTGGCGGGCCGGACGCTTGTGGGCGGATGCTCGCGTTCGGTTGGCTCGGGAGTACAAAGACGCAACCACGGCAGCGGACATCGCCAGTATCCAGGACGAACTGGCGCGACTGGAAAGCCAGCATGCCACGCTACGCCAGAGCATCGCCGCCCTGGCGGCGACGCACGGTGCGACGCACCTCGAACAGTGGGCGCATACCGGCTCGCTCGACCTGACCCATGCCATCGAGCTGGCCGAGCCATGGATGATCGAAGGCCATCGGCGGGCTCGGGCCGGCGTCTTCATTCAGGCGCTGAAGCTGCACCGCACGTTCATGGAACTGGAGCCCAAGCGCGTCCGCTCCAACCTATCCCTCGCGAACGCCATCGTCATGGGCGCCCGCTATCAGGGGCTATCGCACGACGCCATACGCTCGGCATGGGCGACCCTGTTCATGGTGGTGCCCGTTCTCAGCAGCACGTTCGCCTCGTTCGCGCGCTCGTTCGGCTCCTTGCGCAAAGGCGATATCGGTTGGCTGCTCGTCGACGAGGCAGGCCAGGCCACGCCGCAGGCGGCCGTGGGTGCCTTGTGGCGTTCGCGCCGTGCCGTGCTGGTGGGCGATCCGATGCAGCTCAAGCCCATCGTCACCGTGTCCGATGCCGTGCTCGAAGGGATGCGAACGATCTACCGGGTCGATCCCCATTGGCTCCCCTCGCGCCAGTCCGCGCAGACCCTCGCCGACGAGGCCACCACCTGGGGACGCCGCATCGGCCCTTCGGGCGCCAAGGCATGGGTCGGTCTTCCGCTGGTGGTCCATCGGCGATGCGACCGTCCCATGTATACCCTCGCCAACCGGATCGCTTACGACGGTGCGATGGTCTACGGCACGATCGCACCGAAGCCGGCGAGGGAAACACCCGCCAGCTTGCCCACGGGCTGGTTCCGGGCACGCGGGCCGTCCCAGGGCAACTGGGTTCCGGCCGAGGGCGAGGTGCTATCGCTCCTGCTTGCCCGGCTGGCCAGGGAGGGTGTGAAGACCTCGGACATCGCCGTCGTCACTCCGTTCAAGGAGGTCAGGCAGCGATTGTCCCCCCTATTACCCAAGGGCATGACGTTCGGCACCATCCATACGATGCAGGGCAAGGAATCGGCCGTGGTCATCATGGTGATGGGAGGCCATGCCGACGCGCCCGGCGCACGGGACTGGGCCGTGGCCGAACCCAACCTGCTCAACGTGGCGGCGACGCGCGCCAAGCGCCGTTTCTACGTCATCGGCGACCAGGACGACTGGCGGCATCGCAACCTATTCCGCGACGTCATGGAACTGTTGCCCGTCCAGGATCTCAGCGAACGAGATCCACACGTGGCAACGTCATTCCAGGCATGAGCCGAACGCTCGAACATACATCACGCAACCGACATCGACGGCCGACGACAGTCCGGCCTTTTCACCAGGGGGAAGCACATGGGTTGGGACTTCGATTTTGACCTTGATTTTCTCAAGCGCGCCGATGGTTCGGTCAGCTATTGGAAAGTGCTCGGCGGCGCGGCCGCCGGCGTGGCGGCGGTCGTCGCGCTGCCCGTGGCAGGAGGCGTAGGCGCGGTCACGCTTGCCGGCGCGGCCATCGCGTCGGCGGTCGGAGGTGCGGCAGGCGCTGCCGCATCGATGTTCGACGATACCGAAAAGAAAGCCGAAGCCCGCGGCGAGGCGCGCGGCGCCGCCCGGTCCAATGCCCAATACGACAAGCTCAAGGCCGCGCTCGATGCGGCTGTCGGTCGCGCGAGGGAAAGCCACCAGTACTTCGCATTGATTACCGCCATGCACGCGGTGGGCATGGCCTGCGCCGCGTGCGACGGCGTGGTCGCACCCGAGGAAAAGCGGGACATCGAGGAGTTCATCGGAGGCCTCGCGAGCACCGCATTGCCTGCCAAGGTCAGGGAAGACCTGGAGGCCATGGCGGCCCATCCGCCTTCCATGGCGACCGCCTTCGAACTGGCCAAGGCCTACGGCACCGACTCCATGGATCTCTTCGACGAAATCATCGACATGGTCATCCAGTCCGATGGGCACGTCCATGAAAAGGAAGTGGCCTTCCGCGCCCAGTGGGCGCAATTGAAAGCCGCTGCCTGAGGCCACGACCATGTCAGATCGCCTGGATCGCTTCAAAGCCAGAAAGATTCTCACCCAAGCCAGCGACGGGCCCCGACTCGTCGGATTGCCTTCGGAAAACGGCGAACCCCTCGACATCGGCCATGTCGATCAGGCCTTCGTCGACCGCGTGGCCGACCGCGAGCAACCGGTGGATCTCTCGGTCTGCCACGCAGAAGTCGAGAGCCTACTCAACCGCATGTCTCAGGACATCGAGCGCGAGCGGTTCGGGCGACTGATGGTCGACGCGCGCCGTGGCGTGCTGCAATCCATCGCCGGACCGTTCGGACTCGGCGCCGTGGTCGGCGCGGCGGACCGCGTGGGCGGCAACGTCGACACCATCCACAACGCCCGGCAAGGCATCTACGCGACCCAGGGCGAGGCCGATGCCTATGCCAACCGCGGCGAGTACGACTCCGGCGCCTATCACGCCCATCAAGACTACGTCGCCACGAACAAGCGCCAGGGTGAACAGCACGCGGCGGGAACGCTGATCGACGTCCACACCGGCAAGCCGCTCGCCGCCGACGCGAAACGCAACCTCGACCACCTCAAGTCCGCGAAGGCGATCCACGACGATCCGGGCCGCGTGCTCGCCGGCGTCGATGGCCCGGATCTCGCCAACCGGGAGGCCAACCTCGCTTCGACCCAAGAAAGCATCAACAAGTCCAAGAAGGCCGATGGTGCCGAGCGCTTCAACGAACGCCTGTCGCAGACGCGCGAGCAGCGGCAGGCGCAGATAGCGCAGTTACGCGAACAGGGCGTGGCGACCCCGTTGACGGACAAGGATCGAAAAACCCTCGCCAAGCTCGAAGCGCTGGAAAGCGTCGACCGCGAACACAGTGAGTCGGCAGGCAGGAAGGCGGAAGCCGACGGCGATGCCGTGGTCGACAAAGCGTATTACGGCAGCAGGAAGTTCGCGGGCAACGTGGCGCTCCAGGGAGGCCGCGAAGCCGTCACGGTGGGCATTCAGCAGGCCTTCGGCGAATTGCTGACCGAATTTTTCGCCAGCGTGTTCGAGGAGGCCGACGACTGGTACCGGCAAGGCCGCAAACATGCCGCCATGACCGACGAGCTTCTCGAACGATTCAGGAGCGTCGCGACCCGCGTCGCCTCGAAGTGGTCCCACGCGGTCCAGGCGTTCAAGGGTGGCGCCATCGCAGGCCTGCTCAACAGCATCGTCACCACGCTCGTGAACGTCTTCGTCACGACACAGAAGCGCCTCGCGCGAATGGTCCGTGAGGGACTGCTGTCGCTGGTTCGCGCGCTGAAGATGGTCGTCTTCCCTCCCGACGGCACGAGCTATCGCGAGACCTTGCACGAGGCCACGAAGATCGCGTTCGCGGGCGGGGTCGTCATCGGCGGCATCGTGCTCGAGGAAATCGTCCACAAGTACATTTCCTCGGTCCCGGCGCTCGGTTTTCTCGCTGACGTGGCCACCGCGGTGATCGTCGGCTCGATCACCGCCGTCGTCATGGCGCTCAGTGCCTACGCCCTCGACAAGCTCGATCTCTTCGGCGTCAACGAGGCTCGCCGGCTCGGGCAGTCCACTACGCGGCTGACGAGCGGTGCGCTCGAACACGCTGCGCTGTGTGAAGTCCTGGTACTCGAGCTCGAGGCCATCGGTGATCCGACGCATGTGGCGGGTGCGTAGCCCACGCGCACTTCAATGCGATGTCGCCCCCACGGCGCGGAATCCGTAAGCAGGCAGGCGGCTCTGCGCCTCCGGCGTCATGGCGTAGAGCGCAAAGCCGTATGCCCGCGCGAGCCGCGCCGGATCGGCGTCGCGAAGGATCACGCTCATGCCGTAATCGACGGGCACGGCCAGGTCGGCGGGCACCTCGACCTTGCGCAGCGACGGGTCGGGGGTCGCATCGTGCGAGCTGCAGTAGCCGATGAAGGCATCGACCTCATGGTGCTCGAGGAAATAGCGCACGGCGTTGCCGTTGCCGGGAATGACCGGCGCGACCGGGCCACCGACCAGCTTTCGTGCACGGGCCTCGAGCGCCGTGCGCGCCCCGGGACGCACGGTGCCGGCCTTCGCGAAGAACGCCCACGCGTAATCCCCGCCCGGGTCGGCGCCCGGGGTCGACGTACCGATGCGCACACCGGGTGCCAGGAGCTGGTCGAGGAGATTGGCGCGGGTGATGCGGGACGACGGCAGCACCTGGACGCAAAGGGCGTTCCGGGCAAAGACCACCGGACGGGTCGCCTTGCCTTCGTCGGCCAGGCGTTCCGGATGAGCCATGTTGGCGGACACGTAGACATCGACCGGCTCGCCCTTCTCGATGCGCTCGCGCAGCAAGCCGGCCGGCCCGTTGACGATACGGACCGGCTGGCCGGTGTCTTCCGTGTAGTGACGCGCGATGTCGGCAAGCGCGCCCGTGAGGCTGCCCGCGGCGTAGACGACCAGCGGTGCCTCGGCACTCCGGGAAGCGGGGGCCGCCGTCACGGAGGCGGCAAGGACGATGGCGACAAGGCGTCTCACAACAGGTCCACCTGCATCGATGCGCGCACCGTGCGCGGGGCACCCAGTGTACCGGTCGCGCTGCCGGCGGCGTTATAGCCGTTCTGGCTCGCGGGGCTCACGTTGGCCCAGTAACGGCGATCGGTGGCGTTGTCGAGGGCGAGACGGAAGGTGACCGGGCAACCATGGATGCGCATCTGGTAGCGCCCGCCGATGTCGGCGACCGTATAGCCGTCGACGCGGTAAGTGTTGGCGAAGTCCCCTGCCCGCTTCGTTGCATGGTTGACGTTGAGCGTCAGCGTCAAGCCCTCCACCCACGGCATGCGGTATTCGAAGAGCGTGTCGTAGACCACGCGGGACAGACCGAGGATCTGGTTGCCTTCCGTGGCGGTCGATCCGGTGTGGTACAGACGAGGATCGAGAAGTGAGGCGCCCGCGAACACGGTCAGGTCACGCGTGATGTCACCGTTGGCGGTGAGCTCGATTCCGCGGTTGACCTGGCGACCGCGGTTGGCATAGACGTTCGCCGCATCGAGATAGGCATAAGGCCGTTCGATGCGGTAAAGCGCGGCGCCTAGGTCGATGGTGCCCGCCCGGGCCTTGTAACCGGCTTCCCACTGGCGGCTCCGGTAGGGTTTGAGGCTCTCGTTTTCGTTGGCGCTGCCGGCCGGTGCGATATCGCCCTGCTGGAGGCTGTCGGCGTAGGTGACGTAGGCCATCTGGCCCGCGACCGGCTTGAACATCACGCTGGCGGTCGGGCTGATGCCATGGGCGTCATACGACGAGGTCGTCCGGCCCTGCTTGTTGTAGCTCCTCACATGCAGCCAGCTCTGGCTTGCCGCCACCAGCGTCGACCACCGGTCGTCGAAACGGATGGTGTCGCCCAGGGACAGCGATTGCTGCCGGGTGTTCATCGAGCGGTAGCGGTGGGCAAAGCGCGGGAAGTTCGTCGGCTCGTCGAAGCGCACGGGATGGGCGAGGCTCGCCCTGCCCACGGTCACGGCACCGGTGGAAAACGGCGTGTAGCGGCTCCAGTAAAAACCGTTGTTGGCGACGACGAGGTCGTGCGCCAGCGGGCCCGTGTCGACGTGGCCGTTGAGGGCGACCATGTTGCTGACGATCATGTCGTAGCTGTACGTGGTCGTCGCAGCCGTGGTCGTGTAGTTGCCCGATGGAGTGGTCAGCGTATGGGTCGGCACGGTGGAGCGGCGATCGTTCGATTCCTTGAGCACGCCCGCGCGCAGCGACCAGTCGTCATTGAGTGCGGTCTTCAGGCGCGAGCTCAGGATGCGGGTGATGTTGTCGTCGCCGCCCCAGGTCTGTCCGTAGCCTTGCCGCCCGGGATCGGGAGCCGACGGCAGGGTGACGCCCTTGCCGAGGGCAAAGGTGCCGGGAAACCCCGTGGCCGTGTAGTGGTAGTAGCTCGCGTCGTTTTCGAGCACCGTACGCTCGGCGAGTTTCACGTCGAAGCCGACCGTGCCCATGCGCCGGGCGAGGCGGCTGCCGTCGACGTAACCGGGCCCGTTCTGGTCGAGCACGTTGACGCGGTACCCGTACCGGTCATGGTCCCCGAAGTGGCCGCCGAGGTCGGCGTGGGCAAGGCCGGATTCCCGCGAGTTGTACCGCACATCGACTTCGCGTAGCGGCGCGTCGGTGGGTCGCTTGAAAACATAGTTGAAGACGCCGGCGGGACTCGCCGGCCCATAGAGCGCGCCGGCAAGGCCATTGAGTACTTCGATCTGCTCGAACTGTTCGATCGGGTAATCGGTGGTTGCCGCGATATTGAGCCCATCGATGCGCGTATTCTGCACGACACCCGCTTGCAGGCCACGGGTCTGGGGGCGAACGTTCTCGCCCTGCACCGTCGGCAGGAAGCGGAACGCTTCCCGCACGCTCTGCAGCTGCTGGTTACGCGCAAGGTCGTTGTTGACGGCCTGGACGGAGTAAGGGGTTTCGATGGGCGCGATGTCGCCCAGAGGCCCCATGCCCACCGACTCGGTGCGATACGACGCCTGGTCGGCCTCCACCGTATAGCCTTCGAGATCCGTTTTCCTTGGGGCTTCCTGGGCCATCGACGCACACGCCGCGCCTGTCAGAAGCCATGCGCACGCCAGGCGGTGGGAAGTGTCCATCGTCGTACTCCAGTCGGGGGGGACGTACGCCATGGCCTCGTCCCTGCGTCGTCGTTGGGAAAAGGTTGCAGGATACCTTCCGAAGCGGCCGGATGAACCGGGAAGGTTTGGACGGACATCCAAAATCAAAGGCCCCGGTCACGGGGACCGGGGCCTTTGACGAAGCGAACGAACCGAGGCGGATCGTCAGAACGCGACGCGAACGCCTGCCGTCACGCCATAGCCCGTGCGACCCGAGCCCTGCTCGCCGGTGAGGCCACCGAACAGGTAGGTGCTCGCACCCAGTCGCATCGTGCCGTTGGCATTGACCTGCACGAAGCCGCGACCGGCGTTCGGGGCCTTGGTCTGGAACGTCTGACCGGCCACGCTCGCCTGCACCGCCGGGTCGAGTGCCCGGCCCGAGTCGACGCCCGCGGCCACGCCGACACGCCAGGTCAGCTCGGTCGCCAGCGGATCGGCCGCGTTCGAACCGGCCGTGAGCCCGACGAGGCTACGCACGCCCGTGGCGGACAGCTTGCCCAGGCTCAACGCGGCCGGCGAGTTGCCGGTCTCGTTCACCGCGTCACGCTCGACCTTCTGCCAGATGACGCTGGCATACGGCTCGAGACGAACGCCACCGGACGTCGCCAGCGGAAGGCGGGCGGTGAGGCTGGCCATCGTGTCGTGGCCGTCGGCGCGCGTCTCCAGCGAGCCGTTGCCGAACGGATCCGCGCGACGGGTCGACCAATCGGACGTGCCGTACGACACCACGCCGTCGAGGAAGATCGCACCGGCCTTCTGCTGGCCGTAGATCATGCCGGCGTTGCCGCGAATCGTGCCCTCCCCGCCCGTGGCGATGGTGTTGCTCTCGCCGTGGGACGCGCCCACGCCGATCACCGTCGACTCGTTCGAGATGAGGTCCACGCCGCCCGTGACATGGCTCGTGCTGGTGTTGTAGCCCGAACCCTGGTGGTCGGCGACGAAGCGCTGGCCGTCCTGGGTGACGTTCGCCCACACCTTGTTCGCCGGGTCCACGCCGTCCACGGCGAGGTGACCGAACGCGTCACGGTTGAGCGCGAGGCCCATGCCCCGAGCCGCGGCGGCCTGGTCGGCGTGCACTTCACCCGCCATCGCCTTGACGGTATCGGCGATGCGATCCGTGCCGAGCGCACCGATGGCGTTGATCGCACCGGTGTAACCCGTGCCGTTGCCGGCCGCCTGGGCGTCGATCGCGGCATCGAGCGCGCCGGCGAGGGCCAGCGTGTTCTTGCTGGCGCCCGTACCGAGGAAGTCGCTATAGGCGCGAGGCACCACGCGCAGGTCGATGCTGTTGCTGCCGGCGAGGTTGTAGAAGGCCAGGAAACGCGTGTTCGCCGGGAGGCCCTCCGCGGGCTGCGCGATATTGGCGAACTGGCCGACGATGCCACCCTCGGCCGTGACGATGCGGAACGAATCGCCCAACACCGGGGTGAACGTGTTGCTGGCATCACCCGTGATGCCGCGGAGCGTCGGATCGAGCGTGCCGTTGGCGATGAACTGATGGCCGGCGCCGACCACGAGCAGGCGCGAATAATTGCCCCGACCGGTGCCCGTGCCGTAGCCGTCGATGTCGGCTTCGAAGGTGCTGCCGGCGTTCATCGTCACCGTGCCGTCCACGGTCAGCGTGCCCGGCGAATTACCCGGAGCGAGGCGTCCGCTGACGTTCACCGGACCCGTGACCTTGCCGATGCCGCGCAGGGCCGCGCCCGAATCCACCTGGACGAAGGCGCTGTCCAACGCGCCGTTGGCGCGCAGCAGGCCTTCCTGCACGCAGGTGCCCGCGCCGAGCGTGGCGTGACCGGTGAGGCTCAGCGCACCCGAACCGCTCTTGACGAAGCATCCCGTCGCACCCGCGGCGTCGATGTTGCCCGAGAGCACGGTCGTCGTGTTGCCGGTGACGTTCACGCCCGAGCTGCCGCTGACGAGCACGTTCTGGCCGGTGCCGAGCGTGGCGAAGGTCTGCAGCGTACCGCCCTGCAGGTAGATGTCGCCGAAGCCCAGCGACGAACCGTTGTCGATGCGGACCGTGCCGCCTTCGATGTAGGTGTTGCCGGTGAAGGTGTTCGCGCCGCTGACCACGAACAGGCCGTCGCCGAGCTTGGTGAGGTTGCCGCTGCCGCTGATGGTGCCGGTCTGGGTCAGCGTGGTGCCTGCGGCCGTGGTGAGCGAGCCGCCCGCACCGGTCACCACCAGGCTGCGCGCCGTGGAGAAGCTGCCGGTCGTGGTGAGGTTGCCACCGTTGAAGGTCACCGCATTGGCCGCGTCGCCGAGGTTGGCATCGCTGGCGATGCTCAGCGTGCCGCCGTTGAGCTGCGTGCCGCCCGTGTAGCTGTTGTTGCCCGAGAGCACGAGCGTGCCGTCGTTCACCGTGGTGCCGCCGGCATGCGAGAGCGTGCCGCCCAGGGCCAGCGTACCGGCGCCGTTCTTGACCAGACCGCCGTTGCCGCTCACGGCACCGGTCGAGCTGAAGACGGTGCCCGCATCGGTGGCGACGACGGCAGTCTGCGCGAGGTTGAGGGCGCGCTGGCTGGCGAGGTTGGCCGTGGTATGCAACATGCCGCCGTTGAACACCAGCGAGGAGCCCGGCGCACCCAGGTTGGCATCCGCGGAAATCTCGAGCGTGCCTTCATCCAGCGTGGTATTGCCCGCGTACGTGTTGGTACCGGACAGCACGAGCGTGCCCTCGCCGGACTTCACGATGCCGCCCGCACCCGATACGACACCGGCGGTAGCGAAGGAGGCGCCCGCGTCGGTCTGGATCTGCGCATCCGCGTCGAGCGTCACCGCGCGGTTGCCGGCGACGTTGCCGGTCGCGTGCAGCGTGCCGCCGTTGAAGACCAGGCCGCTGGATGCGGCGCCGAGGTTCGCGTCGCTACCGACCTGCAGCGTACCGCCGTTGAGCGTCGTGCCACCGGTGTACGTGTTGTTGCCGGTGAGCACGAGGGTACCCTGGTTGACCGTGGTACCGCCCGTATGCGCCGCGACGCCGTCGATCTCGAGCGTACCCTCGCCGTTCTTGATCAGACCACCCGGTCCGGTCGCGCCACCGGAGGTGGTGAACGTGGTATCCGCGTCGACCGCGATGTCGCCGCCGGCCAGCGAGAGATCGCGAGCCGAGGCCATGTCGGCCGTGGTGTGCAGCGTGCCGCCCTGCAGGGTCAGCCCGCCGGCGGCCGCGCCGAGTGCGGCGTCGCTGCCGACCTGGAGCGTGCCCTGCTGGATGACCGTGCCACCGGTGTAGGTGTTCGCGCCGTCCAGGACCAGCGTGCCTTCACCCGTCTTGACCAGGGTGTCGCCGCCGATGGGGCCGGACGCCGTCAACGTGGTGCCCGAGTCGGTCGACAGCGACGAGCCGTTCATGACCGTGACGGCACGGCTGGTGGACAGGTCGGCCGTGGTGTGCAGCGTCGCGCCGTCCAGCAGCAGCCCGCCGTTCGCCGCGCCGAGGTTGGCATCGGCGGCGAGCTGCAACGTGCCGCCATGGATCGCGGTACCGCCCGCATAGGTATTGGCGCCGCTCAGCACCGTCGTGCCCGAGCCGGTGACGCTCACGCCGCCGTTGCCCTGGATGGTGCCGGACAGGACCGTGTTGCCGCCGTTGTCGGCCGACCACTGCAGGCCGGCACCGTGGGTGTTGATCGTGCGGGCGCTGGCGAAGTCGCCCGTGGTGACGATGTTGCCGCCGTTGGCGTCGAGCGCGCCGGACACGTCGCCGAGGTTCGCGTCATCGGACACCACCAGGGTGCCCGTGCCGCTGACGAACGTACCGCCGGTGTAGCTGTTGTTACCGGTGACGGCCAGCACGCCCTGCGACACCGCCAGGCCCACCTGCCCCGTGACCGGACCGTTGATGGAGACGCTACCCGGACCGGCCGCCGTCAACACGCCCGATCCATTGATCGGACCGTCGAGGTTGGCCTCGCCCTGGTCGACCCGGACCGTACCCGTGCCCATCATGGTGATGTTGCGCGACGTATCGAAGCCGTTGGTCAATTCCAGCGCGCCGCCGCCGAAGGTGAGCGGGCTGCTCGCGTCACCCAGGTTGGCATCGCCGCCGACGACGATCGTGCCGCCGTTCATGTGCGTGCCGCCCGTGTAGGTGTTGTTGCCGGTGAGCGACAACGTGCCGGCGGTATTGGTCACGCCACCGCTCTGCGACAGCACGCCGCTGGCCACCAGGCTGCCCTGGCCCGACTTGGTGAGGCCGCCGTTGCCGCTGACGTCGCCCGTCGCGGTCAACGTGGTGCCCGCGTCGGTGTTCAGCGTGCCGTTGCCCGACAGCAGCAGGTCGCGGCCGGTGGTCATCGTCGCGGTCGTTTCCAGGGTGCCGCCGCCGAAGGTGACGGGGCTGGCGGCGCCGAGGTTGTTGTCGGCCGAAATGGCGAGCGTGCCGCCATTGATCGTCGTGCCGCCGGTGTAGGTGTTGGCGCCGGACAGGGTCTGCGTGCCCGAACCGTTCTTGACGAGGCCGCCGGTACCCGAAAGCTCGCCGCCGAACGTGGTGTTCGTGCCCGTGCCGTTGAGCGTGAGCGCCGTGCCGTCGAGCGCGATGCTACCGCCGCCGGCCAGGCCCGCCACGGTCTGGGCCGCATTGTTCATCGACACGGTGGAACCGGTGTTGACGGTCAGCACGCCCGTGCCGAGCGCGCCCGTGTTGGCGACCACGACGTCGCCCTGGGCGACGTTCGTGCCGCCGGTATAGGTGTTGGCGCCCGAAACCGTCAGCGTGCCCGTGCCGGTCTTGGTCAGCGAGCCCGTGCCGGTGATGACGTTGGCGACGTTCGTATCGAAGCCCTGCAGGTCGAGCGTGCCGCCGTTGGCACCGAGCGACATGTCGCGGCCCGCGTTCAGGTCGAACTGCGCGCCCCACTGCAGCGTGCCGCCGTTGAACTTGAGGTCGTTGCTGACGTCGCCCAGCGCGGCGTCGGACAACACGTTGACGTTGCCGCCGTTGAGGTCGATCTCGCCCACGGAGGTGTTGTCGCCACGCAGGTTCAGGGTGCCTTCGCCTTCCTTGATGAGCGCGCCGCGGCCGTCCATCTCGCCGGTCAGGGTCAGGGTGTGGCCGTTGGTGTCGAACGTGCCGTTGTTGCCGGTGATGCTGACCTCCTGGGTAAGCGTACCGTCGGCCGTGTTCCGCACCTTGCCGCCGTCGAGGATGACCGGATCGGTGGCATAGGTCTGGTCGACGACCTCACCCGCGACGATGCGATGCGCGGTGCTCAGGTCGGCGTTGATGATGGTGATGGTGTTCGACAGGATGACGCTGTCGATCGGCGCCCAGACCTGCGTCGGGTTGGCGATCGGCACGTACGTGAAGGTGTAGGTGCCATGCACCAGGTTGTTGAACGTGACGCCCTGCCAGTTGGCGATGGAGTACGTCGGCGTTCCGACGAGCTGCGTCCCGTTCGAATAGAAGTTGGTATCTCCGTCGACGAGCCCGGCGGGCTTGTTTGACGTGAGGATGCTGAACGACACGGTCTGGTCGAAGCCCGCGGTGCTGGTCAGGTGCAACGAGCCTTCCGTATAGGTCGTTTCGGATGAGGAATGGTAGGTGCCGTAGTAGAACGACAGCGAGTTGTTGCCCGCATTGGCATAGCCGATGGACGTGGTGTGGGCGATCGCACCGGACGCCGTGACCAGGCCAAGGGCCAGCACCAGCGCGCGACGCGAACCGAGCGCGCCCGACGAAGCGCTCCCCCCCGAGGCCCGTGCTCCCTTGCCGGCGTGGGTGACCAGCTCCGACGCCACGACGAATTGCCGCAGCGCGCGGCTCCACACAATGCTGAAGACCTTATTCAAAACGAATTTCCCCGATGGATGACATGACCGAGCCCCAACGCTCGTAGCGCACGGCCTTCGCATGATTCATGCCAACCTGGGACCTTCTGTAAGGCCCGCATAAGGCGACTTGCCGAAAAAGTGCGATGCACGTCACAGCAATGCATGATCCAGTTATGTCAGCCGGGGTCGATATGTGACACTTTTTTGTCCACGCGGGAGGTTCGAATACCCCGCCTCAACGGGACGGCAGGGTCTGCCGGACGATCGTCGATGGACACGGGTTTGGATGCCCACGCCGATGGCCCACGTGGCGAGCAGCGGTTCGTCGGTGGTGGCTTCGGACACGGGCCATGGCTTCCGTCGCCAGGCATCCCGTGTTCTTCGGATAAGGCATGCTCGCCGCTTCGGCAAAAGCGCGGATCAGCCGTGCCGGGTGGAAAACCGTTGGCTGAGTCCCTGGAGGTCGAACTGGCGGACGACGTAGTCGATGAAGGCGCGTGTTTTTTCCGGCAACAGCGCCTGGGCGGCGAAATACAGCGAGAGGTTGCCGCCGTCCACCCACCAGTCGGGCAGCACGCGCTGCAGTTCACCGCGCTCGATCCAGGGCAGCGCGGACTGGACCGAGACCAACGCGATGCCCAGGCCGAGGGCCGCGGCACGTGCCGCCGCATCGGGGTCGTCGAAGAGGACACGCCGCTCGAGGGCGATGGGTGCCGCCTCGCCTCCGGCGTTCGTCAACATCCAGTCACGCACGCGACCCGTTTGCGGGGAGCGGATGAGGATGCCGGGGCGGTTTGCCAGATCGCCGGGGGTACGGACGACGGCATGGTCGCGGACGAAGGTCGGCGAGGCGACGAGGATGCGGTGGGCCGGTGCCAGCGCGCGGGCGACGAGGCCGGGGCGAAGGTCGAACCCGCCTCCGATGGCCACGTCGAAGCCGTCGGCGATGAGGTCGACCGGCCGGTTGTCGAATCGCCAGTCCGGCGTGACGCGCGGGTAGGCCTGCAGGAAGCCCGGCAGCATCGGGACGATGTAGTCGCGACCGAAGGCGTTGGGAAGAGCAACGCGAAGGATCCCGGCCGGGCCAGAGGTCCGAGCCCTCGCGTTGGCGATGACCGCATTCAGGTGGTCGAGGCTGCCCTGCGCCTCCAGGCGGAACGTCTCGCCCGCCTCGGTCAGCGACAGATGACGCGTGCTCCGCTGGAAGAGCCGCACGCCGAGGTCGCTCTCGAGCCCTGCCACGTTCTTGCCGACCGCCGCCGGCGTGACCCCGAGAGCGCGGGCCGCCGCGGCAAAGCTGCCGAGTTCGGCGGCGCGCAGGAACGACGCGATGCGGTTGAGGGTGTCCATGGCCGATTGTAAAGCGTATGGATCGAATGAAACGACCGTCCGTGCCCTACCGGCGGCGACGGTCCGCCTGCACACTGTGACAACCTTCCCTAGCGGCTCACGTCCATGACCGACACGAATTCCATCTCCGGCAAGACCGCCCTCGTCCTCGGCGGCTCACGAGGCATCGGCGCGGCGATTGCGCGTCGGCTTGCGGCAGGCGGCGCGGCCGTCGCGCTGACCTATGTGCGTGGTGCCGACGCCGCCCAGGCGGTCGTCGACGACATCAAGGGCGCCGGCGGCCAGGCCATGGCCATCGAAGCCGACAGCGCCAGCGAAGTCGCCATCGAAAACGCCGTGCAAACGACCGTCCAGGCACTCGGCGGCCTCGACATCCTGGTCAACAGCGCAGGCCTCTTCGTTCCGGGCGCGATCGAGGACTTCCCGACCGACGAGCTCGACCGGCTTCTCGCCGTCAACGTCCGGGCCGCCGTCATCGCAAGCCGCGCGGCCGCACGCGCGATGACGCACGGCGGTCGCATCATCCATATCGGGAGCACCAACGCCGACCGCATGCCGTTCGCCGGCGGGGCCGTGTATGCCATGACCAAGGCGGCCCTGCGGGGACTGACCAAGGGCCTCGCGCGGGACCTGGGTCCGCGCGGCATCACGGTCAACAATGTCGAACCGGGTCCCGTGGACACCGACATGAACCCCGCGAGCGGTCCCATGGCGGACACCCTGCTGCCGATGCTTGCCATCGGCCGGTATGGACGCCCGGAAGAGATCGCGGGGTTCGTCGCCTATCTCGCCGGTCCGGAAGCGGGAAACATCACCGGAGCCAACCTGCTCATCGATGGTGGTTTCGCCGCCTGAGGCGAAACACACGCGACGCCCGATCCCCCGCCTCCCTCAGCCAACGCTGATGTCGGAGAGGTCGATGGAGACGACCAGGGGTTCCGGGATGCGCTGCCCGTCCGGCCCACGCGGGTAGATGCGACGCTTCGTCGGGAACGCGATGCCCGAGACCGTGATGTAGTCGGAGACATAGTGGGCCCCTGGCGTGTTGCCCGCGATTTCCACGTCGTAGTCGAGGCGGCGAACGAGGTGGTCGGCACCGACATAGAGGGCCTGCACCTTGCTGAAGACTTCGAGCGTGTCCGGGTAGCGCAAGGACAGCTTGCGCCAGGTCTCGCCGTCTTCGACCCACTCGCCCGCGTCCACGCATTCGACGCCGTCCCAGGCAAGGAGGAAGGGGGTGTTGAGGTAGGTCCACATGGCGCAGCCCGCGAAGAACGCGAGCTGCAGGTCGTCCCAGGGCGTGTCGAGCGCATGCCCCCGAAACGAGTCGCGCGGCTCGTCGAGAGCCGAGACGATGCGGTCCTGCGCATCGAGGAGTGCGATGCGACGTGTCGTGAAGTCGCTGCGGGCGGCGATCGCTCCGAACGGCGCATGCGATGCCCACTGCGTGTCCGTTGCGACGGTCACCCTTGTCCGGTCGAGGATGCCGGCCTTACCCTTGAGCCCCCAGAGTGCGCCGCCCTGGTCGAGGGTGGCGCTGACACGACGAAACGTTCGCCAGGTATCGAGTCCGCCATGGGCGTTGATGATGTCTTCGGCCATCTTGTTCATGAAAAAACCCCAGGACGGAAAGCGACGGTCAAGCACGCTTGCCCATCGTGAGCACGATGCGGAAGCGTGCCTTGCCGGCCATCATCGCGGCGTACGCCTCCGGTGCGTTTTCGAGGGGCATGGTTTCGATCACGGGTCGTACGCTCGCCTGGCGGCTGAAAGCCAGGGTCGCCTCGGTGGCGGCGATGTCACCGGTCAGGGACCCGTCGATGCCACGTCCACCGAAGATGAGGTCCGATGCGGAGATCTCGATCGGCTCGTGGGCCGCCGCCACGACGACCAGCCGTCCGCGCTCCCGCAATCCCCTCAGGCATGCGGAAATGGCCTTCGCGCCGGGGGCGGTGGCGATCACGACATGCATGCCACCGAGCGCCATCAGCGCATCGGCCACATCGACAGCGTCGCCATCGATGTAATGGTTGGCACCCAAGGACCGTGCGAGGTCTTCCTTGTCCGCGCCCCGGCCGATGGCGACGGTGTCGAAACCCATCGTGTGGGCATATTGCAGCGCGAGGTGCCCCAGTCCACCGATGCCGAGGACGGCGAGCCGGTCACCTGCACGCGCCGGCGACTTGCGGATCGCGTTGAACGTGGTCAGGCCCGCACAGAGCAGTGGCGCGGCCTCCTCCGGCTCGAATTCATCGGGAATCGCGACGAGCGCCGCTGGCCTTGCGTGCATCGACTCGGCATATCCTCCGTCGAGATGGACTCCGGTGATTTCCTGGTTGCGGCAATTCACGAGGTCGCCCTCGTGACACATCTCGCACCATCCGCAGGCGCCGCCAAGAAAACCGACACCGACACGCTGACCGATGCGCCAGCCGGCCACCCCCTCCCCTACGGCGTCGATGATGCCGATGACTTCGTGGCCTGGAACGCGGGGAAACGCGATCGGGAAGACCGCATCGACGGTCGCGGCGTCGGAGTGGCAGACGCCACACGCCTCCACGCGGATACGCACGAACCCGGGCGCGGGCTCGAGCAGATCGCGGGTCACCATGTCCAGGACGCCAGGCGCCGTGACCTGCGCGGCGCGATAGGTGTTATTCAGCATGCGATGTTTCCAGATGGGGCATTGGGCCCGAAAAGAAGGATGCTCTCCGGGGAGAGTTCGTGAAGCATGTCGTTGGTGACCGCCGGAGACTTCACGCGCATCCCCCGATCCGGGCGGCGCGGCGCCATGCGCCTGGGGTCGCACCGACCACCTTCGTGAACTGGCGGGAAAAGTGGCTCTGCTCACAAAAGCCGCAATCGAGCGCGATGTCGGCAAGAGGAAGATCGGACCCCACAAGGAGCGCCTTGGCCCGCTCGATGCGCCGCCGGATCAGCCACTCGCGTGGCGAAACGCCGTGCGTTTTGCGGAATGCCCTCGAGAAATGGTTCTTCGAGAGCCCACATGCGCGCGCGAGCTCGGCGACGGAGATGGCGCGCCCGACCTGTCGTTCGATGCCGGCGAGTGCCACATCGTACTGACGGCTCGTCAGCCCACCCCTGGTTTGGTCGGGCGCACGGGATGGGCATCCCACGCCGTGCAAAACATGCAAAGCCACCGCTGCCTCACCGAATGCTGTTTCATGGAAGTCACACGTGGTCGATCGCGGACCACGGGACCAAGATCGCTTTCCGGGACCGATTCCGGATGAGGGGAGCGAGAGCGCCGCCGCCGGCTTCATCGATACCCTTCGGGCCTTTTCCTTGAGAGAGTACCCAAGGCCTTCACAATCGGACGGTCGAAATACCATCAAATACGGACAAGGACCGCGTACGTTGGCTGAAACACACGCGTCCCTCGCAAGGGGTGTGCGCGGCGAATGTTAATCTTGGCGGTTCCAAAGAGAGGTGTCGTCGATGCAGCGGGTGGGGATGATCGTCTATCCGGATTTCCAGGTGCTGTGTTTCGCCGCTTTCTCCGTGTTCGAGGTCGCCAACCGCGAAGCGGGCAAGCGCCTGTATGACCTCGAGGTGCTCGGCAACGGAGGCAGGTCGGTAAGGGGTTCGTTTGGCCAGGAGGTGACGTGCGCCCCGCTCGTCGACACCGGTTTCGACACCCTTCTCGTTGGCGTCGGCATCGATATCCCGGAGCACGACCCGGCGGTGTCGGACTTCCTGGTCGACACGAGTGCGCGCACGAGGCGCATCGCATCCATCTGCCTCGGCAGCTTCGTGCTCGGCGACGCGGGACTGCTGGACGGAAAGAAAGCGACGACCCACTGGAATTTCGGCGACCGCATGCGCGCGCGGTATCCGAAGTGCACGGTCGACCTCGACCGCATCTACGTGCAGAGCGGTCGCATCTGGTCGTCGGCGGGCATGTCCGCCGGCATCGACCTCGCCCTCGGGCTCGTCGAGGAGGACCACGGCCGCGAGCTGACCGCCATGATCGCGAAGGGAATGGTGCTCCACCACCGACGCGCCCCCGGCCAATCGCAGCACTCGACCCTCCTGGACATCGATGCGAGAAGCGACAGGATCCAGGCGAGCCTCGCCTATGCCCGGCGCAACCTGCGAAACGAGCTCAGCGTCGCCGAGCTGGCGACCGTCGCCCACCTGAGCCCCCGTCACTTTGCCCGGGCTTTTCGCGCGGAGACCGGACAGACGCCGGCGCAAGCGGTGGCCGCATTGCGCATGGAGCAGGCGCGGATGCTCATCACGCAGGGCACGCTGGCGATGGAGACCATCGCCCGTGACACGGGCTTCGGCGATACCGAGCGGATGCGACGGGCCTTCGTGCGTTGGCAGGGGACGGCGCCGACCGAACTGCGCCGGCGGAGCCGGGCGGACCAGGACACCACCGCCGACTGACGCGAGAGTCGTCCGGAAAAGGTGCCGATCCGTCATGTGACGAAGCCGATGGCGTCCATACAACAAGGCGAGGCGGCGACCACGGGTGGTCGCCCTTCCCTTCCTTGTCCGGAGCACATCATGCAGTTGTCGGGAAACACCATCTTCATCACCGGCGCCACGTCCGGCATCGGCCGTGGCCTTGCCGAGGCGTTCCACCGCCTCGGAAACCAGGTCATCATCAGCGGTCGCCGCAAGGCACTGCTCGACGAGGTCACCGCGGCCAACCCCGGCATGCAGGGCATCGAGCTCGACATCACCTCGCCGGAGAGCATCAAGTCGGTGTCCGAGTGGCTGATGAGCACTCACCCGACGCTCAACGTCCTCATCAATAACGCCGGTCTGATGCCGTTCGACGATCCGGCCGCCGAGATCGACGACGCCGTCAGCCTCACCATCCTGACGACCAATCTCCTCGGCCCCATCCGCATGACCTCGGCGCTCATCGAGCACCTCAAGGCGCAGCCGTCGGCGGCCATCATCCACAACACCTCGGTCGTGGCCTTCATGCCGCTGGCCGGCAACGCGGTCTACTCCGCCAGCAAGGCGGCGCTGCACTCGTATACGCAGACGCAGCGCTTCGCCTTGCGGGACACCCGCGTCAAGGTCATCGAAATCGCGCCGCCGTGGGTCAACACCGACCTCATCTACAAGAGCGACGACCCGCGCGCCATGCCGCTGGAGGCCTACATCGAAGACACGATGCGCCAGTTGGGCACCGACGAGGAAGAAATCATCGTCGACGGCATCCGCGCGCTGCGCGACAACCCGGGTACCGGCGAGTACGCGCTGATTGCCCGCTTTAACCAGTCGCTCGTCGACAACCCGATCCCGGTCGGTTGACCACCCCGACCACGTTTGATCGCCGCGCCACTCGTCCTGCCGCTTCATCCGTTATGGTAACGCATCATTTATGACCCCTTAAAAGCAAATTCATGCTATTAGGTATCACTAGCGATCCTATGAAGGCATTCATGCTACTTTGAAAAAGGGATCATATTTGATACTATTGGCGCACCATCCGCCGATATGAGTTCATCTATGATCCCTAACGTAGCGCCAAAGTCAGGGAGCGTCGAAAGCGCCATGCGGGATTTAGGAATGCGTTTGGCGAGAGTTCGTCTCAGCCGCAACCTAACCCAAGCAAGGTTGGCGCATGAGGCCGGAACCTCGCTTCCCAGCATCAAGCGGCTGGAGGCCGGCCGGAACAGTTCTCTCGATACCCTTCTCCGCGTCTTAAGAGCACTCGACCTGGGCGACCGCCTTCTCGATATTCTCCCCAACCCAGATGTTCGGCCGGTCGAGCGGGTTCAAAATGAAGGCCACGAGCGGCGTCGCGCACGAACTCAGACGGAGGCCCCCAAAGCCAGCGACTGGGCGTGGGGCGAGGAGGATGAGCAATGACGGATGCGACCGTCCGCCTATGGGGCAGAGACATCGGTGCCGTAAGTTGGCTCGACGACAGAGCGATCGGCGTATTTCAATACATGCCTGAGTTCGTCGAAAGCACCATCGAACTGGCGCCGATCATGATGCCGCTGCGGCCGACCCCATACGATTTCCCCGGTCTGCCGAGTGATGCCTTCAAGGGGCTGCCCGGTATGCTCGCCGACTCTCTCCCCGACAAATTCGGCAACGCCCTGATCGATACATGGCTCGCGACGCAGGGGCGCTCAGCCGGCAGCTTCAACCCGGTAGAGCGCCTTTGCTATATCGGTACACGCGGCATGGGCGCGCTCGAGTTTCATCCCACGATCCTCAGAGAGCCGCGCAAATCCCATCGCCTTGAAATTGATGAGCTGACCAAACTCGCCAACGAGGTCCTCAACAATCGCGCGAACCTCGCGGGTGTCCTCAAGGGCGAGGACGACCACGAAACCTTGCAGGAGATCCTGCGCGTCGGCACGTCTGCGGGTGGTGCGCGTGCCAAGGCTATCCTTGCATGGAACGAGAAGACAGGCGAATTCCGATCCGGTCAAGTCAAAGCCGGTGAAGGCTTCACCTATTGGCTCATGAAATTCGACGGCATCTCCAACAATCGTGATAAGGAGCTCGCCGATCCGCAAGGCTTTGGCCTTATCGAGTATGGCTTCTTTCTCTTGGCCCGCGCCGCCGGCATCGACATGACCGAATGCCGCGTTCATCACGAAGGCGGCCGATCGCATTTCATGACGCGACGCTTCGATCGCAACGCCAGCGGCCAGAAGCTCCACATGCAGTCGCTCGCTGCTTTGCGCCACTATGATTTCAACGCGGCCGGAGCCTATTCCTACGAACAGGCGGTCGAGACGATCCGGCTCCTCGGTCTGCCCGCTTATGACATCGAGCAGCAGTTTCGTCGCGCGGTTTTCAATATTCTCGTCCGAAACCAGGACGACCACGTCAAGAACATCGCCTTCCTCATGGATCGAAAGGGCGAGTGGCGGCTGTCACCGGCGTTCGACGTCAGCTATGCCTACAATCCGGGTGGCAGCTGGACTCATCAACACCAGATGAGCCTGAACGGCAAGCGCGATCATTTCGAGCTATCCGACCTTATCCAGTTCGGCGTTTTCTGTGACCTCAAGCGCAAAAAAGCCGACGATATTATTCGCGAGATTCATACGCAGGTCGAAAACTGGCCAGCCGTTGCGGAACAGGCCGGCGTGGCCGAAAAAACCGCGCAATCCATTCATCGAGCCATGCGGCGAGAAATCATCATCCCGACCGAAACTCGCCCACAAGGACGGTGACCCGCGCGCCATGTCGCTCGAGGCCTACATCGAGGACACGGCGCGTCAGTTGGGCACCGACGAGGAACAAGTTGGAGGCGACGTCACATGTCCCGTCGTTTGGCGACGTCCGCGGCCGTGACGGTGCCTTCCTTGCCACCGAAATGGTGGATGACGTAATTGGCGAGCGCCGCGATTTCCGGATCGCTGTAGGCGTGGGCGAACGAGGGCATGTACACCTCCGTCTCGCCGATGTGCAGCTTCACGCCCTGCAGGATGGCCTGGGTGACGTTCAACCCCGAGGGATCGTTGACGCCCCGGGTACCGGCCAGGCTGGCGTAACGCGTTTGCTGTCCGACACCGTTCCACTGGTGGCAGCTCGCACATGCCCCCTCGAACAGTCGCCTGCCATCGGCATACCGTGCCTCGTCGTCATCGCCTGGGGCAAAGGCGGTCGATGTGCGCACGCCCGCCGGCTGGGGGTCGACCGTGACCGGGTCGTCGCCCGTGCGCGCGGGCACGGTGCGCAGCCACGTCACGAGCGCCGCCGCATCCGCGGGGGTGAGGTACTGCAGGCTGTGGGAGACCGCTTCGCCCATCGGGCCCATCGCCGAGGCGTGGCCTTCGGCGTGACCCGTGCGCAGGTAAGCGGTCAGCGCTTCTTCGCTCCATCCACCGATGCCATGCACCGGGTCGGACGTGATGTTCCAGGCGCGCCACCCTTGCAGCTCGGCCCCGGCAAGCGATTCACCGTGTTTGAGGCCGAAACCGATGTTTCGCGGCGTGTGGCATTCGGCGCAGTGGCCCAGCGGACCGGCGATGTACGCCCCCGCGTTCCATTGCGCGGAACGCGACGGGTCGGCCTGGAAGCGTTCGTTCTTGAAGAACACCGCGTTCCAGAAGCCCATCGCCCAGCGCTGGTTGAACGGAAAGCCGAGGTCGTTGGGGCGCTCGGGCTGCCGGACCTTGGGCAGGGTGAACAGATAGGCCTTGATGGCCAGCACGTCGTCGCGGCTGAGCGCGGTGTAGGCGGTGTATGGGAAGGCGGGATAAAGGTGCTTGCCGTCCTTGCGGATGCCGTCGCGCACGGCATGGACGAACTCGTCGTCGGTCCAGCTGCCGATGCCGGTCTCCACGTCGGCCGTGATGTTCGACGAATAGATCGTTCCGAACGGCAGCTTGAACGGAAGCCCGCCGGCGTAGGGCTTTCCTGTGTCGGGCACCGTGTGGCACGCGATGCAGTCGGCCATGCGGGCGAGGTACTCGCCACGCTGTACCGGGTTCATGCCGGCGGGTGCGCCGGCGAGCACGGGCGCGGTGCCCGGGTCGGGGTCGATGCGATTGAGATAGAGGTAAAGGCCCGCACCGATGACGAGCAGGATCGCGACGACGGCGAGGAGGCGTTTCATGCGCGGTCTCCCGCAGGGCGAACGCCGTCAGTGACGTCGTTCAATACATCCTTCGACGCGTTGAGCGGCGTCCGGCTGACCGGCAGCTCGGTCAGGCGGATACCGGTCGCGGCAAAGATGGCATTGGCGAGCGCCGGCGCGGCGATGGCGGTGCCGACTTCGCCCAGGCCACCGGGCGATTCGCCGCTCTTGACGACATGGACGTCGAGGGTCGGGGTTTCGTCGATGCGCAACGTCCGGTAGTCGTGGAAGTTGCTCTGCTCGATCATGCCGTCCTTGAGGGTGATGCCGTTGAAGAGGGCTGCGCTGAGTCCGAAGAGCAATCCACCCTGCACCTGGGCCTCCACGGAACTGGGGTTGATGACGATGCCGACGTCGACGGCGACCACCGCATGCCGGAGATGCACCTGGCCTTGCGGGGAGACCTCGACTTCGACGATGGCGCAGACGTGGCTGCCGAACGGGGAACCGACGGCGACGCCGCGTCCTACCCGTGGAGGCAACGGTTTGCCCCACCCCGCCTTTTCGGCCGCGAGATCGAGGACGCCGAGTGCACGGGAGCCGGGTTTCATCAGGGAGCGACGGTAGGCGAGCGGCTCCTTCCCGGCGGCGTGGGCGAGCTGGTCGACGAAGGACTCGACGACGAAGAGGTTGTGCGTCGGACCCACGCCGCGCCACCAGCCGGTGACGAGACCCGGGGGCATGTCGTGGCGTACCCATTCGACGAGGACATTGTCCATCTCGTAGGGCAGGTCCGCCGCCGATTCGATGGCGTCGGAATCCATGCCGTCCTTGCCCATGGCACCGGGTGCCCAACGGCCGAGCACCGTTCCGCTGGTGATCCGGTGTTTCCAGGATGTCGGCCTGCCGTCCGCCCCCAGCGTTGCCGAGATGCGATCGAAGTAAAGCGGCCGCACCCGGTCGTGGCGAATATCTTCCTCGCGGCTCCAGATGACCTTGAGCGGATAGCCGACCTGGCGAGCGAAGGCCACCGCCTGTTCGACCTGGTCGGTTTCAAGGCGCCGGCCGAAGCCGCCGCCGAGGTACTGGTTGTGGACGCCGACGGCATCGACCGGGATCTTGCAGATGCGCGCCGCCTCCGCCTGGGCCCGCGTCGGGACCTGCGTGCCGGTCCAGATGTCGCACCGGCCCGGGGTGACGTGCACGGTGGCGTTGAGGGGCTCCATGGGCGCATGCGCGAGCATCGGGGAGACGAAGGTCATCTCCACCGGTGTACCGGCGGCCGCGCCCTCCCCCTTGGGCTTCCGGCCGACCAGGGCGGGGCCGGTGCGCGAGCTTTCCTTCAGGCCGTTGAGCAGTGTTTCGTTGTCGAGGTGTTCGTTGACGCCGTGGCGCCACTCGATGTCGAGCGCTTCCAGTCCGCGGGAGGCGATCCAGAAGTTTTCGCCGACGACCGCGACGGCGTTGTCGAGCCGCAGGACATCGATGACACCCGCCATGGCCCGGGCCTTCGTGTCATCGACCGCGCCGAGCGTGCCGGCGAGTTCGGGCGAGGTGCGAACGGCGGCGAATTTCATGCCCGGCACCTTTACGTCGATGCCGAACTGGGTGGTCCCGTTGACCTTGTCGGGCGAATCGACACGGCGAAGCGGCTTGCCGATGACGGTGAAGTCCTTCGGGTCCTTGAGCTTGACCTGGGTCGGCTGTGGCATGTCCGCCGCGGCCGCCGCCACGGCGCCGAACGCGAGCGTGCGCCCGGTGGGACCGTGCGTGATGACCGCACGGGCGACCGTGCAGGTGGCCGGGTCGACTTTCCATCGCGCGGCGGCGGCGGCGACGAGCATGTCGCGGGCCACCGCGCCGGCCTCACGCAGGGACTGCCACTGCCCCCGGGTACTCGTCGAGCCGCCGGTGATCTGCGTGCCGCCGAGGAGGGCCTGGCCGTAGAGTTCGTCGCTCGGTATGGAATGCTCGACCCGGATCTGGTCGAGACCCACGCCGAGCTCCTCGGCGAGCATCATGCAGATGCCCGTATAGATCGCCTGCCCCATTTCCACGGTCGGCATGACGAGGCGGATCGTGCCGTCGGCATCGATGCGGATGAAGGCATTCGGCGCAAACGGCGGCTTGCCGTCCGCGGCGGCCGCCGCCTCATCGCCCGGCTGGCGACGCGGGCTCATCTGGGCGACCGCCGGCCCCAGGCCCGCCGTCCAGAGGAAAGCCACCGCGAGGCCGCCCCCGGTGAGCTTCAGGGCTCGCCGACGGTTCGGGTCGATGACGTCGAGGTCCGGCCGTCCGTTCATGGCGTGCTCCCGTCGACGACGACCTGCAGGCCGAACGGGCGTCCGGTCGCCGCCTGCTTGATGGCCTCGCGGATGCGCACGTAGGTGCCGCACCGGCACACGTTACCGGCCATGGCCGTGTCGATGTCGCGGTCGGTCGGGTTCGGCTGGCGCTTGATGAGCGCCGCCGCCGACATGATCTGCCCCGACTGGCAGTAGCCGCACTGGACCACGTCGACGGCCAGCCAGGCCTGCTGCACCTTCGCCCCCTCCGGGGTCTGGCCGATGCCTTCGATGGTGGTGATGGCACGGTCACCGACGTCGGCGACCCGCAACTGGCAGGATCGAACCGGCTGGCCGTCGAGATGCACCGTGCAGGCCCCGCACTGGGCAATGCCACAGCCGAACTTGGTGCCGGTCAGTCCGATGACGTCGCGGAGCACCCAGAGCAGGGGCATGTCGGGCGGCACGTCGGCCGGATGGCTATCGCCGTTGATATGCAACGTGTACATGGCTGGACCCCTGGCTGTCGGGCGGATACCCGAGTGGCTGTCGCGCGGACGCGCCTAGCGTAGCGCGATCCGGGGTCGCGTTCATTGTCAGAAAGAGACGAATCGGGCCGATCGACGGACGGGTATAGGGGCTGACGGGCCCGGTCAGGCCACCCCTTCGTGACGCCCTGTTTATCCACGGCATGGACAATGGGACGCCCTACGTCGCATCGACGCCATGACGCCCTTTTTGATGAGGTGAACCATGCCGGACACGTCGCGCTACATCCCGACCAAGGACGGGTTCCTCATGGTGCTCGAGCAGGACGACGTCGTCTTCGATCATCTCAACCGGCTGATGGAGACGGAAGATATCGGCGAGGCGACGTTCACGGGCTTCGGCTTCGTCAAGACCGTGACCTTCGGTTTCTTCGATTTCGACCGGCGCGAGTACGACCCGCGCACGTTCACCCGCTGCGAATTGGCCAACATGACGGGCTCCCTGGCGTGGAAGGACGACGCGCCGTCGATACACGCGCATGGCGTTGCCTGCGACAGCACGTTTGCCTGTCACGGCGGCCATCTTCTCTCACTCGAGGTCGGAACTGGCTCTTTGGAAATCGCCATCGTCCGCATCGCGCCGAAGAGCCGGCGCCTCGTGCGTACGGTCGAGCCCGCCTTTGGAGCCAATGTCCTTCGCGTGCATGGTTCGCCCGGTCGGTAAGACAGCGCCCACCGGCCCGTCATTCCTGCGAAGGCTGGAATCCAGCGTCTTTCGCCTCACCCCAGCACCGGGCAAACGACGCCAGCCCCCTGCCTTCGCAGGGGCAACGTGAGGGAAGGAACCCTCCCGGGATACCCTATCGTCGTAAAAAGGTGAGAATCAGAAGTACGACACCAGAAAGGATGCCGATCACATTGCACACCAGTGCGACGTACCCATCGCGCTTACCCTCCGCCATCAATCGTCTTACCTGTTCGATGGCGGAAACGTCTCGGCCATAGACCTTCAGGTATTTGTAATAGAGCCGCGTGGCGATAAGCCCGGATACACAGAGAACCACGGCTGCAATGACGTGAATGATTGAGTATTGGGCTTGCGTCACGGCGACGCCTCCATCCTGAACTTGAACAAGCGTTTCTGCGCACCGACCGGGCCCGTCAAATACGCGCAAGCACTCTTGTCCAGCCTCCTTTCATCGGACTTTCAAAGCGCCGCAAGAAATCACCCGATTCGTCGGGAAAGCTGGGAAAGTGGTCGGGTGATCATGAACAAAGCTGCGATGCAGCGCATGAATCCCGCCACGGCGGTTGCATGCAGCTCACTTTCCGTGACGAAAACAAAATCCACCGGCCGACGGTAGGCAAAGACATCCCCCTAGGCCGTCACGGATACGAACCAGATCGATGTCCGCGCCAACGGTCGGAACCAGCTCATCCACGATACTCACAAGGTTCTTCTGATCGTCAATTGCTTGGAAAAAATGCAGTCAGCGAGGCACGGCGATCGCCTGCACGGAGTCCACTAGCGTGCGTGACCACACATCGTCGCGATTGCCGTTGGTCAGGTAGACGATGACATAGTGATCGTCCAGATTCGCACCGTAGAGGATGCGGACGCGTACTTTCGTGCCTCCGTCGTGCCCGAGCTCATGCCATCGGCCGGCTTCACCGTATTCCCAACCGGATGCAAAACCACCTGAATTGCCATTGGGAAAAACATACGGATGCCAGTACTTGACCAGGGCGTCGCGTGGAACGAGCTTCCCATCGGCAACGGCCGAGATGAAGGTCTCCAAGTCTTCCAACGTGGAGACGATACAGCCCTGGGCGATGGCGTAATCGGGCCAGTTGACCTGCGGATCGAGGATGGCGCGCCCATTTTCCGCGCGATAGCTGCTCACCATGCCGCCGGGCGGGTGCGAAGGCTCCAACGACGTGTGATGCAGGCCCAAGGGGCGAATGATTCGCTCTTCCACAAGGGCCCGGTATCGCTCGTGCGTCACGTTTTCCAGTACCGCCTCCAACACCAAGTAGTTCGTTCCCGAATAGCGCGTCTGCACGTTGGGGGCGGAAGTGACTGGCTGCCGGCTCGCGGCGTCCCATGCCGCTTCGAGTGAGGGAGGAAAGGGGCGGTCCATATGCTGCGAATCGAAGAAATCGGGCAGACCCGACACGTGATTCATGAACTGATCTATTCGGATGGCGCGCCACGCCGTGGGCAGGTTCGGGACGTAACGCGAAGCAGGGGCACTCAGATCAATCTTGCCCTCTTGGGCGAGCTGAAGGACCAACGTATTGGTGAATAACTTGCTCACCGAATAGATGGGAAAAGGCGTGCTTCGAGTGATGGGCTTTCCACCCCCCAGTGCCGTCGTCCCCGTCATCCCCTCGTAGATGAGCTGGTCGTTGTGACGAACGCGCACCGCCTGAGCCGGAATGCCGTGACCTAAAGCGTTCGCCTTGAGCTGGGCGTTGAGGGCGTCCTCCAGATCGGTCGACCGTGCCGGACCGCTAATTGCCATACAAAGGCCGAGGACAAGGACGCATGCCTTCATCATATTCACCCTGAGGACCAGGTCGTCAGGATGCCATAGCGATCGAGGGCAAGCACCTCTGACGCCATCGCCGCTACATGGGCAATGATGTAGATCAGCCGGGTTGAATATGTGTTTTCAAACCAGGAAGACCACCATCGCGCATCAGTAAAATCACGCAAAGGCACGACACGCCGTCTTTTGTGCATCCGAGGCATACGGGGTTGACGCCCACGATCTGGGAAGTGACGAAGTCGAGGGTCACTCGACTACCAGGAAGGGTCTTCGCCTGGCATTGTGAAACCATCAGTTTCGTCGTACGAACGGGACTCCCCCCCCCAAATTCCATGGGAAGCTGAGACATCAAGGATGCTTATCCCGCGGAGGCTGTTCGACCTCTACCGTGTCGCGGTCGGGGCGCGCGATTCCCCAAAAAAGTAGACCCGTGGCGAATCCCAGGACCGCGGCGACGACAGAAAACGCGATGAACGGCTTCCACACCAACAAGGTACGTTCCGCCATTTTGTCTGCGAAAGTTCCCCACCACACAATCACAGAAGCCGCAAAGCTACAAAAAATTCCAATGGCGGCGTAGGCCCAAGCGGATCGCCACTTCATCTTAAGGACAAACAGGTACAAGGGAATTCCTGGGAAAACGAGCGTTGCGTAGCTCAGTGTGAGCGTGAACATGCAAACCCAGAGGCCCTCCGCGGGTCTACCCATCAACGCAATGAGCATGAGCAAAGAGGATGGCACCAACGGAGCTATCGCGAGCGCTTTGATCTGACGGCGTCTAGCTTGCGTCATTACCAACATCCTGAATCCTCCACTGAACGGCAGTGAAAGACCTCCGGAAGGCGTGGAACCCTCCACTCCACGGGGCCCGCCCCCTACAGCATCGCTGAATGAGTGGAGTATCCGTCGGCTGCCGCTCGCCGGTGACGAAGAACGAAATAACGGGATACCAATGCAACCAATCAACCCACCAACTCGGACACGCTGGCAATCAAAGCGACAAGCTCAGCCCCCCCCCCCAACTGGGTTCGAGTACCAACAATGATCGCCGGCCAGCCATAATCTGTCCGACAATGGTAACCATGCGTTCCTCCGCCAGGAACGAACTTGAGTCGGACAAGCTGGTTGCCCACGCCAACCGATCTTCCACGAATGACCTGCTGATATTCTTCCCCGTGATGACCATCATCCTGGAGACCACGTTCTGCGAAACGAAGTCACTCATCCTGAGAAATTCGCACTCGTGGAGTTGCAGTTTTCTTCTTTCTCCTTGTGGGAAAGCGAAAGAAAGGACGACGCCACCCGGGTCAACCTTTTCGACACCTGTTAGTTCGACATCATGATAGCCTTCCATAATATCGCGATTCATAAGTGTCTCACTGAGACGCCAAGAAGTAATCAGTGTAGGCAGCGGCTGCGAGAATTCCGACCGGCATTCCGACGATCATTAAGACCACTCCTATCCACAGGCGTTTCCACATTTTGCCCCTGATCGCCGCGGGAACGCCATATGAAGCGCCTTGCCCTGCGCGTCCGACAGCCCGGTTACAACAACAGCAGAACTGTCCCAAAACACTACCTCGAACTTCGCCCCGGGCACCTGCGGAGCATATGACGTTGGGGCCCATATCGCTTCATTCCCATCGGCAAAAGGCGATGCCGCGATTGCGGGTCGCTCGCCCCGAGCCACCGCGTCAAAGATGCCCCATGAGAAGGTCGGCTCGTGCGAAGAATAGAGGGCGGCCATATCCTCCCCTGTGAGCCACCGATTGTTGGACGCTATCGGCCACGGGCAACCTTCCAACTCGGACACATACCAGTCAAAGTCGCTGACCTGGATACCCATCGCATCCATGATATCGGTCAGTGAAGGGAGAGGCGTTCCTTCAATCACCACTTTCATGAATTCCATCCTTTAGAGTCACGAGGTAGGGGCTGTTTTGGGCGATGTGGTTGCGTCACCGCCCGCGTCGGTCAAGCGTTCAAGGTGATCCTTCCAGCCACGCTTCAATGACGGCCACCCATACTCCATCTCGCCTGCCAATCCTTGCTCGCGCCAACAGTTCATCGTCGGTCACGAAGATTTCCATCCCTTCCTGAAGGGTGAGGCCTTGCTCGCGCAAAGCTTCCAGCGTGCCGCGCGTGTTGAGCCGGATGGTTCGCTCATCGTGTGCGCTGTTGAAATCGACGGGCAGCCGAGGCGTCGTCATGGAGCCTCCATTAGGATTGGAACTATTAAGAGCCTCAAAAGCATGGACCGAATCTCTCAACGATCAACCCTACCAGGGTAAGGTCTGCGCCGGATCCAGACGCCGCAACGCACCGACCTCTTTATGCACCCGTCGTCGAGCGATCATATAGCTCGTTATTGCGCCTCACCTGTCGAAGAGGGTCGATCCGTCCGGGCAACTAGCCAGAACACAAGTCCTGACAAGCTGCCCAGGAAGCAAAAAATGAGTGTAAAAGCGACCATACCGATCCATGGGCCCGATTCATGCGTCGTAAGCGCCTTGATTGCAGTACCCGCAAAAAGAAACAGAGACGCTGACAGTCCACAAAGTACTCCAATGAGCATGTAAGCCCATTTAGACGTCCAACCGAGTTTCCGGAACAGGAAGTACAACGGGACCCCGGGGAAAACGGTTGCACCCGTCGTAAACGGCAGAGCAAACAACGCAACCCAGATCCCCTCCGCAGGTTTCCCAATGGATACCAGAAACATGAATGCGGGTGCTACGAGAGGAGCGACGGCGAAGGCTGCGACCTGCCGCATGATGCCGGTCTTCACAATAGACATCCCGTACTCCCACCCTCGCCGGTACAACTGGTTGGACTCGTCGGCTTGGAGGGAGCCTGGTGTTCCCAAACCGAATTAATCATCGGGCCAACTTTTGACACCGGTGATTGCAGCTCTCCCGTATCCTCATCCCAAGACCGGACACGATTTTGGTGCGTCTAGTGAGGCGTCAAGAAGTACTGAGTGTAGGCAGCGGCTGCGAAAATGCCGACCGGCATTCCGACGATCATTAAGATCACTCCTATCCACAGGCGTTTCCACATCTTGTCCCTGATTGCGAGAAGCAGATTTTTCCCCCTGCGGACGCCGGGCCCGTCGGACGGCTTGATAAAGTTCCGCGGATTCAGCAAGAAGTCGTAAGACTGATTTTCCGAAGAGTCAAAGTCTAGAAACTCCCCGTGTTGTCTGGCAACTTTTTGCGCCTCGGCTTGCGCCTGCCGAACACGGAACATCGTTGTCAAGACGTAACTGAATCCCGGAGCGCCTCCGACTAAGAAACCAAATAAACCTAAGTCCATGTGCCGATCCTAGTCAATGGTATTGGTCTTACGTACTGGGGATGGTCCACGTCGATGGTACCAAAGGCGTTGTTGGCGGCGGAGGCGGCGGAGGCGGCGAAGGCTTGGGATCACCGACCTTCACCGTTGGCCTCACTGCAGGTGGGTTGCCGAATATGGTGTAGCCCACTGACTGAGTTATTGATGCATGCACTTCAAAAGGCAACTGCGGTATTTTTCCGCCTACGTAGAGACTGCTAACCGAGTTGCATCGATCGCAGATGCTTTGCTCATACCCCCCTGAAGCACCGAAAACATTCACGCCTCCGCCCGCGCTCGCGGCGCCACCGGTATCCGCAAATTCTTCCGCTGAGTTTGCCTTTGAATAACTACCAACAATGACCAGACTCGGGCCAATTGCGGTTGATGCGGTTCCTCCAGCAGCGTTGTAATAACCGACGCTCAGAGTCGAAATTTTCAGGCCATCCATGCTCACAGTGATCTGCCTGGTGCCGGTGACACCACCCAGCGCAGATATACTAACGTTGAATCCAATCGCGAAGGTTTCCTTGCCATCCGGATCGACGTTTCCGACCGGATTCGAATTGGCATATTCGTAAAGTCCGAAGTTATGAACATGTCCTACGGTGACGCCTTGCGGATCTGTACTCAAAAACCTACCCACCACCGGGTCATAGTACCGGGCCTGCATGTATAGCAGACCCGAATCGAGGTCATTCACATGTCCGGTGTATCCCGGCCCTTCCACTGGGGTGCCCAGCACCTCGCTGCCATAGGGCCGGTAGTCCGACGTCGTCAGGATATTCCCGGAGGCGTCCGCCGTCGCCAGCGGGGTCCCCTGCTGGTCGGTGTAATAGTAGGTGACGGTCTCCGCTGCCTGCGAGAAACATACCGGACTCATCACCAGCAACAGGGCGACCACGAGCCAACGGCCAATGCGAGTCATCGTCTTCATCGCTTCAGTTTCCATTGGCCACCTGCGTCGATGCGGCGTTGCTGTTGGCGGAGCATCCGTTGGCATTGCATGCCTTGACCGTAAACACAACGGTGGCGTTGACCCCCTGCGGAAAGATCGTGGCGGTAGTGTTGGGCCCGGTGTAGACCAAGCCGTCTCCGCTGCCTGGCGGCGGCGTTATCTTGGCCGTGAGCTGATAACTTGTGGCACCCGCTGAAGCGTTCCATTTTGCGACGGCTTCCATTTTTCCGGGAGCCCGGGTGGTGCTGGCCGTCAGATTTGCAGGCGGAGCAGGAACCAAGGCCACAACCACGGAGACCACCCCACTGAAGGGCCCGCACCCGCCCGCGTTGCAGCCCTGCACCTGGTAGTAATAGGTGCCGTTACCCTTCCCGCAGATGCCAAGGGCGCCCGAGCCGTCGTTTCCAATCGTGACCCATCCTGCCCCGTTGGTGTTTTCCTGCATCACATAGGAAATCGCGCCCGGCACGCCGCCCCAGTTGATGGTGTAGCACCCGTTGCTGCTGCTTCCAGGACCAGAGATGGCGGGCGCCTGGGAGGGCGGAATGGTGACCGAGGACACGCCCACGGGACTGTAGGCGCCACAACCGTTGGCGTTGCATCCCCTGACCCGATAGTAGTAAACGCCGGTCGCCCCGACCCCGATGCTCGCGCTCGTCGCCGCACCGTTGTAGACCGCACCGTAATTGGCATTATCCGTGCTCTGTTCGAGCGAGTAGCTCGTCGCATAGGCCACTGCCGGCCAACTGATGCCCAGTACTCCCGTACTCGTTCCCGGCACACTGATGGAGCCTGGTGCCGGCGGAATGTGCGCGACGCGGACGGTGGCGCTCGCCACCCACACGCTACAGCCGACCGCGTTGCAGGCGCGGGCCTGGTACGCATAGGTGCCGTCCGCCGGGTTGGCAATCGTCACGGTGGTGTTGCCCCCGGGCGCAGGCCCGACGTCGGCAAAGGCGCCCGAGTTGAACCGTTGCTGGAGATTGTAGGAGGTTGCGGTCGGCGAACTCGACCAGGTGACCGAGATGGACGAAAGATCTCCCGCGACGCTCGCACTGACCGAGGCCGGCGCCACGGGAGCGGTGGGCGCCGGAGCAACCGCGATCGTCCCGATGGCACTCCAGTTTCCGCATCCGCCTGCATTGCACGCATGAACCTGATAGTGGAAGGCTCCAGCGCCCGTCTGGGTGATGGACTTGCTCAGCGCGGTCCCGGTGTAGATCGTGGTCCATGCGCCCCCATCGGGCTCTTCCTGAAGTTCATAGCTGGTGGTCGCTGCCGTCGCCGTCCAGGACACGGTGTAAGCGGTCGTGGCCGTGCCGGTCGCCGGCACGGTCAGGACGGGCGCGGCCGGCACCAACACATGGTTCGTACGGGCGACGAGCTTCTTGCCGAGATAGATGTAGTCAGTTCCGCTATTGGCAGCAGGATCGAACTGCCAGAGCAACTGGCCATCATGGCTATACAGCGAATAGGTGATGGCACCGTTCGCCGCAGTGGCTTTGACGCGCCGCCCTTCGGCATCGTACCGGTAGGTATCGACACCCACGAACGACGTCAGGCGGTTGGCTTCGTCGAACGTGTACTGCGCACCGCCGTTCTGGGTGACATTGCCTCGGGCGTCATAGGCGAAGGTACGCGAAACGCTTCCTCCCGAAATGCTGCGAAGCAGGTTGCTGCCGTCGTAGGTGTAGGTGTTGGTCGAACCGCCCGAGGCCATGCTGACGATGTTGTTGAGCGGATCGTAGGCGTAGGTCTCCGTGCCATAGAGCGACGCGGTGGCGGATTTCAGACGGCTCAGGCCGTCGTACTGAAACGAACGATTGCGGGTCGTGCCGTCGACCAGGTCGGATACTCCGGTGATATTGGCGTCGTTGTCGTAGCTCAGGCCTTCGCTGACCTGAAAGGTACCGCCACGCGAGAAGGTGAAATCCGAAAGGAGGTTCCGCGCGTTGCGTTGGCCCAGGTATTCCGTGCCGTTGCCCAGGGTCGCGTGCTGGAGCTGGTCATCCGGAAAATACGTGGCCGCGGTGGCATAGGCTCCCGCCTGCGTGGGGCGCCCGTAGGCGTCAGGGGAAAACGGCACGGCCTTGCCGTCCGGATACGTCATCGCGGCCAGCGCGCCGTTGGCGTCGTAGCCGAAACCCACCGGCCAGACATGACCATCCACCGACAGGCTTTGCGCCGTCGGCAGGTCGCGCTTGTCGTAGGCGAAGGTCCAGACGATACCGTCGGTCGCTTCGGTGAGCACTTTGCCGGTCGGGGTATACGTGAACACGCTCGCCGGCGTCGTGCCCGGATAGGTCACCTGCGTCACCCGGTTCAGCGCATCGTAGGCCCGCATGACCTGGGCACTCGCCGCCACCTGGTCGTTTCCGCAGGCTCCGGTACCGGCAATGGACTGGCCCTCGGCGGTCCACAGCACGTTGTTCGCGGCGTCGTAGGCCGTGACGGTGCTGCCGGTCTCCGGCTCCACCGAGCGGCACAGGCGATGGAAGGCGTCGTAGACGAAGGTTTTGACGATACCTCCCTGGGCGATCTGTGTCGGATTGCCGTACACGTCGCGCGTGATCGACTGGGTGACACCCTCCGGCGCCTGCACGATCACCGGATGATCGAGCGCGGGCTCATCGAAAACCTGATACGCCGTGGTCACGACGTTGCCGTTGGGATCGGTCACCTGCTTGCGCGCTCCCGACAGATAACTCGTGGTGGTCGTCAGCGCCGCGCCCGTCTCCGACGGCTGGATGCTTTGCACCACGCGTGACAAAGCATCGTAATTGGTGGTGATGCCGCTGGTGACACCGTTGAAATCCGGCGAGCCATCGACGGGATACGACTGGAAGGTGACGTTGCCACGCCAATCGTGCGCGGTGACCGTCGTGGTCTGCATCCCCGAATCGCTCGTGCGCCAATGCCCCGTCACCATCGGGCGCAGGAGCGCGTCGAAATAGGTGGCGTCCGCGTGAACACCCTGGGTGACGATGCGCCGCCAATGATTGGCGTCCACGCCCCGCTCCGCCGTGGATACGAAGGCGTAGGAGAAGACCTTCGGCGCCCATGCCACGGAATCGCCCGCGGGATAGGAAATCTGCGCGATCCGACCCATGCTGTCGTAAGCGTAGCTGGTGGTATTGCCCGCCTGGTCCGTCAGGGACGCTACTTCGCCGAAGTCGCTCACCCCGATGTGTTCCGTCGTTTGATCGGGATACGTGACGAGGGTCGGCAAGCCGCGTTGATAGCCGGACAGCGACGTCGTGTGACCGTTGCCGTCGGTATAGGTGGCGAGTTGCCCGGCGCCGTCATAGGTGTAGCTCATCAGGGTCTGCCCGAACCGGGCGCGACTCTGCAGCAGGTCGAGCGCATTGTACGTGTTGAGGGATTCGGTCTCCGCCGTGGTGCCAGAGAGATTGGTCACCTGCGTCGGCAATCCGAGCACCCACAACGCAGGATCATTCAGGTAACTCGTGGATTCGACGAACGGCGACTGGCCCGCGATGGTGTTGCCCCGGCGCACCTGGACCGGGTTGGCGAAGGCGTCGAACGACTGGGCCGTCCAGGTATAGGTGTCTCCATCCTGCACGATGGTGCGCGTCGTGACAGGGGTCAGGCGCCCCATCTGGTCGGCGTTGACCGCGAGGATCTGCGAGCGGCCGAGCGTGGCCGGCCAGGGCCATGGGGAGCTGCCGTCGGCGTTCGGGAGCGCGTATTGCGACGCTTCGGTGCGCACGACGGCCGAGGTGTCGTCCGCCGAAAAGAAGTCGCTTTGCAGCAACAGGCTCTCCGACGCGTCGAAGCGATTGCTGAAGGTATAGCGCGTGGTCCGGTTCGACGGATCCACCATCTCCGTCGTCACCGTCGATGGGCAACCGGTCGTGCAGGTCGACCAGCTGTCGTTGGGCGCGGAGTAGCTGTAGGTCCAGGTTTGCGTACCGATGCCCGCCCCGCTCAATGTGCGCTGGATGAGCGAGTTCCGTTTGTAAGCGGCAGGAAAACGGTTCTGAGGCGCGCCGTTGACGTTGAGGCAGACGGCCGGCACATAGGAGCGCCCGCGGATCGTGCTGCGCAAGGTGAAGGTGCCCGTCACCCCCGACGGCTGGGTGATCGATCCCGACGACGTGACGGCGTCCTGTGGCCGAAGCACATAAGAACATCCCTGATTGAGGATGAGCAGGCCGTCGGTCGGCAGCGGCGCAAAGCCGCCGAGGTTGAAGCTCCATGCGCTGCCGTCGGGCAACTGGACACGGTTGAGGCGAGGCAATACCGGATCGGTGCCGTAACCGTAGGTCCAGGTGCGGGGCGCTGCGCTGGCCGGCTGGACGGTGATGCTGTGGACCCGATAGGCCACCGGGTCATAGAAGTTGCCGAAGGGATCCTTGGCCGGGTTTTGCCAGGTCTCATAGGCAAGCGTGACCTTTCGGCCGTCGCTGCCGTCGATCTCGGTGAGATTGCCGTTGCCGTCGTAGCTGTAGGTCACCGAGTTGCCGAAGCGGTCCACCACGCGGGAGACGTTCATGGTGGCCAGTCGGCGATGCAACGCCCCACCGCCGCCGGTAGCCATGTAGTCGGTTTTCTTCCAGAGCAGCACGTCCAGGTAGTACTTCGTGCCGTCCGGGGACACCGCGACAAAGCCCTCCCCCGGCTGACCGTTCGAGGTCGCCGGAGTGCATCCCACCGCCCAGCGCTCTTTCGTGACCAGCGGAAACTTGATGGGGTTACCGTCCGTTCCCGTCATCGCCGGAAACTGCGTGTTGTTGGTATCCCGCGTCAGCAGATCCTGGCTTCCATGCCCTGGCACGATCAGCTGGTAGCCGTGCCACCAGTCGTCCGCGGCATAGGTCAGGACCGTACCCTTGAAGGTGATGAATTCGTCGGGACCGCCGTCGGGAAAGCTGCAGCGTTGCGTATCGGAAATGAAGGACCAGCGCGCCGTGGACGGAGGATCGAGATTGGCGGTGCCGCTCGCGGCCGAAAGCGTTTCGATGCGCGGCGTTTCCAGCGACCAGTCGACGAACGCGTTATCGATGAAGCTGTAGTAGACGGAGTCGGGCGGCGCGTCCGCCGGATGGAATGAGCGCGTCAACTCGATATCCGGCCCCTGGCCGGTCAGCTTGATGTCGTTCTCTTCGAACGACAGTGCGCCGTTGTAGAGACTGATGCTTTCGCCGAAGGGATGCTCCCCGACCGGCTGAATGTCCTCGGACACCTTGATGCGCTTCTGGAACTCGCTTTCGGGGCTCACCGCGGCCGATTGCGCCAGCACCTCCCCGCTCACCCACGCCAACATCAGGGCAAGCGCCACCGGCGCGACCCTCCCCCGCACTGCGACGTTCGACATCCGTAGTCCCCTGGTTCCCGCTTGAATTGTCGGGTCGCGAGTCCCTACCCCACGACCGCCCCCTTGCCGTAAGTGAATACGGTGGCGTTAGCATCTGAAACGGGGAATTAAGTCTTCGTAAATGCGAGATGTCAGGAATTTACGATTTTTGCCCAACCTTGGTGTTCAATGGTTACTTTTGCAAGATCGGCCACTACAAACGGCGCGTAACGCAAGTTTGTGCGCATAAGGCGTCCGTGACGTCGTCGAGGAGTTGGCGGTTCGGCAGAAGGCGTCCCAGTAGGTCTTCAGTCGCGGGGACATGGAGCAACGGGCGAAGCCATCTTGCCCGCTTAATGGATTGCGACCGCTGACGGGAACAACGCGCTCAAGATGTCACGCCCCCGGGGGACGTCAATCGCCAGGCTGACCTACGTCACAAATCTGACGACTGTAAGATTTCCCCTACAGACCGACCCAAGCCTAAGGGCGCACCCTTCCCGCGATGCCCGGCCCTTCAGCCTACGGCACACTCCAGGGAAGCTGTCCGATGAACCTCGTCCGATACGGCGTTGCGATGCTCTTCGCTTTGCTGCTCTCATTCGCTGCCCACGCCCTTCCTGGCGACGGCCCGGCGTCCTCAAGCAGTACGCGTCCCCCAGCAGTCGCGGTGCCGTCGACAACGCCGTACGCCGTCAAACGATTTAACGTTGCTGCCGTTGCCTCCGACGGATCGGGAATCTACTGGGATGCTCCTTATTACCACCATGGCTATGCCGACAACGGCCCTTTCGCTTCCATAGGCGAAGCCATGGACCACTGGTGGGCCGATTGGCAACGGGTCTGGCCTGGCTACGATTGTGGCTATGACCCCGAGTATTACGACCCTTACGAGACAGGCGGCCAGGTCGCCGGCATGCTGCTCCAGTCGCCTTGCGGCGGCGGCAACGGCATCTTCGCCACCGAGTACAGCTTCGACGCGGGCCAGAACAACGGCGAGGGAGCGGGTTGCGACGGCGGCGAAGGCAGCGACGGCGGCGGTGGCAACAGCAGCTCCGGTGGCGGCGATAGCCCGAGTTGCGAGTCGGGCAAGGGTGTGCCGGATACGGGAACGCCTTCGGCTGGCGACCCCATCAACACGGCCACTGGCAATAAGTACATACAGGAAGACGACTACACGGCCAGCGACTGGCTCCGGTTCCGACGGTTCTACAACAGCCATCCGTCCGCGCCCGACAGTTCGATGGGCGCCCATTGGAGTCATTCGTTCAACCGTGGTCTGACGGTCACCACCAGTACCGCGGGAGTCGTCGTAGCGACTGCTTCACGGCCGAGCGGCTTGGCGGAAGTTTTCCATAGAAACGCAACGACCGCCTGGACCACCACCCCGAATAATCCCGACATCCTCACCGAGTCGGTCGATGCCCAAGGGGCGACGGCCGGCTACTCGCTATGGGTCGCCGCCCTCCGCCATACCGAAACCTACAGCCCCGACGGTCATCTGCTGACCATCCAGGACCCGACCGGCCAGACGGCCACGCTCACCTACAGTGACACGCTGACCGATCCGTCCATCGCTCCGAAGCCTGGCCTGCTGCTCACCGTCACTGCTCCCGGAGGCCGCGCGCTGTCGTTTACCTACGATGCCAATGCGCATATCCACCAACTCACCCTTCCCGACGGCGGCACGTTCGTCTACGGATACGACACCACCGGCAACCTGACGTCGGTTCAGTATCCCGACGGCAAAACGCGCCAGTACGTCTACAACGAATCGACCCTCACGGGCGGCAACAACCTGCCGTCGGCCATGACCGGCCTCGTCGACGAGAACGGCGTGCGTTACGAGGACACGGCCTTCGACGGCACCGGCCGGGCCACCTCGACCCAATTCGCCGGCGGTACCGGGCGGGTGGCTGTCGCCTACAACGCCGATGGATCGTCCGACGTGACTTATCCCCTCGGCGGGGTCTCCCACCAAGGCTATGCCACGGTCCAGGGCCTGTTCCGGGTAGCCACCATCGACAAGCCCTGTGGCGAATGCGGCCAGCCGTATGCTTCCCGCACCTACGACGCCAACTCACGCCCGGCGAGCTACACCGACTTCAACGGCAACGTCCGGGCGATGACCTACGACGCCAACGGCCTGCCGACGCAGGAAATCGACGCCCAGGGTTCCGCCGACCAACGCACCATCGATACCACCTGGAACACGTCGTTGCGCGTGCCGCTGCTTCGCACGGTCAAGGACGCTTCGGGCAGCATCGTGCAGAAGGAAGGTTGGGCGTACAACAGCCGGGGCCAGACCACGGCCCAATGCCTCATCGACCCGGTCAAGGCCCCCTCCTACAGCTGTGCCGCCACCGGCACCGTGCCCGCTGGGGTTCGTCGCACCAACCTCGCCTATTGCGAGAGCGTGTCGACCACCTGCCCGCTCCTCGGTCTGCTGCTCAAGGTCGACGGACCGCGCACGGATGTGGGCGACACCCTGACTTACGCCTGGTACCAGCAACTCGACGAGTCGGGCTGCGCCACGTTGGGCGGCGCGTGCCACCGTCCGGGAGACCTGAAGACCGTCACGGACGGTGCGGGTCTGGTCACCACCTTCGTGAGCTACGACAAGGCCGGACGGCCGACGCGTATCAAGGCTCCCAACGGCGTGCTCACCGACTACACGTACACTCCCCGCGGCTGGCTGGCGACGACCACGGTCCGCGCACAGGCGTCCGGGGCGCCGTCGAGCAGCGACGCGGTGACCACCGTCACCTACAACCCGGACGGCACCGTTCACCAGGTGACCGATCCCGATAAGGTCACCACGACCTACACCTACGACGCCGCCCACCGCCTGACCGATGTGACGGATGGCCAGGGACGGCGTTACCACTACACCCTCGATGCCGCCGGCAACCGCACGAAGGAACAGGTCATCACGGCCGCCGGTACCGTGGTTCGCAGCACCTCGCAAAGCTTCAACACCCTGGGCCAGCTCACGGCCATCACCGACGGGCTGAATCGCACGGTGTTCTCGGCGACGTATGCCGACAGCTACGACGCCGACGGCAACCTCGTCCACAGCCAGGACGGCCTCGGCATCCAGCGCAAGCAGGTGTTCGATGGGCTCAACCGGCTGGTCAGCACGCTCCACAACTATCAGGGCACGGACACGGCCACGAAGGACGCCCAGTCGGTCACCTCCTTCGATGCACTCGACCGAGTCACGGGTTTCAGCGATCCGGACGGATTGAACACCACCTACGACATCGATTCCCTCGGCAACGTCACCGGCCTGCACAGCCCGGACACCGGCACGACGTCCCGCGCGTTCGATGCCGCCGGAAACCTGACCACGTCAACGGATGCCACCAACAACAGCAGCACGTCGACGTATGACGTGAACAACCGCATCCTCTCCACGAGTTACGCCGACACCACGCTCAACGTGCAGTACAAGTACGACGAAGCGGACTCGGTCACTGGATGCAGCGGCAGCTTCGGCAAGGGCCGCCTGACCCGCATCGTCGAAGGCAACGGCGGCATCGTGTTCTGTTACGACGCACGCGGCAACGTGGCCAGGAAGCAGCAGACCGTCGGCACCACGACCACGACGACCGCCTACACCTGGACGCGCGGTAATCGCCTCAACTCGGTGACCACGCCGAACGGCACGCTCATCGCCTACACCCGCGACAGCATCGGCAACATCACGGCCGTCACCGCCACGCCGCAGGGTGGCACGGCAACCACCGTCGTCAGCAACGTCGTCTACCGTTCGTTCGGCCCCGTGGCTTCGTACAAGCTCGGCGACGGCCAGACGGTGACCATTACGCACGACGTCTCCGGTGCGCTGACCGACATCGTGGGCACGGCACTTTCCCTCCATGTGAAACGGGACGTGCTCGGCAACATCACGGCCATCGGCAATGCCGCAGGGGTGCCGACGGCGAGCGAGACCTACAGCTACGACCCGCTCTACCGCTTGAGCAGCGTAAAGAACCCAGCCGGGACCGCCATCGAGGCCTATACCTATAACAAGACCGGCGACCGACTGAGCAAGACAGGGCCCGGCATCCTCACTGGCGCTTATAGCTATGCCACCGGCACGCATCATCTCATCGGCGTCGGCGCGACGACGCGCCAAGTGGACGCACGCGGGAACACCACGTCCAGCGTACTGGCCTCCGGGGCTTATACGTTCGGCTACAACCAGCGGAACCGCCTGACCTCGGTACAGAAGGACGGCGCTACCGTGGGTACCTATGTGCTCAACGCGCTGGGCCAACGCGTGCAGAAAACGGTGGGGAGTGCCGTTACGCGTTTTGACTACAACGAAACGAACCAGCTGCTGGCAGAGTCGATGGGAACAGCCTCACGTGACTATGTATGGCTGGACGACCTTCCGGTCGGGATCGTCGACCACGCCGGCACCACCACTTCGGTGGCTTTCATCCATGCCGATGGTCTCGATACCCCCCGCGCGGTAACGAGTGCGGCGGGCTCGACACTCTGGCAGTGGCCCTACGCCAGCAATCCGTTCGGCGAAATGCCACCAACGTCTGCGACGGGATACGTCCTCAACCTGCGCCTCCCCGGACAATACTTCGATGCGGAGAGCGGATTGAATTACAACGTTAACCGCGATTATGAACCGGCGACGGGCCGATATATTCAAAGCGACCCCATGGGCCTCTCTGCTGGCATTTCGACTTACCTGTACACAAGTGGGCGTCCGCTGAATAACAGAGACACGCTTGGGCTAGATGACTCCGCCAGCATGTACAACCCCGACTTCTGGAATCCTGGCTCGCCCTTGGCAGGTCGCTCATGCGACGACGGATACTGGGATCGTTACCGCGACCGGTACATTGACTGGACTGCCGATCACGTGATTGATGTGGGGCCCTACGCGGCCGCTATGGCTGGAGGGCTCTGGCCTAAATCCCTTGCTCCTGCGACAGGGGGACGGCCCGCACTTCTCGGATCAAAAAATCCGCTGACCAGCGTGCCGCGTGGTTTTGGCGTACCAGGTGCAAATGCTCCAGCCGTAAGGGCCGGTGCCGCATTAATCGGCGTTGCTACCGTAGGAATAGGCTTCTACAATGCGACAATCATTCTGGAAGGCTTCATCTACGCGATTCCTGAGAATTAGCCATGATATCGACTTGGTCCGTAGTTGCCGCTTCCGGTATTGCGCTAGTCGTCTTGATCGTCTATTTCACGCGACATTCGCGAAATAAGCTATTTGGCGCACGGGAAGATGCCGACCTTCGACGCCTATGGGAAATGTCGAATATGACCATACCGTTCTCTCTGTTCGAGGAGGTTTTTCGCACGATTGCGAAGGAACTCCGTATCCGTCCCGGACAACTTAGACCTTCGGATAAGCTCGATGAGATCTTTAAGGTGGACAGTTGGCAGTTAGGCGGAGCACAGGACGCGCTCGAAGACTTGATTCGCAAAAAGACCTCAAATCGTCCATCATCGGTAGACACCATTCAGGACTTAGTCTTTTGGCTGGCGGGCGAACAATCAAAGTAAGTAATTGCTTAAAACAACCGTAGGTTCCATGAAGGATTCGAAGTTCGCAGAACTGCGTGCCCATGTCGGTCAGCACTCCGATGGCACCCATGGAAAGCATCAGTCGACGGCGATCGAGAGTCACCGATCATCTCGCTCACCAGCTCGGTCAAGCCCTTGGCGCATTGCAGCCACTCGGTCGCACCGTTGAGCAGCTCGTCGGTGGTGGCTTCGGGCACGAGGGCATAGCTTCCGTTGCCGAGCATCCAGGGTTTTTAAGGGATGTTTTTCTCAATCACCCAACCGACGCACCAAGTCCATCGCGTCGGCGTCGTTCGTCTTCGAGTTCCCAACGAATTGAAACGCGTCTCCATCGAGGTCCTCGTAATCGATCTCGATGTGCATATCGGTCACCGTTATCAGGCGAAGCGCTTCTTTTATGCACTCGGGTCTGATCGCGCTTGTCATCGCCAGGAACGGGGTTTCCTGCCCCACCTTGAGCCACGTGCCTTCCTTAGGCCAACCCCTTGCAAAGCACATCGGATCGAGACCCGCCACCTTGGCAGCCTGAGACAGCGGGCTGCTCCCGAACCCCCTGAAATGCTGCCCGTTAACATCGACCCGGATATCTTTCAATAAGGCGGGCCCGAGTCCATCGTTGCTGATATATAACCCGAGCCTGGATGCGCCTTCAGCAAGCGGTGTGATGACTACGTTGGGATGTACGCCGAGCTTGCTGTAATGGCGCTCGGAAAAAGCCTGCAACAAAGTAGAGAATATCGCCACTACCGACAGTATGGTCGAGATGATCGCCATGCGCGCCGATGACTTTTCGGACAGTTCGATGGCCATGGCGTCAGATCCTCCCCAAGCCGTGGTTCTTTCCGCACCCAAGGCACTTCCGGTACGGACCAAAGCGACCTTCCCGCTCGCGCCCCAGAAGACAGCTGCAAACGTAGCAAAGGTCCCCTTCATCGCGCGTCCACCGCCAGTACCGAAACAACTGGAAGGCGCAGATAACGAAGGAGACGCCGGCGCCCGCAAGCGCGATGGCGTCACCCGCCCATGGGAAAAGCGCCCTTCCACCTAGTGCGACAGGCGCACCGCTGAGAGTCTCGGCCGCATAGGCGAGAATCATGCTCATGATGGACACGAAAGCTGCCGGGGCCAAAAGCCGCGCGAGCATCCTGGTCTGGTACGTCATTTCCCGCCCCCGATTATCTGGGCAAGAGCCTGAGCTGAGGTCGTCTCAAATCCTGCGACCTGGCCCGGGTGACCCGTCGAACATCGGGTGGGCCGACTACGTCACCCTGTGTCAGGGCCTATCGCCATAGAAGGCCCCGTCGCTGTCCAACTCGCCACGCTGCCTGAGCGGCCGTTCGGCATGTAGGCGCGTGGCAATATCGAAAATCATCGGTCCGTAGGCCAGGGTGTCCCGCCAACCCTTCGGGATGCCATTGACGCCATAGACGGCACCCGCGATCTGTCCTGCGATAGCCGCCGTCGTATCCGCGTCATCGCCAAGGTTTGCGGCCGCGAGTACAGCGTCCGGAAGATTGTCCGTGGTCATCACGCACCAAAGCGCGGCTTCCAGTGATTCGACCGAATAGCCGCTACCCCGGACGGCTGAGACGTCGAGATCCATGATGCGCCGTACCGCCAATGCCCGGAGCCTGGGCTCCCGGGCGACCGAGGAGGCGCCTTCGAGCAACTCAGCTGGGGCCATGCCTCGCAAGGCATTGACCAGCACCACCGCAAGCACGCGACAGGCATCCACCGCCTCTGGCGCCGCATGCGTCGTCAGGGAGGTGGCGGCGGCAACGTCCACCGCATCACCAACGTCGGGAAAACTCCACAGAACGGCGGGGGCAAGCCGCATGATGGAGCCATTGCCAGCCATCATGGGGTCCGATGTCTCGGCAACGAGATTGCCGTATTTTTCGTGAAAATGCAGCGCGGTGGACACCGTCGATCCGATATCGAAACATTCGCCGTTCGAACTCATGTAGCCGTGATCGCGCCAATTGATGTAGCGCCGCAACTGGTCGGCAGGGTCATGCCGCCGCTGGCAGAGAAAGCTCTGCGCGAGGCACAGCGCCATGGAGGTGTCGTCGGTCCACTCACCGGGTTTCAGATCGAAAACCCCGCCACCGACCATGTCGGTCACCGGCGCGAATGCCCCTCGCGGGGAGAACTCCACGGTGGTACCCACAGCGTCACCACAGGCAAGCCCGACAAGGCAGCCTTGGTAACGTTCAAGTAAGGAAGTCATTCGAGGCCCTCAGATCCTGGTCGTCCGTCAATGAAGATCCCATGCGAGTACCACGAAGTGGAATGAGCAAATGGCGAGCTTCTTTCTGTCGGGTGAAATTGTCGGAATTCGGGTTAGAAACGTCAGACCAACTTCCTGCCCAGGTCCTCCAAATCGTCCAAGAACCAGCACGACGATCCGTGATTTGATTCGTACACGAAGTCCTTCAGAGCCCTGCTTCGCGTGCATGCACTTGAAATGTCACCGAGGACTGCCAGGCGAAGTTGGTAATTGACGAATTTCTGAACGAGCAGCCCCGCAAATCCCGTTTGGAGATCGAAGAAATTCTGGCTTAGTCGCGCTGCCGGCAATGCAACCAGGTCGGCCCTTTCGTCAAAAGCGGTTCCGATGACGCCGTTGATATCAGCCTCTGTAGAAATGTGGGTGCCGTTCGGGTCGCAAGACAGTACGCGTGTATTGCCCAAGATTGTAATGACGTCGCTCATGGAATGCGTCCGACTTGCTTGTCCCGAAGAAAATTGAAGATGGTTTCTCGCTGATTGGGGAGGTAATGAAAAGCCTGCTCCAGATAGTGGAGCTGGGCATCCGGCATAATGCTCTCCACCCGGCGCCTAGTCTCGTTGGAATTGATGAGAGCATCTCGTCCCCCAATGACGATGAGCACTGGTATCTTCAGGCTGCGCAGGCCCGCATCCGAGACAAGCGGAATCCTCATTGACCTTGGGCGGACTTTCGAATGGATGCTGGAGAGAAGATCCATTAATGGTCGTGCCCTGTCTGCGATCGTTTTAGGGTACGGCCCCATGACCATAGCGCGAACCTTGGCTTTCCCCCAAGGTCCGAGCAGCAGAAGCGGCAAGGCCTTTAGGAAGAACGACTTCTGACTCCCGATTCCTGCCGGACAAAGCAACGCGAGACGATCGACACGATGCGGCTGGCGTACGGCGTAATCCAGGGCAAGCCATCCTCCGAAAGACGTGCCGACGAAGGCGACGCTTGTCAGATCCAGCCCGGCGAGCACGTCGTCGAGCCATGCCGCGTACCTACCGCCTTCCATGGGAAGCTCTTTAGCTGTACTTAGTCCCGGCTCCCCGATCACGTCGACGGCATAGACACGAAACGACTGCGACCAGAGTTCGGCGTCGAACATCCAGATTGCCGAATTGGTCAGCGCTCCATGCAAGAGGACGAGCGGAGGCGCATCCTTGGGACCACAGGCGACGACAAAAGTCGTGCCCTCTCGTGTATCGACCCACAGGTCATCGCAAGGAACGGGCCATTGGCCAAGAACGGTCCGATACTGATCAAGGAGCGTGGCGTCGAGCTTCGACGTATTCGATACGGCCGTCGTCACCTGACCGCCTCCAATTGCCTGTCGAGGCTTCTCAAGAGTTCGGAGGTATCGGATACGGAGCCGATCACGATCAGCTTCAAATGCTGCAACTCCGCGTCATAGACGGAGTTGAACTGAATGCGGTCGGGGCTGCGTTCGTGAGAAAGCAGCATCGCCTGAATGGTTACCGTCAGGCGATGCGACAGCTCGGGGGAGACATCCGGCACATCAACAACACAGGATACTCGCGCCGTGATCGGCTGCTGCGGAGCCTGCCCCGCGCCGGCGAACGTATCCAGGTGGGATCGTGGAATTCGATAGGATTTACCGATCCTCGCCCCTTTCAGCCGTCCTTCGCGGATAAGCCGAAGCACGGTTTTCGGGTGCAGCGTCAAACGTTCCGCCGCCTGAGCTACCGTGTAAAACTCTTCAGACATGGTTACTTATAATTCCCAAAATTATTCTTACTATGGCATTAAAGGGAATATTTGGGAACTTTGCAACCCCTTGCACGTCACCGATTTAGCTCGGGGGCCGCAGAGCCGGGTCTCGGGACTAACAGGCTGTTGAGAAACCTCCGTGCCTTGCAGCTGTCGGAACCACTTTCAATCACGGACCACCCGATCCGATGCGTACCTGGCCAGCCGTCTGATGGAGAACCGTCATGTTCTGGTGGTCGGCGTGGCGCAGACGGGTGACTACACGATCAGCCAGAAGGTGCGCAGCGCATCGAAACAGGGCTTTGGCTGGATCAAGACCATCGGTGGGCTGCGCAAGCTACCGATGGTCGGCCTCGCCGCGGTGCGCGGTTGGGTGAGCTGGACGTTTGCTACCTACAACCTGCCAAAGCGACACCGGTATCGAGAACTCACACTTTGTCCCACTGCATACGCATGAGCCTGCATGGCGCACTGCGTGCCCATGTCGGTCAGCACGCTGATGGCACCCATGGAGAGCATCAGTCGACGGCGATCGAGGATCTCCGAGTCACCGATCATCTCGCTCACCAGCTCGGTCAGGCCCTTGGCATATTGCAGCCACTCGGTGGCGTCGTTGAGCAGTTCGTCGGTGGTAGCCTCGGGCACGAGGCCGTAGCTTCCGTTGCCAAGCATCCAGGGTTCTTTGCGTTCGTCCATTAGGTACTCCTTGTGTTTGCCCATGGCCTTAGGTGCGACACGCCTTGAACGGGCGTGCCGCGGGTGGAGCCATCGCTCGAAGACGATGAGGCTCGACGGCCTGCCCGTGTCCGGGCGCCGGGCGTTTGGGTTGGGAAGTGGGGTGCGGCGTCAGCCGGATTCAGGCCGAGCGCTTACGCGCCGGGTCGTACGGCTGAGAAAAGTCGCAGTGAAGACGGCGGGCGCCGCGGTTCGTCAACCGCGTCTGGAAGGTGGCCAGACAGCCCGGTAACCGTCGAGGGTGCTGCCGCGGGGAAGCGGCGGGCGCGTGGATGCCTTAGTATTCGGCTTAGCCATGGTCAACTCTACGTGTTGATTGTGGTCAGCGGGGCAGTCGGTGTTCCTAGCACCTCTGCCCCGCGCTCACCGCTTCGAGCGATGGTCGTCTGCGGCACCACGTGACCAGCAGCGCAGACGACGTGAAGACCCTACCAAATCAACATTCAGTTGTCTGTAGGCGGGGTGGCTTCAGCGTGATTCATCCAGCTGGAAGATAGCAGTGCTTTGGCTGCTGCTCGGATGTCGAGCGCAGCGTCGCGCAAGTACTCCGCGCTTTTTTGCCGCTGCTCATTGAGAAACTTCTCTGAGAATAACGAAGCTCGGGCTTCGTCTGGAATGTCATCCAGATCGGAAACTGCGGCTCGTATCGAGAAAAACGCGGTGTCGTCGCCATGCACGACGCCGCGTCGGAGTTCGTCGATACGGCGAAGGACCGATAGATCGATGGGATTGTCTTCCAGAATCGAAGACAGCAGGCCTTTCAGTTCGAGCAACACGGCCTTGCTGTAAATTTCCGCTTTCACGAAATTTATCCCACGCCAAGCCCTATGGCGACTCCCACGAATCCTCCAATAATCACCAGCAAACCGCCCAGTGCGTGACGACCAATAAAAGATTTGCGCATCGCCAATAGCCGCATCTTAGCCTGACGGACGCCTTCACCGTCTTGCGGACAAACGAACTGCGCGGGCTTGAATAGGTAATAGAAGCGCAGCCGTGGCGAAGAAGCCATATCAAGCATCTCGCCATGCTCATGGGCGGTGCGCCGCGCATCCTCCAAAGCGCGCTGTCCACGTGCGAGATTCCACAGCGTATAGCCAATTCCGGGCGCGACGCCGAGAAAAAAACCCACTGCGCTGGCGCTCATCAGTTCAAGTCCTGCTGCATGCGATTCGAATCCTTCGACTGCTCAACGGGCGGAGGCGGAGGCGGTGGTGCCGTGGTAGCAGGGCCGACGGTAACCGTCGGTTGGATCGGCTTCGATCCCAACCACGTCACGCCTGCGGACTGGGTGACAGAGGTATGGATTTCAACGGGTGCAACAGCGATTTTTGTGCCAAGGGTTAACGTTCTAACTGCCGTGCAATCCGTGCAAAGGCTCTGCTCATAGCCCAACGAAGCGCCCAATACATTAATGCCCCCACCCGCCGAAGCATTGCTGCTGGCCGAGGCCATCTCTTCTGCGGAATCCGCGTCGGAATAGCTTATGGCAATTCCTCCACCTACCCCGACATCGGTGCTTGCCAGTCCTCCCGTCGACCCGTAGCCACCTAAACGCCACGTACTTGGATTCCAAGACGTTGCACTGAAGGTAAGCTGGCCTGAGACCGTACCGCCGGCCAAAGCGGATGCATTAAAAGTCCCACCTATCGCGACGGTTGCGCGTCCGTCCGGGTCGATGAATCGATAAGGGTTATCGTTGGCATAACCATACCGATTGGTGTGACTTGGCGCCCGAAGCATGGCTCGCAAAGGATCGACACTCAAAAACCGGCCTATGCCAGGGTCGTAATATCGTTGCTGCATATACACCAACCCGGTGTCGGTGTCGTTGACATGTCCTGTGTAGCCGGGCCCTTCGGCCAGTGTGCCGAGTACTTGACTACCGTAGGGCCGGTAATCGATGGTGCTTATGATATTGCCAGCCGAGTCCGCCGTTGCTAGAACGGTACCTTGGGGATCGGTGTAATAGTAAGTAACGGTCTCGGCCGCGAGTACGCGGCTTATACAAAGCAGTGAAGCTACAGCCAACCCTGCCCTACGCGCGACACAGGTCATCATGACCCGATCCCCATGGTATGTAACGTCAGTCGCGACGGGTGTCCGCCGCCCCCTTCAAATCGCGATCGCCGACCCAGCCCACCTCCAGATATCTTAAGAGGGAGTATGAGGCCGCCACAAGAGCGCAGATCGCCAGGCCTCGGGCTTCAATGAGCATGTGTTTCCGCAGCTACTCCGTTGCCATGGAACTCAGGGCAGCCTCAAGACTTCCCCGGTCCGGAATACACACACAAAACATGCTAGGCGGCCACTTGCGCAGGAGTTCGTCCAGTAACTTCCATCAGCCAAAAATCACGTTCGGCAACTCAATTTATCGCGCCGATCCGATGGAAGTAATCCGTACCAACGAGTTGAGGGTGATACCGCATGCCACGCTTCAGTTCATTTGGATGCGTGAACGTGGCGCTCCCGGGCTTCCCCGCCAACGGAAGGTCAGGTGCTCACCCCCGTCATCGACTACGATGCGGCCGGCCTTGACGCTTTCGCGATGCGCCGTCTCGAGCCCCTGCGGGGCACACACAACAAGCCCCCGTCAATCAGGACACGCCACGACAGTCGAGCGATCGAAGCTCGCCCTCTGATACGCCGTAAGCTGGTCGCCCCCGGAGAGGATGAACACACCGCGCTCACTGAAGACGATGCCGGTCCGGTGGCCATGGCCGCCGACTGACGCAATGACGAACACGTCCCCGTTCCCAAGGGACGAAAGTTCGACAGTTCGCAGGCTGCTTGCTTGCAGATGATGCATGGGCGACTCCATGAGGCATTCCCCACCTGCGCCGCCCCGCGTAGCTGTCAAGGCATGCACAGCACAGAGGAAAAGCGTGCACCACGAAAGCCGGAAGCCTGCAGGCATCGTGCCGACATCCTCGCCACCCAGGACTGCACGACCGAGGTTTCGCGGCACCGGCCCCGGCGCCGCCCCTCCGACGCCCACGGGGGGGCTTATCCACGCGGCCGAGACAACGGGGGCATCCTCCCGCTCAGGCGCCGTACCGCCGCCACCCGTCGTTCAGCGGGAGCGCGAAGGCAAACTTCCAGCGGTTGCCGACATCCTCGACGAGGACCCTTTCGATACCGTCGGTCATGGTGTGCTTGCGCAGAACGGAATAGAGGCCAATGTATTCCTGACCTGCGAAGCCATCGTGCTGGCGCTCGAGAATGGGAAGGATGGCAATCTTGTCTTCCCCTTTTCGACCGTCGAAGTAGCCCAGCTCCCACGGCATCCACTTCGACATCACGGCGCTTGACGTTGCCATATAGACTAGGGAACTGCACTGCCCCATTCGCTCACGCAAAAGGCGTGCGGTCTCGGGCGAGACACGGCTGCGGTCGAGCTGCGGATCGATGACCCAATCAACGTAGACCTTCAATCCCTGATCTTCGAGCAGGGCCATCGTGCCGAGCACGAGGTCGGCATCCTTGCTTGAATGGGAGAGAAAAACGTCGAATCCCGTGGCCGATTTGGCCGATGCGGATTCGTTTAAGACTTCCATGCTCGGGCGTTGTCCGAAGCGACGTTGGCGCGCAGCGCGCGCCTCGGCCGTCGTGAAGTATGACGTCATCGGGGTCCTATGGTGCGGTGTTGACAACGCCCCGCAAAGGGGATGGTGCCGCGGAGGAGACAATCAGTGTTGCAAGTTTTGAAGGCGTGTCTGCTCAGGCCTTGAGGCCGCGCTGGCGACGAGCCTTTGCAATCCAGTCCTGGATGTTGGCTTCGATGTCGTTGTAGGCGTCCGACGCCTTTGGGTCGAAAACGTGGGGGACCACCACCGTGCCGTCTGCAAGCTTGAACGTGAAGGCGGAGAACGGGTTGTTGCCGACGTTGGTCGTCTTGCCATCGATGTTCTTGAGGTTGTGAATATAGATGCCGAGGACTGCTTTCCCCGTCTCCCACGCCCGTTTGATTTCGTACTTGACCCAGGGCCGGCTGGCAGTCTCCGCCCCGATGAGGACAACGACGGCATCCTTGCCCTTCATATTGGCGTCAATCCATTTCTCCACGCCTGACGGGGTTGCCTTGATCGTTTCCCACTCATTGGCCTTGACCGGCTCGTCGCCGGTAATGACGCCCATGTTACGGATTTGCTGTACCCGGAACACGTCCGGCTGGAAATGGAAGCTGTAAAAAACGTCGTACGTGCTCACTTGAGTAGGCTCTCCATATGGCCCGTGATGATGCGGATGAGGTCATTGCCATTGCGGCCCGCTTTTTTTAGCTCGCCGACGACGTTGCGCACTTCGGCGGGCTGCGTGTGGTCGGAGACGAGCTCGCCTGCCAGTGTTTCGGCCATGAACCCTGTCGACGCGAGGGGCAGCGTGACCAATCCGAGGGCCCTTGCGATATCAAACTCGGTGCGCACGCCATTGGCTTCAACCAGCTTGTCGTCCTCGACCTTGTTGCCGAAGACGAAGAGTGCAACGCCAGCGAGCGCAATCATGCGCTCACGGTACGCCTGCCAGAGCTTTTTACGGTCCACACCGCCACTGTCTTCCTGCGGAAACGGGCGCATGACGAGCTGATCTTCGCTGAATTTCTCGGGCTTGTCGTAGATGGCCTGGAGCGCGCCATTGATGACAGCGCTGCCCACGCCCCAACCGAAGCCCGTGACGACCCGGAATCCCTTCCTGACCAGGGCCGACGAGAGGTTGTGAAGGAAGTCAGAGGCTTCTTTGCGCGACCAGTCGCCATACTCTTCAGCAGAGCCCGAGATGAACACCGTGCGCATGCGGTACTGTCGGTCGACTTCCTGGAAGATGACTGGGATTTCATCGAATGAATCGATTTCCAGCGCCTTGATGCCGTATCGCTTGAGGTCGCCTGTCCGCATGGCCTCACGGCGGACCGCATAGTCGAACGCGGCGTCATCAGCAAAATCAGCACGGTCAGGCCTCTTGACGAAGCAGTAGTGTTGACGTTTGGTTTCGTGCGGCAGGCGGGAGAGGACGTAGTCGAGGTTCGGGTCGGTGAAACTGAAGCCGATGAAGATGAAGGTCTTCGTGGTCAGGTCACCACTGAGCGCGGTGATGAAGCCGTCGTGCGTCTTGTAATAGCGCTCGTACTGTGCCTTGTAGAGGATGGCATCGGACGGGCGGTCGACATCGCCGTGCATCTTGTAGACGACCGCCGAACGACGAGGCTTGGTGTCCCGAAGCTGAGACGGCGCGTCCTTGACGTCCGGCACGCGGTAGGCTTTCGTGAGCGACTGCTCGACGAGCTTGTCGTAGTTGGTCGTCCACCAAGTGGTAATGGGCAGGCGGGCGAGGATTTCGTGCGTCGGCGTTTCCTCGGCGAGCTCGGAGAACTGCTCGAGGATTTCCTTGGCGAGCGCGTCGTGTCCCATGTTCTTGTTGACATGGAACTGCGCCATGGCGATGAGGTCGTTTTCGAGCCTCAGGTCAAGACCAAGTTCTTTTGCGATGTTGCGGAGCAGCCCCTTCCAGTCGACGTAGCCCGCGCTACGAGACATGCCCGCCCCTGCAAAGACCGCAGCGGTGCCATCGGCCAGCTGGCGGACGTAGTCCCGGATGAACAACTCAACATCAGTGCTGAACGCATCCATGCTTTCGTACCCTGTTTTCCGCCGACGATGCCAGCGCCCCGGGGGGAGATTATGCAAGGTGCCCGGTTGCCGGAAAGGGGCAAATCCGGCAACAGCAGGAAAATCACGCGAAAGCCTTACGGGCGTCCTGGTGGTCACGCCGCGAGACACCGGATGCAATGGATAAAGGGTAGCCTTCCTTCAGCGCGGGGTCGTCCACGCAGGCCGTGCAAACGGCAGAAAGTCGGTCACCGGGGCCGTCACTGTCGGCGCCCACTTCACCGCCTTGCTGCATCGAAAAGTCGAGGAGGCAGCACAGGCCAAAATTGCCGCAGGCGCAGGCGACGAGGCCGGAGCATGACGGATGAGCCGCCTTCCTCAGCCCCAACCCGGCCACTATCCTTCCGGCCCCAGGAACAAGCAAGGACCAGGCCATGACGGACCCCTCCACCGCGCGCGCCGGACGGCGCAGACGCCCACTCCACCGCGCCCTTCGCAGCCACGATGAGATGGTCGACATCCTCGGGAAGGCATTCAAGACACTGCCTATCATCGGCGGCAGCCTCATTGGCGCGTCCGCGATTGCCACTGTCGTCGGCGCCTATCAGAAGCAGGGTTTCCTCGAGGCCATCGGGTCAATGTGGGCGATGGACTATGTGCCGTACACGACCATGCTGCGGACGGGGGCGCTTGGCATCAGCATGACCCTGAGCGCCCTGGCCCTGTGCCTAACCGTGACCCTCCAGATGCCCCATCGGCGCGTTGTCCGCAGCAGCGTCTTCTGGCCCCTTCTCGCCACAGTGCTCACCGCACTCATCGTCCGCAGCCTCAGCCCCGGATGGGCCGCTGACATGACACGCGTCCTCGACGTTGTGCTACTCGCCGGCGTCTCCCTGCTCATCGCGATGGTGGCAACCTTGCTCATTGCCACCCGCCCGCGTGATCTGCGGAGTCGGCGCATCGTGGTTCCCCTTGCCATCAGCCTCGTGCTCTGCGTCATCACGCTCTTTCCGTGGCAGCAAGGCACGCTCGATGCGCAGCGGCTGCTGCGGGGCGAGCCGGGCGGCCTCCATCCTCTTGTCTGCATCCCGGGCGATCCGCTCGCCTGGCACATGGTCCGGCCATTGGGCACGTCCGTGCTCCTTGCCCGCATCGGGGACGGCAAGATCATCGCCTCGCGCATGGTCGCAGCCGACGTCATCGAGGTGCTCGGACCCCTCGTGAAAGACGCCCGGTGCCCGGCATTGCCGCCATCCCACTGACCGTCGGGTTGCGGCCTTGCCGAGGGTCACCAGTAGATGGCGCATGGGTGTTGGCTATTGAACCCTTCTCGATCCAGTCTGGGATAACGGCACGACCGTTTCCGATTTGACCCGTCGACCTCCGACTACTTCCTCGGCGGCGATGGTGCGGGTGAAGGCACCGACGATCGATCAGGAACCGGCACGATACGCGCGGGCGGGGTATATCGCTCCACCGGTCGATCAGATTCAAAAGCATGAGGCATGTCGCTCATCGAAACGCTCCGAAAGGCACGTGCGTGATCATTTCTTGGAGGGCACTGGTGCCGGCGCTGGCGCCGGACTGGGCTGCGGGACCGGCACAATCCGCGCGGGCGGCATGCCACGGTTGTCCGAAGGATTGTGAGACATCCACGTATCGCGATTCATTGAGCCAGGGATTTGAGACGGGTTCACGAGGTCACCTATTGGAAGGGCTGGGAGCCGGTGCCGGAGCGGGCGCGGGTGATGGCTGAGGAACCGGTGTAATGCGTGCCGGTGGGATGTTGCGGGGACGTTCCGGAAGTTGCGCGATCAAGGCCGGTGGCATGCCATCTTCGGCGTAGCCCGGAATCCCCTTGGATCCATTGTTCGACGTCATATCCATTTCTCCGTTAGAGATTGACCCACACGAACCACATCATCATCCCGGCCCCCGCCGCGAACAGCAGTCCCGCCGCGAGGTTGAGCACCAACAAGGCAAACGCCCACCAGTTCGACGCTGAAAGTGCCTCTTTCTTGTCGTCCAAGTAGTAGATCGTGGCCTTTTCCGCTTCCCGCCGTTGGGCTTTCACCGACACCTGGAACGACACGATCGTAAACACCAGGGAGGCCACCCAAAAGATCCATGCGAACTTCAAATGCGCCATGTCTTTTGCGTGGGTGGTGTCCTTCAGGACGGTCGACATGAAGGTGATCGACAGGGCCAGGGCCCCCGTCGTATACGTCATGATGGCCTTGTCGTAGTTGTCGCTGCTCGCCGCCTCCCGCGCGTTGGCCTCCTTGGCATAGTCCGCGTGGAGTTCAAGGCGCAGCTTCAACCGGTCTGCCTCATCCATTTCATCCGCCATGCCCGTCTCCCGCTCGTCCAAATCAGAAGGGGCGACCATCGGTCGCCCAGTGCTTGGGTCGGTAGGCTAGTGCCTTTCCGTCGCAAAGGCTGAGATCAGCGTGGACGAGACCGGGGAATATCGAGGCCTAAGCGAGGTGCCGGGACCGGCAATGCCATTTTGCCCTTCGGCTCGCCGACCAGTAGCAGCAGTTCCACCATGACCCGATGTTCGTCCGGCAACACCGCCAGCGGCGCCGTCGCGGCACTCGGCTTCAGGCCATAAACTTACCCACGGCGCGCTCCAGCCGCCAGCGGTGCCGGGCATCTTCCTCGCCCAGTTGCCGCTCTTCCACCCGCAGGGCCGCAAGTTGCCCGGCGGTCGCCTTGCGTGACCGCTTCAGGTCGTCCACCTGGCGCTGCTGCCTCTCCGATCGTGCTGCAGGTCCCGCAGACGATGGGGCACGCCCTGGTCAGCCTGGTCGAATGTGCGCTTAGCGAAGACCTCCCACGCATAGGCCTTCTTATACGCCTCGATCTTCGTCTCCGTAGCACCCCGGCGACGGCGGGCCTCATAGAATTGGGCCGGCAGTGGCGCGCCGGACCACCGCAGTGACCCGGCAACCGTCTGCCAAGAGCTGTGACGCCTCGTCGGGACGGAGCGGCCTTCCCTTCCGGTGAAGCCAGCTTGATGCAGCACCGCCCAGAGCGATTGCCATGCCCGGCAAAGGGGTTCCCGGTGACCGCCCCCCGGCGCCCGGGGCTGGTAAAGGGCCCACGAGCGGGCTGACCCCGTCCGACTAGTATTAGTTAATCAATGGATTCGCCTTTTCTGAACGGATCCGTTGCGCCTGGAGAGCCAGCGGAAAGCGACGAGTCGTCGACCACGGAAGGTTGTCACCTTCGACGGCGATGCCCTGCTGACGGCGTTCCGCAATGCCGCCTTCGTGCCCCCCATCAACAGAGGCAACGAAAACCCGCCCTGCGCGACCGCATCACCATCACGCCCTACGGCCAATGGCTCCAAGTCGGGTGGCCGACTGGCAAGCGCTGGCGCCGTCCAGCGTAGGTGCTCTTCCCGGCCAGCGTCCCCGAGCGCGAAGCCCGGGCTTGGCGGCGCGACGGCCCCGCATGCCGTTGTGACGGCCGCCGCTCCGGCCTAACCTATGCCGCGCAGGGCCTGCACAACGCGGTGGGCTCCCATCGCATAACCCATGGACCGGCTATGAGCTTCAACGTCAAAGACATCTACGACAAACCGCTGAACTTCTTGATTGGATCCGGCGCCTCCTTCGGGTTGTTGCCCACCCTGGCCCTGAAAGTCACCCGGGCCGATGGCACGGCACATACGATAGAGACGCTGGCCACCGAGTATCAAAATCAAGACGACCGCCCCCGCCGTACCGCCTTGTTCATGCACTACTACGAGCAGTGCATCCGGCCCGCTCAAACGATGTCATTCGGCGCCATTCGCAAAAACCCGGACACGGCGAGTGTTCAAGAAAACTACGATCAATTTGTTCGCGCACTATTGACCCTGCTCCAGCGCCGCAGGGGCGTCGATAAGCGTTGCAACATCTTCACTACCAACTACGACGGATGCCTGCCAGAGGCCGCGAACCACGCCATGCTCGGGGGTGGGTTGGACTTCGTGGTCAACGACGGAGGCCGAGGGTTCTTTCGACGGGTCATTGAAGCCCGCAACTTTCAGACCTTCCTGACCCGCACGGGCATCTTTGAACGGCACCAGCAAACCCTGCCACAGCTGAACCTCATCAACCTGCATGGCTCGGTGTACTGGGCCCGTCAAGGCGACCAAGTGCTGGTCGCTTACGATCGACTCGATGAGGCAGAGGGCCCCTTGCTGGACGCGGACGTGCGCAAAGCCGTCGCTCCCTTTTGGGCCGGCTTGGCGGCGGGCGGACCTGCGGCGAGCCTGGACGAGCCGCCCCTTACCATTGCGCAGATGGATTCCTTCTGGGACGACTACAACACGCTGCCCATCGTGAACCCCACCAAGTGGAAGTTCTACGAGACGGTCTTTGAGGAACACTACTACCAGATGCTGCGGATGCTCAGCTTCGAGCTAGAGCGAGAAAATGCCGTGCTCATCACCTTCGGCTTCTCATTTGCAGACGAACACATCCTCAACCTCGTCAAGCGATCGCTGTCCAATCCGCTACTAATGGTGTTTGTGACATGCTTCAACGCGACCGAGCACGCGCGCCTCAAAGACCTTTTCTCGGCCTATCCGAACGTCGACTGCATCATGGTTGATGACGGCGTGCTCGATTTTGCCGCGTTCAACACGATGCTCTCCCCCGTGACGCCGGTTGCCGCAGACGGACCTGTGGTCGGAGCGGGCCCGTGATGCGCGTGGGTGAGGTGGTGGCGGTGGCGGGCACCAAGATCTCTCTGCGCATCGACGACGAGTCCAGCAAGGAAGTCTTGTTTCACCGCGGACAGCGCCTAAAAGGCATATCCATCAGGGAGTACTTGGCCATTTCTCGCGGCTTTCGCGACATCATATGTGTGGTCGAAGGCGAGCACTTGGATGAACGACGCAGCGAAACCGACGGCGTGCGCACAGGCTTTGTGCGTCGTGTGGATGCGCGCCCCATTGGCTATTTTGAAGACGGTCGTTTCCACAACGGCATCAAGTTTCTGCCGATGATCCTGGACGAAGCGCACCTACTGTCCGACGACCGCATCGCGCAAATATTCGACCGAGCGGGCCACGCCCCGGGCCTTCGGATCGGCGTGCTGCAAAAAGAGGGCCTGCCCGTTGCCCTACCCTATACGCGCATGTTCAACAGCCACATCGGCATTTTTGGCAACACTGGTAGCGGCAAATCCAATACGCTCGCCAAGCTCTACACGTCGTTGTTCGAGCGCAACCCACCTGGGCTGGCCGATCGCAGCCGATTCCTGGTGGTCGATTTCAATGGCGAGTACACCCAGCAGCAACTCGTCCAAGCCCCGCGAAAGCGGGTACTTGATGTCTCCACCGGCCATCAGGCGGGTGATCGCATCACGATTGCACCGGACGAATTTTGGGATGTCGAAACGCTCTCGTTGCTGTTTCAGGCGACACAACACACGCAACGTCCGTTTCTCAACCGCGTCATAGAGGGCCGCAAACGCTTCGGCCAGAAGCCCGACTCCTTGACCCACTATTTTCAAAAGGTGCTCAAGCGCACGTTCACTTCGGCCCGACCTCGGGCCGAATTGCTGGACCGCGCCCGATTTCTGGCAAACCAGCTGAACCTCACCGCGCTCGTGACCGCCTTGGAGCACATTCAGTGGTACAACACGGCCACCGGCGCGTTCAAGGACACGCACACCGACACTTGGTTCAATTCGGACGGCGCCGGCTATGCCGGGTCATTGGAGCCCGTCGTGGAGGCTACAGCGATGCCGAATGTCGATGCGTTCGACGAACTGTCGATCCGGTGCCAGCTTGGCCTCATGAACGACATCGGCACCGGCCAGGTCCAGCTCGATCACATCTTGCCGCTGATGAAGCGTATGGAAGGCGCGATCACAATGCTGCGAAAGGCGGTCGAGGTCGGATTAGAAGCACCTGTTCAGCAACCGATGGTGACGGTAGTATCACTCAAACGCTGCAACACCGATGCCAAGAAGATCCTCCCGATCTTGGTCGCCAAGCACGCGTACCAGCAACACCGCGCCTCGGTTGCGTCGCCGCCGGACCGGACGTTGCACCTCATCATCGATGAAGCGCACAACATTCTCTCCGAAATGTCGACTCGCGAAGCCGAGGCATGGAAGGACTATCGTCTGGAACTGTTCGAAGAGATCATCAAGGAAGGCCGTAAGTTTGGCGTATTCTTGACCATCGCCAGCCAGCGACCGGCAGACATCTCACCCACGATCGTGTCCCAAGTGCACAATTTCCTGATCCATCGATTGGTGAATGATCGAGACCTGTTTCTCATCGACAACACGCTTTCTACGCTCGACCCTATCTCGCGCGCCTTGATTCCGAACCTCATCCAAGGGTGCTGCGTGGTCACAGGTACCGCCTTCGACTTGCCGATGGTCGTACAAATCGACATCTTGACCGCGGCGCAGCGCCCCGACAGCGGCGACATCGATCTGGAAGCGCTGTGGGAACTGTAGGGCCTCGATGATATCGGCGCGGTAGCGCCGTCGCCGCATTAGCGCCGTGGATGGTCGCGCGCCCCGGTCGATCTGCGTCAGTTTCGACGCGATCGCCCTCCGCCGGGGCAGCATCCAACAGAGCCGCAGCGGCGCAAAAGGCTTCTCGCTTAGTGGACAGGCAACATGCTCGCGTTCATCAATGCCCTCGCCACCGCAACATGCGGAGACCATGAGGCTTTTGATTGGCCCATCCTTCCGCATCGCGAGGAGGGCCATCTGGCTCTCCTCGATGGGGTCAGCAGTGCCGCCGCATAAGACTCTCCACAGTCTGCGCCACACTTTTTGCACTGTCACGAGCGGAAAAAGGTCGCCATCCATCGTATCGCTCGTATCGTCGGCCACGCCCCGAGCGGTGACGTGACGCTGGAGCACTACATCAACGAGGCGGAAGTCCCCGAATGCCTCAAGGACATCAAGTGCGTCACCTATCCGAAACTCGACCTGCCCCGGTATCAGTCCGACCAGTTCCGTGGATACCTGATGCACGTCACCGCACCCGGTTACGAGCCCGCAAACGGCCGTCCAAACGAAATCCTGAGGTGGTCGATGCGGCTGATGCAGAGGTGATGTCGATGCTGCTCTGACGAGGTCGCACCGGTGCAGATGGAGTGTCAGGCTGCCGCCTTGCACTCTCTCTCTGTCGCCATGGCAATGGCGTCGGCGAGCAATCCGCGCTGGTATTCCTCCTTTCTGGAGAACCAGCGCATCATGACGCTGATGAAGACCAGAAGCCCGATTGCCAGCCATACGACAGACACAAGGTCGCCGTTTTTCCCGACGCCAAAGGCATGCAGGTCGGAGAGCTGCTTGACCGACGTGACGACCAAGGCAACCGTTGGCAGGGTCAGTCCGCTCCAACCAATGAAGCTGACGTGGATACCCATACCTGAAAGGTGCCGATGCTCAAAGTAGCGACTGACACTGTGGAGCACAGGCAGCGGGTAGACAGCGATGGCCTCGACCTGCTGCTCGTGGAGCAGGTAGCCGGTTCGAAGGTGATGGGCCTCGTTCTCGGTGAGCCCTTCCCTGCGCCACCACAACAGGAAAAGAGCAACGGCAAGCGCCAAGAAAGAGAGTGTCAGAGCGGCCATGGAAAGAATTTCCTCAGCCCAATAGAGGACCGGACCATCAGCCGGCTTCTGGGGCTGCCCAGTCCAAATCTCGAGTGAGGTGGCGACAATCGCAGAAAGAATCGCTGGCGGCAGGCACCAGCGGAATAGAGGCACAATTTTCTTGCCTGCACCCACTGGGTTGAGCCTTGAGCGGTAGCGTTTAGCACCAGCCAAAAGGTTGATGACCTCCTTGGCTTTTTCCTCGGCCTTATCTCTATTCGGTTTCAGATTTCCCTGCGCCATGCGCGCCCCCCAAAAAAACCTGAATTTTATTCCGGGACCGTTTTCCTGCGCGAGTGCGCTTTCCAAACGACGCGCCCGTCATGCTTGGCTTTGCGGATGCGTTTCATGATTTCTATTGCAAGTCCTCGAACCGGACGTCGAACGCGTAGTAGAGCTCCATGACCTGCAACATCTCGACACCCCGCCGGCTCTTCTCGATGCCGGACTTAGGCCCGGGGACGTGCGAGGGCCTCGGCCACCTCTCCCTGGGTCAAGCCTCTCGCCACCCTCAACTTACGAAGGTAATTCGTGATGACGGCACGCTGCGGGCTGTGGACAGGGGTTCTTTTCATGAGGCCGCGACCGGGAGGACGGCAGTGAACCTACACCAAATAAACAGTTACGTTTTGCACCGCGTTACCACCTTGGACGTCCTCGGGGCCGCCAATGCGGGCATGGACATCGGTTTCCATGCTCACATGTACTTCCCGACCCGGTGCCTCGCCGACATCACGGAAGGTGGGCAAGAGGGGACCATGGTTTCGGCGACAAGCTCCGGCACCTGAGCGTCAAAGGACCAGCCGCCTGGTTCGTCGGCGACCTCAGCGAACGCTGGGCGCCCCTCGCTAACAAGTTTGCTCGGACCGACGGCCTGTATAAGCGAAAAGCCAATGGACAAAAGGCCGAAGGAAAATCCCACGGCCTTTGCTTTTGCTCTTTTGGAAGCGGCCCGTACATTGGAGCTGATAAGGCTTTTGCCTTAGCTTTTCAGGCTGTGAGCAGCATCGAAACAATGTTAATACGCGCTTTGGTTTTTCGATGTAACTCGAAACTTCCGTTGACAGCCCCAAAAAATCACTTATAACGAAATTGCTATACAGGATTATCCACATGAATTTTATCGACCGCCACCCCCTCCTCGGCATTCTTATTGGCATTGCAGCAGCAATTGGCATTATGACTGGTCTGCTGACTGTCGTCTTGCCCAAGTTTCACTAGGAAGTAGAGGACCATCGCGACGAACCATAAAAAGAACGGCCAGCCAAATGAGGCTTCGGCTGGCGTATGGGGGAATACATGGATGTATTGGTAGATGAAGGTGATAACGGCGAAAACCAGGATTGCGCTCCCAAGGTCGTCAACCACCATTAGCAACCCTTCCCATCCAAGCCCGCCTTTCTTCAGTGCGTTGATTCTCCAGAAGGCAACGCCAAAAACGAGAAGTGCGACGCCTCCTCCCAGCCCTATGTTGACCAAGAAAGACTTGTCCGCAAGCGCTGTGAACTCGCCCGTGTAGTTAACATTGAATACCTTGAGCCCCCCGCCTCTCAATTTGTCTATAGAGTAGACAATATCGACTGCGGTCCAAATGAAAAGCGCGATAGTGGTCCTCATCATCCATAGCCAAAAGACGTGAGCGATTTTCTTACCGAAAGTCATAACATTCCTCGGTTTTAATTCCTAAGCTATTCGAGCCAAGCCAAGCTCGATATCGTTGCTCGGATGACACCCTGGCGGTCTGCAGCCCCTGAGCAGCTGATTTTCGCAGGCTGTGGAACGCGAACTTGCCCTTTTTCGGAAGGACCAGGTTTTCTCCACAAGCGGCTGAAGGCCTTGCCCCGCCAGTTGCCGACACCGTTGACGCCATCGACCTTCACCTTCGTAAACAACCACGTCTTCCCCGATGCTCTTGAGACTTTTTGAGGAACTGTTTTCCGAGAACTGCGATGAGGTCGGAAGGCACCCACTGACGGCAATGCCAGATGCGGTGGGCGAACGGTGTAGGTAATGGGGAAGTCGCATCGGGGTCTCGTAACCCGATTTGTGATCCGCGACCTTGTTCCCGGCCAGCGGTCAAAACCCTTGGAGGAACTGGGTTTTCAGGCGACTGGCGGAGAGAGTGGGATTCGAACCCACGGTAGGCTTGCACCTACGGCAGTTTTCAAGACTGCTGCCTTAAACCACTCGGCCATCTCTCCGTTTTTGCACATACCGGCCATTGCGGCTCGGCAGGGTCTTATTCGGAACGCGCCGGGCCACCCCTACCCCGGCGCGCCGATTGTACCTGAACAGCTCAGGCGATGGCTTCGAGCCCCGCCATATACGGCCGGAGCACCTCGGGCACCTCGATGCTCCCGTCGGCCTGCTGGAAGTTCTCCATCACGGCTACCAGGGTGCGGCCCACGGCCAAGCCGGAGCCGTTGAGGGTGTGCAGGAGTTCCGGCTTGCCGGTGGCCGGGTTGCGCCAGCGGGCCTGCATGCGGCGGGCCTGGAAGTCGGTGCAGTTGGAGCAGCTGCTGATCTCGCGGTAGGTGTTCTGGCTGGGCAGCCATACCTCGAGGTCGTAGGTCTTGGCGGCGGCGAAGCCCATGTCGCCGGTGCAGAGCATCACCTTGCGGTACGGCAGCTTCAGCGCCTGGAGTACGGCTTCGGCGTGGCCGACCATTTCCTCCAACTGCTGCATGCTGGTGTCCGGGGTGGCGATCTGCACCATTTCCACCTTCTCGAACTGGTGCTGGCGGATCATGCCGCGGGTGTCGCGGCCGTAGCTGCCGGCCTCGGCGCGGAAGCACATGCTGTGCGCCACGAGGCGCATCGGCATGTCGTCGGCTTCGACGATGGTGTCGCTCACGAGGTTGGTGAGCGATACCTCGGAGGTGGGAATCAGGTAGCGGTCGGCGTCGCCGACCTTGGTGCGGAAGAGGTCTTCCTCGAACTTGGGCAATTGGCTCGTACCCCGCATGGCTTCAGGGTTCACGATGAGCGGCACGTTGTGTTCGAGGTAGCCGTGCTTGGTGGTGTGCAGGTCGAGCATGAACTGCGCGAGCGCGCGGTGCAGGTGCGCGAGCTGGCCGCGCAGCACGGTGAAGCGGGCGCCGCTGAGCTTGGCGCCGGCGTCGGCGTCGAGCCAGCCGTGGCGGGCGCCGAGGTCCACGTGGTCTTTCACGGGGAAGTCGAACGGACGGGCGTGGCCCCAGCGGAGGATCTCGACGTTTTCGGTCTCGTCCTTGCCGATGCTGACCTCGGCATCCGGGATGTTGGGGATGTGCAGGGCGATGTCGGCCAGCTTGGCCTGCACCTCGGCCAGGGCGTGTTCGTTGGCCTTGAGCTTGTCGCCGATGCCGGCCACCTCCGCCATGAGCGGCGCCACGTCTTCGCCCTTGGCCTTGGCCTGGCCGATGGCCTTGGAACGCGTGTTACGGAGGTTCTGCAGCTCCTGCGTCTCGGTGGAGAGCGCCTTGCGCTCGGATTCGAGGCGCTCGATCGTGGCGACGTCGAGTTCGAAGTTCCGGGCGACGCGGAGGCGCTCGGCTGTTTCGGCGAGGCGGCCGCGCAGGAGGGCTGGGTCCAGCATGGTGTGAGGCTTCCGTTGGGTTTGACCGGGGATTATCGCAAATTCGGGGGGTTGGGCTAGGTCGGGTGGGTGTCCGCTTTCGGTGAGTCACGAGGGAACAAGCGAACCCTTTCGCCAACCAAAATGAGTCTTTTCTCATCTATCTAGCCGCAGGGCCATGTTTGGCCGAATCGAATCCCAAGATGCGTCACCAGATAACGTTACGGAAGAATAAACGTAAAGACACATTGACTTAGACCGGGCCAACGGACGCCGTTCGACACGCCTCCACCGATGCTCGCGACCCGGCACAATTGCCAACATTAGATTGGCATGCAACCTGTATATGGGCGCACGCCCTCAGGGGGAGCCAGGTTCGCCGCATGAAAGCCGTACATACGTTCGGCTCCAAGGAGTAATCATTGAAGTTCAGATTCTTGATGTGTTTTGCCCTTCTAATGGGAGGCGCCGCTACCGCCAAGGCGCAGGGGCACTTAACGGCCTCGTTGATTCAGGCCGATACAGGGAAGCCGACCAAGCTCACCCTGACCCTGACCAACGAGGGCGACGCTCCCATGGCCTTCGAGGAATACACCACGCCGTTGGTGCTGCTGGATGACGTCCATACCTCGTACAAACAATTCGATGTGGAGGCCCTGGATGCACCGCACGAGCAGGCTGGCTACCGGGGGTATTTCGTCCACACGCTCGGGCATCCTGAAGATAAATACGTGACGTTCCAACCCGGCGAATCGCGGGTTGCTACCTATGACCTTCGTCCGGATTACGAGCTGGAGCCCGGCAAGAGTTACAAGGTGACATTCCGTATGTCCGTTGGACAGGCTCCTGAGGACAGGCAGGGACTGGCGATTCCTACCAAGCTCAGAATTCCGCCGCGTCTTGAGGTGGTGAGTAACACGATCGTCGTTACCGCGAGCACGGTAGAGGGAAAGGCTGAGGCCAAAGCTTCCACAAAGGCCATCACCGACCCGGCCAAACTGGACAAACTCGACTACGCCACCTATTACGGCTACTCCTGGATGGCTAATAGCGCTTGGGTTGAATACAGCCATGGTTTGCCGCCTTTTCCGGATCCCGACGCCGTATCCATCCACTCTCCCGCGTACAAGAAGTGGTTCGGCACCTACGCTGACGGCGACGAGAACGACAAGAAAGTGACGGGTACGCTTCGCGCCATCGCCCATAGGCTCAACCAGGGCATTCATGGCACGCCATCGCACAAGATCCGTTGGGTAGAAGATTGTCCGCCGGGCTCGGATGACACCGTGGCGATCGCGCATACGGGCTCGGTCAAAGAATCTGGGGTATACGAGATAGCGATTTGCCCTGCGTTTTGGTCACTTCCTGCGAAGCCGACCGAAAGCAACCGCACAGCGGATACCCAGGCCGCGGTCATGGTCCATGAGATATCACATTTCGCCGACCTGCCTTCCGATCAATTGGGTTGGACCGGACTTACGTTCGACTGGACAGGCTATGCGTACAGTCGGTCGGCGTGCGAGCGTCTTGTCCATGATGACCGCGCGAAAGCGGTAATGAGCGCGTCCAATTTTGAGTACTTCATTCAGGACGTGCAGAAGTCCTTCCTTGGTCGAGGGCTTCAGTAGGCGGTTAGGGAGCGACAGCGGAGGCCTGTCAGGTCTCCGCTTTTGGGCTTATCGAAAGGGGCTTTGCTCGATTTGATTTCCGCACCGAGCTTGCGCCGGCGCCGAGGGCATGGACATGTCGCACGAACGGAGCGTGTCGCCGTAGGCACCGGCCTGCGCCGGTGCGACGGGGATTGGGGCGTGGTCGGTTTTCTGGGGGATTGGGGCTCTGGGCACCTGCGTGCGCAGGTGCGACGGGTGGTTATTCCGCGCCTATGCGGGTGGTTTCGGGTGGGAGGACGGCCAGTTCGCGCCAGTCGAGTTGTTCGAGCAGGAAGTTGTAGTCGTCGTCGGTGAGCTGGAATTGCTGGCGGCTGCGTTCGAGGGCCTCGCGCTGCGCGGCCAGGGCCGCGAGGGCCAGGGTGCGGTGGCGTTCGAGGGCGGTCGTGGATTCGCCGAGGGCGTCGAGTTCCATGCGGTAGGTGGCGTCGAGGCGGCTGCGCTCGTCGCCGGTTTCGTTGGCGAGGCGGTCGATGGCGGCTTGCACGAGGCCACGGCGCACGGCGATGAGTTCGCGTTCGGTGATGGCGCGCTGGTCGAGGCCGAGCAGGCGGATCATCGGCGTGAGGGTGAGGCCTTGCACCACCAGCGTGGCGATCACCACGGCGAAGGCGGTGAGCACCACCACGTCGCGCTGGGGAAAGTCTTCCGGGAGGATGAAGGCGGTGGCGAGCGTCACCAGGCCGCGCATGCCGCACCAGCCGGCCAGGAGGGCCTGCCGCCACGGCGCGGGCGGTTCCAGGCCGCGGAGGCGGCGGTACCAGGCCACGGTGCGGTTGAAGCCGATCATCATCACGATGCGCGTGACGATGACGATGGCCGACACGATGCCCGCGAAGGCCAGCGCCTCGCGCAGATGATCGCCGCTCATGCCGCCCACGATGCGTCGCGCCTGCAGGCCCATCATCAGGAAGGCCAGCACGTTGAGCACGAACACCACGATGCTCCACACCGCGTACGACTGCACGCGCAGGCGCGGCGACGACGGCGCGCTGTTGCGCGTGGCGATGGTCATCGCCAGCGCCACCACGGCGAGTACCGGGGAAAGGTGCAGGTGCTCGGCGACGATCCACACGAGGAACGTCATGATGAACTGCATGAGGTTGGAGTCGAGCGCGCCGCAGATGGCGCGGGTCATCGGCGGGAACACCATGCCCACCACCATGCCGAAGAGCACGCCCCCGGGAGCGGCGAGCGCGAAGCCACCGAGCTGGCCCAGGGTGAGGCCGCCGGCGGTCTGCGCCGTGAGCGCGGCGCCGAACAGCAGCAGCGCGGCGGCGTCGTTGAACAAGCTCTCGCCACGCAGGATCGCGTCGGTGGCGCGCGGGATCGACATGCTGGAGAGGATGGCCGTGGCGGCCGCGGCATCCGGCGGGGCGACGATGGCACCCAGTACCAGGGCGGCGGCGAACGGCAGGCCCGCGTAGGCCCAGCCGACCCATCCCACGAGCAGGGCCGTCACGATCACGCCACCCACGGCATAGGCCACGAGCGGAATCCAGAAACGCTTGACGGTACTCACCGGGAAATCGAAAGCGGCGTCCATCAGCGCGGGGGCGATGAACAGCGGCAGGGCCGTGCGCGGGTCGATGGGAAAATCGGGCGTGCCGGGAAGCAAGGCCATGCCCGCGCCTGCGAGGGCGAGCATGGAGGGATACGGAAGTGAGAGGCGTCGCGCTACCTGCAGCAGCACGACGGCTGCCAGCAGCAGGAGCAGCAGGCTTTCGAATAAGGTCATGGTGGTGGCCTTGGTTTGGTGTCCCCGCCTTGCAGGCTAACGCGTGGGCGAGTGGGGGCTCAAGAACGTTAGGCGTTTCGTCAACGTGCTCATACCCTCACGGCGCTCGTGCGTAGGCAGGAGCCTAGCGCCGTGCGGCCGGTTTCCGCCGATGAGGTGATGCGCGTGCTTTGGCGATGGGAGCGTGTCGCTTGCTCGGACGTGAGACGCTGGGTTCCTGCTTTCGCAGGAACGACGTGAGGGAGGTAGTGTGCGGCTCGGCGTTGCCGTGGTGGCAACTGCTCTACGTCGGCTGGCGCGTCAGGTTACGTGTGTCGCTCGCTCGGACGCGAGGCGCTGGGTTTCCGCTTTCGCAGGAACGACGTGAGGGGACACAGGGCTTCCGGCAATCCGACGTACGTTGACGGGATTCTGGGTCAGGTCGCGTTGCGTTTGCGCGATAGCCACCACCCCATCGCCGCGCCGGCCAATATCCAACCGAAGCCCTGCTCCACCAGATAGCCGAAGGTGAAGGCCGTGGGGAAGCGGTACCAGTTCCAGAACGGCACGCTGAGCGATAGCCAGGAGAACACGCCGAACATCAGGCCCAGCATCACGCCTTTCGTCACGCCGACGCCGGCGCGGATCATCACCAGGGCCAGCAACAAAGCTGCGAGGGTGTCGGAGATCCATTGGCCGAGCAGTTGCGGCCCCATCGCCAAGGCGTCGCGGCCTTCGGGGGCGTAGACGATGTAGGCGTAGGGATGGGATCGGGTTTTCGCGGAGAAGGCGTCGAGGGCGGCCTTGTCGGCATGCATCGCGGTGTCGAAGTGCGGGAGCACGTAGATGCCGTGTTCGGCGGGCAGGCCGTCGCGCAAGGCGGCGATCACCTGGTCTTCGTTCTTGGGGGCTCGCATGGAGAGTTCGCCCAGTGGGAGCACCATGTGGGCGACGGCGCCCCAGAGGAACATGACGAGACCGCCGATGAGGGTGGCGATGGCGATGCGCATGGGCGTCTCCCGGTGGGGCTCGAGGACAGCGTACGGCGGCGGCGGGGCGTGGAGTATCTGCCTTTCGGCAGGGTGGAAGCAGGTGCTTCGTCAGGGTTCGCCGATACGATCGGCTCCCACCCCTTTGGTAGGCAGGTCACGGAGACTTTGCTAGCGAACGGGCTCTCCATCCCTGTACGGCGGTGGGTGGTTGGGGAATGGGCGGCTTCGTCAGGATTCGCCGATACGATCGGCTCCCACCCCTTTGGTAGGCAGGTCACGGAGACTTTGCTAGCGAACGGGCTCTCCATCCCTGTACGGCGGTGGGTGGTTGGGGAATGGGCGGCTTCGTCAGGGTTCGCCGATACGATCGGCTCCCACCCCTTTGGTAGGCAGATCACGGAGACTTTGCTAGCGAACGGGCTCTCCATCCCTGTACGGCGGTGGGTGGTTGGGGAATGGGCGGCTTCGTCAGGATTCGCCGATACGATCGGCTCCCACCCCTTTGGTAGGCAGGTCACGGAGACTTGTTACCGAACGGGCTCTCCACCCCTTCGGAGCTGCCAAGACCCTGCTACCGAAGGGGTGGGAGCCGATCGTATCGGCGAACCCCGGTCGCCTCAGTCGTTTTCGCGAGCGGCGGCGCGCGCCGCACGAAGCGCCGTGAGCTTTTCACGCAGCTTCAGTTCCAACCCGCGATCCACGGGGTCGTAGAACACCGTGCCCACCAGTTCGTCGGGCAGGCATTGCTGGTCGAGGGCGACGCCGCCTTCCACGTCGTGGTCGTACTGGTAGCCGCTGCCGTAGCCCAGGCCCTTCATGAGCTTGGTGGGCGCGTTGCGCAGGTGCATGGGCACGTCGAGGCTGCCCATCCGCTTCACCACTTCGCGGGCCTTGTTATAGGCCATGTACGCGGCATTGCTCTTGGGCGACACCGCCAGCCAGATGGCGAGCTGGGCGAGGCCGAGTTCGCCTTCGGGGCTGCCGAGCCGCTCGTAGGTGTCCCACGCGTCCAGGGCCATGCGCCAGGCGCGCGGCTCGGCGAGGCCCACGTCTTCCACCGCCATGCGCGTGAGTCGCCGCGCCAGGTAAAGCGGATCGCAACCGCCGTCGAGCATGCGCGTGAGCCAGTACACGGCGGCGTCGGGGTCGGACGAGCGCACGGATTTATGCAGTGCCGAGATCTGGTCGTAGAACTGCTCGCCGCTCTTGTCGAAACGGCGCGTGCGGTCGGCCAGCACCTGCTCGAGCGTGGCGTCGTCGATGCGGCCGCCTTCGGCGAGTTCGGCGGCGATTTCCAGCAGCGTGAGCGCGCGGCGCACGTCGCCGTCGGCGGCCGAGGCGATGAGCTTGAGCGTGGCGTCGTCCACGTCGAGGCCGAGCTCGCCGAGACCGCGTTCGCTGTCGGACAAGGCGCGGCGAAGCGCGCTCACGATGTCGTCGGCGCTCACCGCGTCCAGCACGTGCACGCGGCAGCGCGAGAGCAACGCGGAGTTGAGCTCGAACGAGGGATTCTCGGTGGTGGCGCCCACGAAGATGATCACGCCGCGTTCGATGTACGGCAGGAAGGCATCCTGCTGCGCCTTGTTGAAGCGGTGCACCTCGTCCACGAACAGCACGGTGCGGCGACCCTGCGCGAAGTTGCCTTCGGCTTCGGCCAGCGCCTTGCGCACGTCGGGCAGGCCGCTCATCACGGCGGAGATCGCGCGGAAGTCGGCGTCGGCGTAGCGCGCCACCAGGAGGGCCAGCGTGGTCTTGCCGCAACCGGGCGGGCCCCAGAGGATCGTCGAATGCACCCTGCCCGCTTCCAGCGCGCGGCGCAGCGGCTTGCCCTCACCCGCCACGCGCTGCTGGCCCACGATCTCGTCGAGGGATCGCGGGCGCATGCGTTCGGCCAGGGGCTTGAGCGCTTCGGGTTCGGCGAACAGGCCGGGAGACTGGGAAAACATGGGAATCACTGCATTCGGCGAACGCCCATTATCGCGCGTTCGCCGTGCATGGCGCCTCAATGCCCCCTAGGGGCCCTTTTTGCGCAGCAGGCTCGTGGCCATGCCGATCACCACGGCGGCGCCGAGCAGCAGTACCACCCACAGCAGCGGCCGGGTCCAGTCGAAGGATGCCGCGGGCGCATCCACGGCCTCGCGGCCGGCCCGTTCCTCGCCGGGGCCGACGACGGCCGGGGCCGGGCGCCAGCCGCTGCCGTTGGCCTTGCGCAGGGCGGCGATGGCGTCATCGATGGGCCAGTTCGGCCGGCGGGCCATGCGACTGCCGACCAGCAGTCGGTAAGGCGGCTTGCCTTCGGGCAGGAAGACGAAGCGGTCGGGGCGCCAGCCCACGCTCAGCGTCGGTGCCCCACGCAGGGGCGTGGAGGTGTGCACGCGAAGGTGTCCGCGGCGGCCCGGAGGCACCTCCAGCGCGTACTGCGCGCCCTGGCCCGGCGTCACCACGATGGTACCCAGCGATTCACCGGTCATCGGGCCGGCCACCGCGGCCACGTCGAGGCGGGCCACGTTGTCGCCGGCGCCGAGCGTGGCGCGCACGCGGCTCAGCGGCAGCGCGGCGGGAAGCTCGTAGTCGTAGTCGGTGCCCTGCCCGCTGGCCTTTTCGCCGGTGGCGGCCACGTCGAGCCAGCGCATGCCGGCCTCGTCTTTCGTCGAGGCATCCACCACGGTGCCGGACAACGTCACCGCCGCGCCGCCGTTCGCATCCCATGGCGCGTCGCCCTGGGTCACGCGCACACGGTAATAACGCCATGGCGCGGCGGCGAGTTTCACCACGCGTGCGTCCACCGCGCCGTCGCCCTGCCCCAGGGTCACGATGGAGACGCCGCGCGCGAGGGGGGTCCAGTCCTGGAGATTGGCGCTGCCGTCGATGTCCACGGCGAGGCTGGCGTCGTGACCGGGCGGCGGGAACGCCAGGCGCTCGGCGGCGACGGGCGAGCGTGCGTCGAACAGCCATTCGCGTGGCGTGCCGGACACCGCCGCGGCGCCGGGCTCGATCACGATGTCGCCGTTGGTGCTGCGCTGGATGCGCGGCCCGCCCATGCCTTCGGCCACCGGCGGCACCGCGCGCAACGGTACGTCGACGGTGAGCGGATGGGAGGTGGGCATCGACGACGTATAGGGACCCATCGCCACGGGCTGGCCGTTGGCATCCTCCACGATCACGTCGACGAGGCCGCCGTCGAGCCTGGCCCAGCCGTAGGCATCCTGCGGAAGCTCCACGAGGTAGGCGCTGGCGCCGGGCGGCACGGACAGCGGGTAGGCGTAGGCAAACGTCGGCGCCGGGTCGGCCTGAGCCGTGAGGGCGACGGCACCCAGCAGGAGGGAAACGAAACGCCACTCACGATGCATGGGGCGACTCCGATGGCTGCCGCGGCGGGGCCGGGGCGAGGTAACCGACGAGGGTGCACAGCAAGCCGTAGGCCATGAACGAACCGATACCGAACAGGTTGCCCAGGTGGCCGCGGTCGACGAGCAGCAGCTTCGCGAGCACGAGGGCCATGATGCAGGCACCGGCGAGCCAGAGCATGCGCAGGCCGCGCCGGGAACCCACCACCCAGGCGAGCACGCCGATGGCGCTCCACACCACCGTGAGCGAGAGCTGCGCGAGGCTCGATGCCATCAGGCCGGGGCCCCAGGGCACGCCGCCCAGGTGATGCACGGAGCGCAGGGTGGCGCTGGTCGCCACCGCGAACACGCAGACGGCGAACACCACCGGGCGCGCGACACGGATGTCGGCGGGCACCGCGGCGTCGGAAAGCGCGCGGAACACCAGCACCACCACGGCGAGCAGCAGCAGGTCGATCGGATTGAGCACGGGCACGAACGGCAACGGACGCGGGCTTGCCGCCGTGCCCAGCAGGGCGATGCCGATGACGACCGTACCGGCGAGCAAGAGGGTGCCCAGGGCGAGGCGAAGCGTTTTCGCCGGTGCCGGCACGGGCGATACGAGCGGGCGCGGCCACCACAGGCTGGCGGCCGTCAGCAGCAGGGTCGGCGCGACGAACAGCGCGGTGATCCACGCCGCGCCCACCGACGGCACGCCCGCGCCGAAGGCGACGTCGGTGGCCACGGCCGCCAGGGCGAGCCAGCGCGCCCACCAGAGCACGTTCGCGATCAGCACGGAAACGGGGTGCGGCACAATCGCACGCATCGCGAACCAGCCCGCGATGCCCGTGGCGACCACGGCCAGCAGCGGATACCCAGCGAGTGGCTGCGTGTTCCGCGAGTCGGCCACCTGAAGCACCACGATGCCGAGCAGGAACAGGGCGGGCACGATGAAGGCCAGGATCGCGCCGAGATCGAGCTTGCGCGCGCGGCGGCCGGCTTCGGCCACGGGCCACGCCGTGACGCCGATCAGGGCGATCCATGCCGCGATGGCGGCGGCGCCGTCAGCGTGGATGTCGATCTCGCGACCCACGCCGATGCCCCACCAGGCCAGCGCCCACAACGCCAGACCCACGCGGGCGAGGCTCGACATGCCTTGCGAGCGGCCATGGTGGTCGAACTGCCATGCGCCGACGGCGGCGCCCGCCACGATCAATACGGCGCCGAGGAAATGGCCGTTGATGAGCGGCCAGGCATCGTGCTGGTTGTCGAACATCACGGCCATCGACCAAGCGGCGGCGGCCACCACCTGCAACAGCACGCCGGTCCAGCGTGGCAACGGACGCGACTGGCGGAAACCGAGCCAGATGAGCCCCGCGCCTTCCAGGGCGAACACCGCGGCGGTGGCGCTCGCGCTCAGCGCCAACGGCACGGCCACCGTCGCGAACGCGACGGCGAGCACGGCCCAGGTGTCGCGCAACAGGCGCATGTCGTCGCGATGCCGGACGGCGAACGCGATGCCTACATAGAGGGCCGCGGCGACGATGGCGGAGATCGCCAGCGGCATCGGTTGCCAGTCGAGCAAGGCCGCTTGCAGGATGAGGCAGGCGATGGGATTGCCGAACATCAGGCAGCCGTCGAGGATCGCCTTGCGCTGGTCGGGCGAGCGCAGCACGTGCAGCCAGGGCACGGCGAGATAGAGCAGGAAATGCAGCACGAGGAAGGGCTCGGTGCTGGCGAACAACCCGGGCGAATAGCGCAGCACGCCCCATGCGGTGCCCACGCCGAAGGTGGCGACGAAGCCGAGCACGTTGAGCACGCGCCAGGCCTTCTTCCACGCGATGCCGAGGATGCCGAGGTTGAGCACGGCGTAGTAGGTGAACAAGACCACGTGGCTGCCCTGCCCGCTCGACGCGATGATCGGCGCGGCGAAACCGGCCACCAGGCCGAGCACGGCCAACGCGAGCGCGTCCTGCAGCACGGCGAGCACGCCGAGGCCGCCCACGAAGATCACCAGCAGCACGAACGCGGGTAGCGAATCGATGAGCGCGTACAGGCGATAGGCGGCGAACACCGTCATCACCAGCACGCCGATGGAACCGCCCTGCAGCGAGAGGGCGAAGGCACGGCGCTTGTCGCGCTGGATCCAGCCGAAGGCGACGCCGGCGATGGCGAGCAAGGCCACGAGCATGAGGCGCACGGGAAGGGGGATGCGCAGCAGGCCGGCGTCGGTGGCGTATTTGAGGAAGGCGGCCACGCCGGCGAACAGCACCAGCATGCCGACCTTGACCGGCACGTTGCCTTCGGTGAACCAGCGTTTGATCGCCGTGGCGATGCGATCGCCGACGCTGGGGCCGGCCGGTACGGACGGCTCGGGTGCCGGAGGAGGGGCGTAGGCGGCTAAGGGCTCGGCGACCGGCATCGGTGGGGGGACGATGGGCCGAGGTGCGGGCGCCGGGTTGTCGGGCCAGGCAACCGGCGTGACGGGCTGCTCGTCGAGTCGCTCCTGGATCGGCGCGGGTGCCGGTTTTTCACCGAGGCGGCGCAGGGCTTCGTCGAGATCGTTGCGCAGCAGCGAGGTGCGCGCCCAAAGCACGCCGATGGCAAATCCGGCCACACCCCCTGCAACACCCTGCCCCACGAAGGCGCCGACGATCGCGCCGATGATTCCGAAGAGAACGTACATGCCTTTGTCCCTCGACCACGTCCGATGTCGGGCGCAGTCTGGCATGAAATCGCTTCGTAGCTATCGCCGATACGATCGGCTCCCACCCCTTCGGTAGCAAGGCTTCTACGGAGGGGTGGGAGCCGATCGCATCGGCGATAGCCAACGAAGCAATGACGCCGGGCCTTCCGCTCCGCACGATTCCTGGACGGAGCACCGCAGGACGCTCCTACCGGAGGGGTGGGAGCCGATCGCATCGGCGAAAGCCAACGAAGCGGCGACGCCGCGCCTTCAGCTCCGCACGATTCCTGGACGGAGCACCGCAGGACGCTCCTACCGGAGGGGTGGGAGCCGATCGCATCGGCGAAAGCCAACGAAGCAATGACGCCGGGCCTTCCGCTCCGCACGATTCCTGGACGGAGCACCGCAGGACGCTCCTACCGGAGGGGTGGGAGCCGATCGCATCGGCGAAAGCCAACGAAGCAATGACGCCGGGCCTTCCGCTCCGCACGATTCCTGGACGGAGCACCGCAGGACGCTCCTACCGGAGGGGTGGGAGCCGATCGCATCGGCGAAAGCCAACGAAGCGGCGACGCCGCGCCTTCCGCTCCGCACGATTCCTGGACGGAGCACCGCAGGACGCTCCTACCGGAGGGGTGGGAGCCGATCGCATCGGCGAACCGACGAAGCAGTGATGCCAGGGCTTCAGCTTGAGCGATTCAATGCACCGGCTGGGTCTGGAGTACCGGCTGGTCGCCGATCACGTCGGTGCCCTGGGGTGGCACGAAGTTGAAGGTGTCGGCCGGCACGGGGGCGTTCTTCTGCCAACCGGCGAACTGGATGGTGGTGGTGTTGCCGAGCTGATCCTTGAACACCATGCGCGCGAGGCCCGACGCGTCGAAGCCGAGGTCCGCGTAGTCGAATTGCGGGTCCTTGCTGGTCGACTTCAGGCGCAGCCACTGCAGGCCGTCGTGCTCGCCCTGCTCGGTGACCTTGAAATCGCGGTCCATCAGGGAAAGATCGGTGAGCACCGTGAGCGGGCTCTGCGCCTCTTCGCTGCTCTGCTTGCGCACCGTCACCTGTTCCAGGTCGGGGTCGTACAGCCACACGCGGCTGCCGTCGGCCACGATGGTCTGCTTGTACGGCGCCGTGGTCTCCCAGCGGAACTGGCGCGGCGCCTGCAGCGCCAGCGTGCCCGTGCTCGACTTGCCCGGATCGCCGTTGGCGTTGGACAGCGTCTGGCTGAATCGCCCCGTGATCGAGTGCAGGCCCTTGGCGAAGGCATCGAGGCGCTCGCGCGCCGGGCCGGCGGCGAAGGCCGGAAGGCAGGTCAGGAGCAGCGTCGCGGCGAGCAGCAGGCGTTTCATGGGCGGTTTTCCGTGGAGGGCGGCGCGGATTGTCAGCGATCGGTCTCGAACAAGGACTTAAGCATGTCGATGGCCTCGCCGGGGCTGATCTCGCCCGCCTGCATGCGGTCGCTGATCTCGGCGATGGCCTTGCCGTCGCGGTGCCAGAACGGCGCCTCGCGGGTGGCGACGTGCGCGGGACGGGCTTCCTGGCCCAGCACCACGATCTCGGCGATCTCGGGCTGTTCGGCGAAGATCACCTCCAGCGCGTCGTCGACCTCGGCGGTATGCCCGGCGGGATACTCGCGAAGCACGGTGCACTGGCGGCCGTCGTCGGCGCGCAGCTCGAGACCCGGAATGGCCGGGTTCAACTCGAACACGCTCTCGATCTCGTCGAGCACTTCGGGGGTGGGTGCGAACTCGCCGGTGACGAGCAGGCTCCAGGGACGCTGGCGAAGCGCTCCCGGCGTGATGGCGTTCATGGGATCAGTCCTTCGGGGGCGGCGGCGCGAGCACTTCGCGGTTGCCGTTGTGCTGCGGCGCGCTGACGATGCCGTCCTGCTCCATCTGTTCGACGAGGCGGGCGGCGCGGTTGTAGCCGATGCGCAGGTGGCGCTGCACGCCGGAAATGGACGCGCGTCGCGTTTCGGTGACCACGCGCACGGCGCGATCGTAGAGCGCGTTGTCGCTGTCGCCATCGCCGTCGGCATCCTGCGGCAGGCCGGAGTCGCTGATGATCTTGCCGTCGGCGGTGGACTGCACTTCCTCGAGCACGCCCTCGATGTAGTTGGGCGAACCCTGCGCGCGCAGCCACTCCACCACGTTGTGCACCTCGTGGTCGTCCACGAAGGCGCCATGCACGCGCTCCGGCGTGGCCGTGCCCGGCGGCAGGTAGAGCATGTCGCCGTGGCCCAGCAGGGCCTCGGCGCCGGACTGGTCCAGGATCGTGCGCGAGTCGATCTTGGACGACACCTGGAACGCGATGCGCGTGGGGATGTTGGCCTTGATGAGGCCGGTGATGACATCCACCGAGGGGCGCTGCGTGGCGAGGATGAGGTGCACGCCGGCGGCGCGCGCCTTCTGCGCGAGGCGGGCGATGAGCTCTTCCACCTTCTTGCCGACGATCATCATCATGTCGGCGAATTCGTCGATGATGATGACGATGTGCGGCAGCGGCTCGAGCGGTTCGGCCTGCATGCCCGGCATGTCGGGGTTGGGACGGAACAGCGGATCGAGCAGCGGCTGGCCCGCGCTTTCCGCCTCCTTCACCTTCTTGTTGAAGCCCCCGAGGTTGCGCACGCCCACCGCGGCCATGAGCTTGTAGCGCCGCTCCATCTCGGCCACGCACCAGCGCAACGCGTTGGCGGCTTCCTTCATGTCGGTGACGACCGGCGCGAGCAGGTGCGGGATGCCCTCGTAGACCGAGAGTTCCAGCATCTTCGGGTCGATCATGATCATGCGCACGTCTTTCGCGCTGCTCTTGTAGAGCAGGCTCAGCACCATGGCGTTCACCGCCACGGACTTGCCCGAGCCGGTGGTGCCGGCCACGAGCAGGTGCGGCATCTTCGCCAGGTCGGCCACCACGGCCTTGCCGCCGATGTCCTTGCCCAGGGCCAACGCCAGGGGCGACTTCACCTGGTCGTAGCGCTCCGAACGCAGGATCTCGGAGAGGTAGACGATCTGCTTCTTGGTGTTGGGGATTTCCAGGCCGATGACGTTCTTGCCCGGAATGACGTCGACCACGCGCACGCTCACCACGGAGAGGCCGCGGGCGATGTCCTTGTCGAGGCTGGAGACCTGGCTGCCGCGCACGCCGGCGGCGGGTTCGAGCTCGAAACGGGTGATGACCGGCCCGGGGTACACGCCCATCACGCGGGCTTCCACGCGGAAGTCGCGCAGCTTGAGCTCCACCTGGCGGGAAAGCACCTCGAGGGTCTCTTCCGAATAGCCCGGGCCCTGCGGCGGGGCTTCGTCGAGCAGCGACAGCGGCGGCAGTTCGCCGTCCATCGACGCGCCGGTGAACAGCGGAATCTGGTTTTCGCGGGTGGCGCGTTCGCTCTTGGCCACCACGGAGGCGACCGGCGTCTCGATGCGCACCGGCTCACGCCTGGCCTGCTTCACGGCCTCGGCCTTCTTCACCACCTCGCGCTCGGCGCGGGCGGTGCGCGCGGCCATCACCTCGGGCGCCTGCCGTACCTTGCCGCCGAACCAGCCGCCGATGCGCACCACCAGCTCGCCGGTGGCGTCCATCAGCTTGAACCACGACAGGCCGGTGGCCAGCGTCACCGCCACCAGGCACACCGCCAGCAACAGCAAGGGCGCCCCCTTGTCTCCGAAGGCGCCGTGCAGCCCACGGCCCACCCATTTGCCGACGATGCCGCCGGGCCCTTCGGGCAGCACGGGCGAATCGACGTTCAGGTAGACCAGCGCGGGTGCGGTGATGAAGAAGAAGACGAAGCCGATCAGCCGCAACGACGGCTCCCACGGCTGCACGTCGCGCTCGCCGCGGTGGCGGATCACCCGGATGCCGAGGGCCAGCAGGAGCAGCGGAAAGCAGTACGCCACCAGGCCGAAGATGTAGCGCAGGAGGTTGGCGATGTTGGCGCCCACGGCGCCGCCGAAATTGGTGGCACGCTCGGTCACGCCCATGTGGCCCCAACTGGGGTCCTGGTCGTTGTAGCTGAGCAGGCACACCAACAGATAGAGGGCGATGGGGAGCAGCAGGAGTGCCCCGGCCTCGCGCAGCCGGCGCTTGAGCTCGTCGCTCAGTCCTTCGCGTTGGGCCTTGACCTGGGCCTTGGCCTGTTTCTTAACGACTTTCGCGCTGCGCGCCACTTACCACCGACCTCGGAATGGACTATTCGCGGCATCATGCCACGGTCGGCACCCCAAGGGTGCCTTGAATCATGCCCGCCTGTTCCCCATTCTTGCGGGCCAGATACGCGCGGGCGACGAGATGAATCCGCACGTTACGCTTTAATTAACCCAAGGATTATACATGAGCACCCCCAAGCACAGCCGCCTGCTGATCCTAGGCTCCGGTCCCGCCGGCTACACGGCGGCGGTCTACGCGGCGCGCGCCAACCTGAAGCCGACCATGGTCACCGGTCTGCAGCAGGGTGGCCAGCTGATGACCACCACCGAGGTGGACAACTGGCCGGGCGACGAAAAGGGCGTGCAGGGTCCGGAGCTCATGCGCCGCATGGCGGAACACGCCGAGCGCTTCGAGACCGAGATGGTGTTCGACCATATCCACAAGGTGGATCTCTCCAAGCGTCCGTTCACCCTCAAGGGCGACGGCGGCGAGTACACCGCCGACGCGCTCATCATCACCACCGGCGCCACGGCGAAGTACCTGGGCATCGCCTCGGAGGAGAAGTTCAAGGGCCGCGGCGTGTCCGCCTGCGCCACCTGCGACGGCTTCTTCTTCCGCGAGCAGGACGTGGTCGTGGTCGGCGGCGGCAACACGGCCGTCGAAGAAGCGCTTTATCTCTCCAACATCGCCCGCAAGGTCTACCTCGTGCACCGCCGCGACAAGCTGCGCGCCGAGAAGATCATGCAGGACAAGCTCATGGAGAAGGCCGCGGCCGGCAAGATCGAACTGGTGTGGAACCATCAGATCGACGAAGTGCTGGGCGACGACTCCGGCGTGAACGGCGTGCGCGTGAAGGACGTCAACACCGGCGCCAAGCGCGACATCGAGGTGCAGGGCTTCTTCGTGGCCATCGGCCACACGCCCAATACCGGCATCTTCGAAGGCCAGCTCGAGATGAAGGACGGCTACATCCAGATCAAGTCGGGCCTGGGCGGCATGGCCACCGCCACCTCGGTGGAAGGCGTGTTCGCGGCCGGCGACGTGGCCGACCACGTCTACCGCCAGGCGATCACCTCGGCCGGCTTCGGCTGCATGGCCGCGCTGGACGCCGAACGCTGGCTCGACCAGCAGATGCCGATCAATCCGTGATGGCCAGGCCCCGCGCACCCCACGCGGGGCCGTCTCCGGCATGAACGGGATCCGTTTCCTCGACGGCCTCTCCGGCATCGCGCCATCCGACTGGGACGCCATGGTCCCGGGCGGCAATCCTTTCGTATCCCACGCGTTCCTGGCCGGCATGGAAGCCCAGGGTTGCCTGCGCGAGGATTACGGCTGGCGGCCGTACCACCTGGCGATCTTCGACGGCGAACGCATCGTCGCCGCCGCACCCACCTACCTCAAGGGCAACTCGCACGGCGAGTTCGTCTTCGACTGGAGCTGGGCCGCCGCCTGGGAGCGCGCCGGCGGCGACTATTACCCCAAGCTGCTCGTCGCCTCGCCCTACTCGCCCGTGCCCGGCCCGCGCCTGCTCGTGCGTCCCGGCGCGGATGCCGATGCCCTGCGCCGCCAGTTGACCGCCGCGCTGGTCGACGAGGCCGACCGGCTGGGCCTGTCGTCGGTGCATGCCAATTTCCTCCCCGAGACCGACCTCGACGCCTTCGACGAGCGCTGGCTCGCGCGCGCCGACTACCAGTTCCATTGGCATAACCGCGGTTATGCCGATTTCGACGATTTCCTCGCCGCGCTCACCGCCAAGAAGCGCAAGAACATCCGCCAGGAACGCGGCTACGCGCAGGCCGCCGGACTGACGCTGGAGATGCGTGGCGGCGATACGCTGGGCGACGCGGAATGGCGACAGATCCACGCGCTCTACGAGCTGACCTTCGACATGAAGGGCAACCACGCCGCCCTCACCTCGCGGTTCTTCCGCCATCTCGGCCACGCCATGGGTGCGAACGTACAGGTGGCGATGGCGCGCGACGAGCACGACATCGTCGCCATGGCGCTGTTCCTGCGTGGTGGCGATACGCTTTATGGCCGTTACTGGGGCGCGAGCGTCGAGGTGTCGGGGCTGCATTTCGAGCTCTGCTACTACCGCGGCATCGAATACGCCATCCGCGAGGGCCTGGCCCGGGTCGAACCCGGTGCCCAGGGCGAGCACAAGCTGGCGCGCGGTTTCCTGCCCACGCTGACCCACTCGCGCCACTACGTCGCGCATGACGGCTTCCGCCGCGCGGTGGCCGAGGCGCTGGTCGCGGAGGCCCGGCATCGCGAAGCCTATCGCGCGGAACTGCTCACCCACTCGCCCTACGCGAACCGATGATCCGCCTGCCCCAACTCCACCCCACGCGCCCCGGCCTGTTTCCCATGCCGGAGAGCGCCCTGGACGAACCCAACGGGCTGCTCGCCTGGGGCGGCGATCTCTCCCCCGAACGCCTGCTCGCCGCGTACGGTCAAGGCGTGTTTCCGTGGTTCAACGAAGACGAGCCGATCCTCTGGTGGTCTCCCGATCCGCGTTGTGCGTTTCGTACCGACGGCGTCCACATCAGTCGCAGCCTGCGCAAGATGATCGATCGCTCGGGATGGCGGCTCACCGCCGATACCTCGTTCGGTCGCGTGATGCGCGCCTGTGCCGCGCCGCGCAACGGCCAGCCGGGAACGTGGATCGGGGCCGACATGATCGCCGCCTACGAGGAGCTGCATCGGCTGGGGCATGCGCATAGCGTGGAGGTGTGGGACCGCGGCTCGCTGGTCGGTGGCATCTACGGCGTGGCCGTGGGGCGCCTGTTCTGCGGTGAATCGATGTTTTCGGCGCGCACCGGCGGCTCGAAAGTGGCGCTGGCGGGATTGTGCCGGTTGCTGAACGGGTGGGGGTTTCCCTTGCTCGATGCGCAGGTGACCAACCCGCACCTGTTGAGCATGGGGGCGGTGGAGTTGCCGCGGAAGGAATTCGTCGCGCAGGCGCGACGGCTATCGGCGATGCCGGGGGTGGTGGGGTCGTGGCTCCGGTATCCCGTGTCGCTGCCTTGATTCGCCGATACGATCGGCTCCCACCCCTTCGGTAGCCCGTTCTTCGAAACCTTGCTACCGAAGGGGTGGGAGCCGATCGTATCGGCGAACTCAGCGCGCCCGATGCCCGCTCATCTCCGCCCCCGCGTTCTTCGGCAGCAACGCGCACACCGGCGCCGCGATGAGCGAAACGAGGGTCACCACCAGGAAGGCCACGCTGAAATCGGGCAACTGCGCATGCTCGCGCCCATTCCACACCACCGAGGCATGCAAGGCCGCGGCCGCCACGCAGATGCCCAGCGACAGCATCAACTGCTGGAACGTCGTGTAGAAGCTCGTCGCCGACGAGAAGCGCTCGCTCGGTACGTCGGCATAGGCCACGGTGTTATACGCGCTGAATTGCAGCGACTGGAAGAAGCCGCCGAGCAGCAGGATCGTATAGATGGTCCACAACGGCCAGTCGGGACGAAACGCCGCGCACAGGGCAATGCACACCATCGACAGCACGCCGTTCCAGATGAGCGTGGCACGGAACCCCCAGATGCGCAGCACGGGTGCCGCCGTGGCCTTCATCAGCATCGCGCCGAGTGCCGAGACGAAGGTGACCACGCCGCTGTGCGCCGCCGACAGGCCGAAGCCCAGCTGCATCATCAGCGGCAACAGGAACGGTACCGAACCGGCGGTGATGCGCGTGAGCGAGCCCGCGATCACCGAGAGGCGAAAGGTGGTGAAACGCATCAGCGACAGGTCGAGGATGGGATTCTCCACGCGGCGCGAATACCACACGTAGACCGCGCCCACGGCAAGGCCCGCGACGATCAGGCCGTACGAACCCAGCGCCGACGTGGCGCCGCGACTGGCCATTTCCAGGCCGAACACGATGCACGAGAGCGACACGCCCGACAGCACGAAACCGATGCGATCGAACCGTCCCGTGGTCGGCATGCGCACGTCGGGGATGTAACGCGTGGCCAGCCAGATGCCCGCCAGGCCGATGGGCACGTTGATGTAGAAGATCCAGCGCCACGACACCCAGGTGACGATGAAACCACCCAGGGGCGGCCCCACCACGGGTCCGATGAGCGCGGGTACCAGCAGCCACGACATGGCGCTGACCAGTTCAGATTTCGGCACCGAGCGCAGCAGCACGAGGCGCCCCACCGGCACCATCATCGCGCCGCCGACGCCTTGGAGCAGGCGCGAGAGCACCAGCAACGGGAGGTTGCCGGAGACGCCGCAGAGGATCGAGCCGAGGGTGAACAGCGCGATGGCGGCGCGGAAAACGTTGCGCGAACCGAAACGGTCGGCGATGGCGCCGCTGGCCGGGATGAATACCGCGAGGCTCAGCATGTACGAAGTGAGCGCCACGCTCATGTGCAGCGGCGACACGTCGAACGATTCGGCCATGGCCGGAAGCGCGGTGGCGAGGATGGTGCCGTCCAGCTGTTCCATGAACATCGCGCTGGCGATGATCAGGGCGACGGTGCGGAAGCCGGGAGCGGGGGTCATTACGCGTATTTTGCGCCTGGGGCGCGCTTATGGAAACCCGGCGTCACGACGTGGGCCCCGGGCCACACCCGCAAGTCAGCGCTTCGCAGGATTCGCCGACACGGTCGGCTCCCACCCCTTCGGTAGGAGCCTCATCGGCGAGCGTCGGCAGCGTTGCTACCGAAGAGGTGGGAGCCGATCGCATCGGCGAACGGGGCTGACCGACGACGAGGCCTCGAAGATCACAACAGCCTCCCACTACGAAATACCCGCTCCACCCCGCTCAACGGGCACTCGAACCCCACCCTTCTTGCGCCTGGGGCGCGCTTATGCAAACGACGTGGCCCCCGGGCGACCTCCGCAAGTCAGCGCTTCGCAGGATTCGCCGACACGGTCGGCTCCCACCCCTTCGGTAGGAGCCTCATCGGCGAGCGTCGGCAGCGTTGCTACCGAAGGGGTGGGAGCCGATCGCATCGGCGAACGGGGCTGACCGACGACGAGGCCTCGGAGATCACAACCGCCTCCCACTACGAAACACCCGCTCCACCCCGCTCAACGGGCACTCGAACCCCACCCTTCTTGCGCCTGGGGCGCGCTTATGCAAACGACGTGGCCCCCGGGCGACCTCCGCAAGTCAGCGCTTCGCAGGATTCGCCGACACGGTCGGCTCCCACCCCTTCGGTAGGACCCTCATCGGCGAGCGTCGGCAGCGTTGCTACCGAAGGGGTGGGAGCCGATCGCATCGGCGAACGGGGCTGACCGACGACGAGGCCTCGAAGATCACAACCGCCTCTCACTACGAAACACCCGCTCCACCCCGCTCAACGGGCACTCGAACCCCACCCTTCTTGCGCCTGGGGCGCGCTTATGCAAACGACGTGGCCCCCGGGCGACGTCCGCAAGTCAGCGCTTCGCAGGATTCGCCGACACGGTCGGCTCCCACCCCTTCGGTAGGACCCTCATCGGCGAGCGTCGGCAGCGTTGCTACCGAAGGGGTGGGAGCCGATCACATCGGCGAACGGGGCTGACCGACGACGAGGCCTCGGAGATCACAACCGCCTCCCACTACGAAACACCCGCTCCACCCCGCTCAACGGGCACTCGAACCCCACCCGTCTTGCGCCTGGGGCGCGCTTATGCAAACGACGTGGCCCCCGGGCGACGTCCGCAAGTCAGCGCTTCGCAGGATTCGCCGACACGGTCGGCTCCCACCCCTTCGGTAGGACCCTCATCGGCGAGCGTCGGCAGCGTTGCTACCGAAGGGGTGGGAGCCGATCACATCGGCGAACGGGGCTGACCGACGACGAGGCCTCGGAGATCACAACCGCCTCCCACTACGAAACACCCGCTCCACCCCGCTCAACGGGCACTCGAACCCCACCCTTCTTGCGCCTGGGGCGCGCTTATGCAAACGACGTGGCCCCCGGGCGACGTCCGCAAGTCAGCGCTTCGCAGGATTCGCCGACACGGTCGGCTCCCACCCCTTCGGTAGGACCCTCATCGGCGAGCGTCGGCAGCGTTGCTACCGAAGGGGTGGGAGCCGATCGCATCGGCGAACGGGGCTGACCGACGACGAGGCCTCGGAGATCACAACCGCCTCCCACTACGAAACACCCGCTCCACCCCGCTCAACGGATCGACGAAGCGCAGTTCCCGCGCCAGCAAGCGCAACGGCCGCTCGAAGCCCGCTGTCTCCGTCAGGCGCGGGTAGTACGGGTCCCCCTCGATCGCCGCGCCCAGCGCCGCCATGTGCACGCGCAACTGATGCTTGCGCCCGCTCACCGGCTCCAGGCGATAGCGCCATCGCCCACCCTCGCGCTCGATCACGTCCACCCGCGTGATGGCGTTGGGCACGCCGTCCACTTCCCGTATGCGGAAGAACGGCTCGCCACGCTCGAGGCGGCTGGCGTATTCGAAGGGAAACGCGCGATCGGGCATCGGCGGCGCGATGGCTTCGTAGACCTTCGCGATCCGCCGGTCGCGAAACAACGCCGTATAGGCGTCGCGGCTGGAAGGCCTTGCCGAAAACACCACCAGCCCGGCGGTGTCGCGATCGAGCCGGTGCAAGGCCACCAGGTCGGGGTTGCCCAGCCGCCTTGCCAGGCGGACCGATAGGGTTTCTTCCACATGCACCCCCGCCGGCATCACCGGAAGGAAATGCGGCTTGTCGGCAATGACGAGGTCGTCGTCGACGTAGACGAGGGTTTCCTCGAACGGAATGCGGGGTTCGTCGGGCACCTCGCGTCGGTACGTCAGCGTCGCGCCCGGGCGATAGATGCCTCGCGAATCGACCGGCTCGCCGTCGACCCGCACCGTGCCCCGCGCCATCCGGTCGAGCCAGTCCGCGCGCGACACGGCGGGAAACCGCTCGTCTAGGAAATCGAGCAGCGTGCGCCACTCGCCCGACGGAAGCACAAGCCGACTGGATGGAACGAAAGTCATGTGATGCATTGTAGAACGCCCGGCATATACTCCCGCCCAATTCCCCATGACGCGAGGAAGCGCCGTGATCGGCCGGTTCTTCAGGAAGTGGTTCGGCCGCCGTCCCCCCGCACCGTCCGGCCTTCCCGGGCCGTTGTCGCTGCCGCCGCCGGACGGCGATGCCGAACCTCCCGCGGGTGTCCTCCATGCGGCCGATATCGAGGATCGGTTCTACCGTCTCGTGTTCGGCTTTCCGCCGTCGTCGCGGGAATCGCTCACGTCCGCGGAACAGGCGGTGTTGCGGCGCGTGCGCGACGCCTTCGGCGGCGAACGCGTCGATCCCGGCGCCCTTCCCCGCGCACTCCCGGTGCTGCCGGCGCTCATGCGTTCGCTTCGCGGCGACGGTTCCGGTGCGCGCGCCCTGCTGGCCCAGGTCGAAGGCGACCGGTCGTTGATGGATGAGGTGATCCAGGCGGCGAGTCATCCGCGCTACGGTGCCACGCGGCCGGTCGTCGGCCTGTCCCAGGCCGTGGCCCTGCTCGGCCAGGGAGGCTTGCGCCGCGCGATGGTGCGGGTGGCGATGCGATCGGTACTGTGCGACGGATCCGCGCCGACGAGCCGGTCTGCCGGGGAGCGCCTTTGGGAGCACGCCGAACGTTGCGCCCAGGCGTGCGCCTTCCTCGATCGCAAGCGCGGCGATGCCCTGGAAGCCTACCTGGCCGGCATGGTCAGCCAGGCCGGCGTCCAGGCGATGCTCCAGGAACTCGCGCGTCGCGACGACACGGCCACGCTCGACCACAGCCGGGCCTTCGTCGCCGCCATCGCCCAGCAGGTGGAACGGATTTCCCTTCACGCGGCACGGCATTGGGCGTTTCCCTCGCGCGTGGTGCAGGCGCTCGCCGAACGAGCCGACCCGGCGGATGCGGGCGCACGCACGCCGTTGGGTCGCGTCCTGCTCGCGGGCAGCCGCCTGGCGATGCTCGACGTGCTGGTCGAACAGGGCCTGGCGGAAAACGATGCCGGGTTACGCGCGACCGCCCAGCAGGGCTTCAGCCAATCGAGCCTGACGGCCTGCCGCGACGAATTGCGCGGCCCCGCGTCCGCCGGCGTACCGTCGTAGCCGAAAAGGCGCCTCGCCTTCCGCCGTGCTCCCGCAATACTTCGGCCATGTACCAATGGCTCACGATCATGGCCGGCGGGCCGCAGGATGGACAGCGCTTCCTCCGCCGCTACGACTCACCCCGACCGACGCCGCCGGCGCTACGCGCCGACGACGGCAAGGTCTGCTGCCCGGTCGCGACGCATACCGCCGTCGAAGGCGGCTGCTGCGTGGTCGTGCATCCCAGCGCCACCCCGGAGCAGATCGAGCGTGCGGTGGACGCCATGCTCGCCGCGGATTGAGGCGGTGGGTATCATGGGAGGGATACCCAGGCAGGTCATTCCACATGTTCGCGGCGCCACCCTCCCCCGCCGGCTCCAAGGACGCGCTCACGCGCCTGGGCTGGCAGGATTTCGAACACCACCTTTCCGAGCACTATCGCGACCAGGGGTATCGCGTGGAGCTGGCCGCTCCCGCGCCGTCGTTGAAGGCCCTGGGAAGCGGTATCGATCTTCGCCTTCGACGCGGCAACGAATCGCTGATCGTGCAGTGCCGCCACTGGGATGCATCCGAGGTGGGTGCCCAGGAAGTGAGCGAACTGCTCAGCATGATGCTCAACGAGGCCTCCACCGGGGGCGTCCTCGTCACGCGCGGCCGCTTCGACAGCCACGCGCAGGCTCTCGCCCGCCGACAGCCGCGGTTGCAGCTCGTCGACGGCGACCTGCTGCGGGTGATGTTGAAGCTGCCCGATCACCTGGAAGGCCAGGCGCCCGGCACACCGGCGGCGCGTCACACGCGTGGGGCAAAGCGCCGCGGGGCGCCGTCCCGGACGGACTCCTCCCGGCTGCTGCCGATGGGGCTCGGCATCGTCATCCTGTTGCTTCTCGGTCTGCTGGGCTGGCGCATGAGCCATCCCCGCAAGCCGACACCCGGCGAGGATGCCGCCCCGGTCGTGGCCGCCGCGGCCGACGATGCGCGTTCTTCGCAAACCCCGCCGCCGACGCCCCCGGCGCCCGTATCCCGGCGTTCGAGCCTCTCCGGCTCGGCACCGGCCGACGACGCCTCGCGCGAACTCGCGGCCCGGGCACGCCTGCGCGAATCGTCCACGCCGCGCCATGAAACGCACCCGCAGGTCGAGGACGGCATGCAGGTGATGGAGCGGAACACCCGCGAGGTCGGCGCCTCCCGGTAAGGGAGGGTTTCACGTGCCCGCCATCCGCGCGGGCCTAGGCTTTGCGGAGCCCGTCCGCCTCCGGAAGCCCCCATGAACGAGAAGACGCTCTCGCCCGACCTGCTGCGGCGCATGCACGCGTATTGGCGCGCCGCCAACTACCTTTCCGTCGGGCAGATCTACCTGCGCGACAACCCCCTGCTCGACGAACCGCTCTCCCGCGAGCACATCAAGCACCGGCTGCTCGGCCACTGGGGCACGACCACCGGCCTCAATTTCATCTATACGCATCTGAACCGGGCCATCGTCGAGCGCGACCTCGACATGATCTACGTCATCGGCCCCGGCCACGGCGGTCCCGGACTGGTGGCGCATACCTATCTGGAAGGCTCCTACACCGAGATCTATCCGCACATCGACCGCAGCGCCGCGGGCATGCGCGAACTGTTCCGCCAGTTCTCCTGGCCCTACGGCATTCCCAGCCACGTGGCGCCGGAAACCCCCGGCTCCATCCACGAGGGCGGCGAGCTGGGCTATTCCCTCTCGCACGCGTTCGGCGCGGCGTTCGACAACCCCGATCTCGTGGTGGCCTGCATCGTGGGCGACGGCGAAGCCGAAACGGGCGCGCTGGCGACGAGCTGGCATTCGAACAAGTTCCTGAATCCGGCTCGCGACGGGGCCGTGTTGCCCATCCTGCATCTGAACGGATTCAAGATCGCCAATCCCACCGTGCTCGCGCGCATCGAACCGGACGAGTTGCGCGACCTCATGCGCGGCTATGGCTACGAGCCGCATTTCGTCGAAGGGCACGAGTTCGAGCCGATGCACCAGGCCTTCGCGGCGGCGCTGGACCGCTGCCTGGACGAGATCGCACGCATCCAGAAAGACGCCCGCGAAGGCGATGCCGCCCAGGCGAAGCGGCCGCGCTGGCCGATGATCGTGTTGCGTTCGCCGAAGGGCTGGACCGGGCCGAAAGAGGTCGACGGCAAGCCGGTGGAAGGCACCTGGCGCGCGCACCAGGTGCCCATCGCGAAGTTCGAGAACGACGAGCACGTGAAGATCCTCGAAGACTGGATGAAGAGCTACGAGGCCGACGAGCTGTTCGACGAAGGCGGCCGCTTCCGCGAGGAATTCGCCTCGCTCGCGCCCACCGGCCGGCGCCGCATGGGCATGAACCCGCACGCCAACGGCGGCATCCTCTCCAAGCCGCTGCACATGCCGCATTTCCATGATTTCGCCGAAACGGTGACGTCGCCCGGCGACCACAAGGCCGAAGCCACGCGCGTGCTGGGGCGCTTCCTGCGCGAGGTGATGCGCCGGAACATGACCACCTTCCGCCTGTTCGGCCCCGACGAGACGGCATCCAACCGTCTCGAAGCCGTGTACGAGGCCAGCCCCAAAACCTGGTTGGGCGACTACGAAGAGGTGGATACCGATCTCGCTCCCGACGGGCGCGTGATGGAAATGCTCAGCGAGCACCAGTGCCAGGGCTGGCTCGAAGGCTACCTGCTCACGGGGCGGCATGGATTCTTCTCGTGCTACGAGGCCTTCATCCACATCGTCGACTCGATGTTCAACCAGCACGCCAAGTGGCTGAAGGTCACGCGCACGATGTCGTGGCGGCCGCCGATCCCGTCGCTCAACTACCTGCTCAGCTCGCACGTGTGGCACCAGGACCACAACGGCTTCTCGCACCAGGACCCGGGTTTCATCGACCACGTGGCGAACAAGAAATCCGAGATCGTGCGCATCTACCTGCCACCGGATGCGAACTGCCTGCTGTCGGTGGCGGACCACTGCCTGCGCAGCCGGCACTACGTGAACGTGATCGTCGCGGGCAAGCAGCCCGACTGGCAGTGGCTCGACATGGAAAGCGCCGTGCGCCATTGCGCGGCGGGCGCGGGCATCTGGGAATGGGCCGGTCGCGGCGGCGACGATCCGGACGTGGTGATGGCCTGCGCGGGCGACGCGCCCACGGTGGAAATCCTGGCCGCCGTGATGCTGCTTCGCGAGTACGTGCCGGACATCCGCATCCGCGTGGTCAACGTGGTGGACCTCATGTCGCTGGAGCAGCCCGACGAGCACCCGCACGGCATGGACGACGACGTGTTCGACGCCCTGTTCACCAAGGACAAGCCGGTGATCTTCGCCTTCCACGGCTATCCGGGCATCATCCACAAGCTCACCTACCGGCGGCACAACCACGACAACATCCACGTGCGCGGCTACAAGGAAGAAGGCACGACCACCACCGCGCTGGACATGATGGTGCTCAACAACATGGATCGCTTCCAGCTGGCGCTGGACGTGATCAACCGCGTGCCCCGATTCGCCGGCGAGCGCGAGAAGGCCACGCAGCGTTACTGGTCGGATATCCAGCGGCACAAGCTCTACGTGAGCGAGCACGGGCAGGACCTTCCCGAGGTGCGCGACTGGCAGTGGAAGGCCGAATCGTGATCGTGCTGGCGCTCAACACGGGCTCGTCGTCGTTGAAGTACGGGCTGTACCGGGTGGACGGCGATCGCTGCGATGCCTTGCTGGCCGAACAGACCGACGCGCCCGGCGACGACGCCATGGAAGCCGTGCTCGCGACGCTGCGCGAACGCGCCATGCCCCCGCCCGAAGCCATCGGACACCGGCTCGTGCATGGCGGCCCGAACGTACGCGAGCACGCGAGGATCGACGATGCCTTGATGGGACGACTGGAAGAAGCCCGCGCCTTCGCGCCCTTGCACGTGCCTCCCGCGCTCGCCATGGTGAAGCGGGCACGCGAGGCGTTCCGGGGCGTGCCGCAGGTGGCGTGTTTCGATACGGCGTTCCACGCGAGCCTGCCGATCGTGGCGAAGACCTTGCCCTTGCCCGCCGAACTTCGCGAGGGCGGCATCGAGCGGTACGGGTTCCACGGGCTGTCGTACGAGTCCATCGTCCAGCAGCTCGGCGACGCACTACCCTCGCGCACGGTGATCGCGCACCTGGGCAACGGCGCCAGCCTGTGCGCCGTGCTCGACGGAAAGTCGGTGGATACCACGATGGGGCTGACACCGACCGGCGGCATCGTGATGGGCACCCGGCCCGGGGATCTCGATCCGGGCGTGCTGCTCTACCTGATGCGCGAAAAGGGTTACGACGCGGCGAAGCTGGAGACGCTGGTGGATCGCGAGTCGGGCCTGAAGGGGTTGTCCGGCGGCACCAGCGACATGCGCAAGCTGCATGCGATGGGTAACGAGGCGTCGCGACTCGCGCAGGACGTGTTCGTGCACGTGGCGCGCAAGCAGGTGGCGGGGATGGTCGCTTCGCTCGGCGGGCTGGATCTACTGGTGTTCACCGGTGGCATCGGGGAGAACGATGGGGTGACGCGCGATGCGATCCTTGCCGGGTTGCAGTGGATCGGGGACTTCGAAAGCCGCGTGGTGCCGACCGAAGAGGACGAGCAGATCGCGAGGCATGCCTTTCGCCTCGCTTCGTAGCGTTCGCCGATACGATCGGCTCCCACCCCTTCGGTAGGCTGGTCGCGTAAACATGGCTACCGAAGGGGTGGGAGCCGATCGTATCGGCGAGCTCTTACTCCACGACGACCGGAATCTTGCCGATCTTCGTGCGCCACTCCTTCGGCCCCGTCTGGTGCACGGACGTGCCCTGGCTATCGACCGCCACGGTCACCGGCATGTCCTTCACCTCGAACTCGTAGATCGCCTCCATGCCGAGGTCTTCGAAGGCCAGCACGCGCGAAGCCTTGATCGCCTTCGACACCAGGTACGCGGCACCGCCCACGGCCATCAGGTAAACCGCCTTGTTGTCGCGGATCGCGTCGATGGCCGTCGGGCCGCGCTCGGACTTGCCGACCATGCCGAGCAGGCCCGTGGTCTCCAGCATCTGGCGCGTGAACTTGTCCATGCGCGTGGCCGTGGTGGGGCCGGCGGGGCCGACCACCTCGTCGCGCACCGGATCGACCGGGCCCACGTAGTAGATGAATCGGTTGGTGAAATCCACCGGCAGCGTCTCGCCACGGTTGAGCATGTCGATCATGCGCTTGTGCGCGGCGTCGCGGCCGGTGAGCAGCTTGCCGTTGAGCAGGATCACCTCGCCCGGCTTCCAACTGGCGACTTCCTCGCGGGTGATCGTGTCGAGGTTCACGCGACGGCCCTTGGACGCGTCGTAGGTGAGCTTCGGCCAGTCGTCCAGCGACGGCGGATCGAGCGCGACCGGGCCGGAGCCGTCGAGCACGAAGTGCGCGTGGCGGGTGGCGGCGCAGTTGGGGATCATCGCCACCGGCAGGTTGGCGGCGTGGGTGGGGTAATCCTTCACCTTGATGTCGAGCACCGTGGTGAGGCCGCCCAGGCCCTGCGCGCCGATACCGAGCGCGTTGACCTTCTCGTACAGCTCCAGGCGTAGCTCTTCGGCGCGGTTGGACGGGCCGCGGGCGATGAGGTCGACGATGTCGATGGGCTCCATCAGCGATTCCTTCGCCAGCAGCATCGCCTTTTCGGCGGTACCGCCGATGCCGATGCCGAGCATGCCCGGCGGGCACCAGCCGGCGCCCATGGTGGGCACGGTCTTCAGCACCCAGTCGACGATGGAGTCGGACGGGTTGAGCATGGCGAACTTCGACTTGGCTTCCGAACCACCGCCCTTGGCGGCGACGATGACGTCCACCGTGTCGCCCGGCACCACGGACACGTTGATCACGGCCGGCGTGTTGTCGCGGGTATTCATGCGCTTGCCGGCCGGATCGGCCAGCACGGAGGCGCGCAGCTTGTTGTCCGGGTGGTTGTAGGCACGGCGAACGCCCTCGTTCACCATCTCCTCCACACCCATCGTGGCGTCGTCCCAGCGCACGTTCATGCCGATCTTGAGGAAGACGGTGACGATGCCGGTGTCCTGGCAGATGGGACGGTGGCCCTCGGCACACATGCGCGAGTTGATGAGGATCTGGGCGATGGCGTCCTTCGCGGCCGGGGACTCCTCGCGCTCGTAGGCCGCGGAGAGGTTCCGGATGTAATCCACCGGATGGTAGTAGGAGATGTACTGGAGGGCGTCGGCGACGCTCTGGATGAGGTCGTCCTGCTTGATCGAGGTCATGGCGGTACGCTGGCTCGCGGGGGCTGGCAAAGCGCCGATTTTAGCGCACCCGACCGGTGTAAGGTGCCGCCCTGTCGTCCGGTCTCCTTCACCGTACCCCTGAGAACCACGGAGTTTCCATGCGCCACCTCTTCCGCAAGGCCCTGTTCGCCGTCGCCCTGCTGGCCGCCGCCCTGCCCGCGTTCGCGGCGCAGACGGCGCCGGAATTCGCCGGCATCGCCGCCTGGCAGAACTCCAAGCCGCTCACCATGAAGTCGCTGCGCGGCAAGGTCGTGCTGATCGACTTCTGGACGTATTCCTGCATCAACTGCCTGCGCACCCTGCCCCACGTCACCCGCTGGTACGACCAGTACAAGGACAAGGGCCTGGTGGTGGTGGGCGTGCATTCGCCCGAGTTCCCCTTCGAGAAGCAGGAAGCGAACGTCCGCGACGCCATCAAGCAGTTCGGCATCCACTACCCCGTGGCGCAGGACAACGACCTGGAAACCTGGGACGCCTGGGACAACAAGTACTGGCCGGCCGAGTACCTCGTGGACCAGCGCGGCAACGTCATCGCCCACCATTACGGCGAGGGCAACTACATGGAGATGGAAAACGCCATCCGCACCCTGCTCGGCCTGCCCCGGCTCGAGGACAAGGGGGGCACGGACAAGGACGCGCCCGACTTCAGCCAGCTCGGTTCGCCGGAGATGTACTTCGGCAGCGACCGCAGCCAGAACAACGCCAGTCCCGAGGGCGACCGCACCGGCACGCGCGACTTCACCGCGCCGTCGCGGCTGGACCTCAACCGCTTCGCCCTGGTGGGGCGCTGGGAGATCGGCCGCGAGAACGCCAGCCTGATCGGCCCGAGCGGCGAGATCCGCCTGCACTTCAAGGCGAAGAAGGTGCACATGGTGGCCAGCGCCAATGACCCGATCACCATCGAAGTGGCCGTGGACGGCAAGCCGCAGGCGCCGGTGACCGTGCAGAGATCGATGCTCTACACCCTGTTCGACGGGGATGGCTACAAGGACCACGTGCTGACCATCAAGGTGCCGAAGGCGAACTTCCATGCCTTCACCTTTACCTTCGGCTGAGGACATCGCTTCGTAGGATTCGCCGACACGGTCGGCTCCCAGCCCTCCGGTAGCCAGGTTTCTGCAGGGCAGTAGTCCGACTCGGGTCGGGCTTCATCCCCCTCTCGCAGGAAGGCTGCTACCGAAGGGGTGGGAGCCGATCGCATCGGCGAATCGAGCCGTCAATACCTTGCAAGAGTGTTTCTTAAGATATATCGTACGCGCACTACGTACGATATATCGGAGAGCACCCATGCATTTTTTCCACCATGCCCGGCGCCACTTCCATGAGCACATGGCCGCGATGGGTCGCGGCGGCGGCCGTTTCGGCGGCGGTCCCTTCGGCTTCGACGAGCGTGACGGCATGCGCGGCGGCCGCGGCGGCGGCGGGCGCTTCGGCGGCCGCATGTTCGGCACCGGCGACCTGCGCCTGCTCCTGCTCGCCCTTATCGAGGAGCAGCCCCGCCACGGCTACGAACTGATCCGCACCATCGAGGAGATGTTCGACGGCCAGTACAGCCCCAGCCCCGGCGCCATCTATCCCACCCTCACCATGCTCGAAGAGCTGGGCTATGCCCGCGTCGAGGCCGAGACCGGCGGCAAGAAGCTCTACGCCATCACCGACGAGGGCAAGGCCTTCCTCGACGAGAACCGCCACAACCTCGAAGCCCTCACCGAACGCCTGCAGGTGATGTCGCGGCACATGCGCCGCATGGGCGTGCCCGAGGCGGTGCGCGAAGCGATGCACGGCCTGAAGCACCAGTTGCTCAACCACCACAAGAGCTGGGACGACGCCGAGATCAAGCGCGTCGCCGCCATCGTCGCCTCGGCGGCGAAGGCCATCGCGGAGCGCCAGGGATGAGCCAAAAGCACGAGATCCGCCGCGTTCGCCACGAGCTGAAGATGCGCATCCTCGAGGTGGCGCGCGTGGAACGGCTCACGCCGCACATGGTGCGCGTCACGGTGCACGGGCCCGAACTGGAAGGGTTTCCCTCCGCTTCGCCCGACGACCACGTGAAGCTGTTCTTCCCGACGGCGGCGGGCGAGTTCAACATGCCGACGATGGGCCCCGACGGCCCCGTCTATCCCGAAGGCAAGGAGCCGTCGCCCTCGCGCGACTACACGCCGAGGCGTTTCCGGCCGGAAAGCCTCGAACTGGACCTCGACTTCGTGATCCACGGCGAAGGCCCGGCGTCCACCTGGGCGGAACAGGCCAAGCCGGGCGACCGCCTCGGCGTCGGCGGTCCGCGCGGTTCGATGGTCGTGCCCGACGACTACGACCACTACGTGCTGGTCGGCGACGAGACCGCCCTCCCCGCCATGGGACGCTGGCTCGAGGAGATGCCCGCGGACACGAACGTCACCGTGCTGGCGGAGATCGCCTCCCCCGACGAGCGCCAGGCCATGGCCCGCGAGACCCGCTGGTTCATCCGCGGCCAGTCGCCGTCGCTGGACGACGTGCTGGCCTCGATGGCGATTCCCGAGGGCGATACGTTCTGGTGGGTGGCGCTGGAATCGAAACGGGCGCGGACGCTGCGGTCGACGCTGGTCGAGACGCGGGGGATCGACAAGGAGTGGGTGAAGGCTACGGGTTACTGGCAGGCCGACTAGCCCGTGTTTCTTCGCACACGACAGGAGCGTGCCGGCCATCGCTAAAACCGGATACGTCGCCGTAGGCGCCGGCCTGCGCCGGTGCGACGCTTCGATGGGAATCGCCGCGGATGCCGAAATGCAACGGACGTCGCCCCGGCGCAGGCCGGGGCCCACCGCGAGGCAATCGGTCGTCGCGAACGGCGGATCATGTCCGTCGACACGGTTCCTACACATCGCTTAATAGCTCCTCACCAAGAACACATAACCTTGCCACCCCAGGCGCTAACTCTTGCCGCCGTGAGACCGAATGAGGAGCGAGGCTGATGCGGCGTGGCAGGAAAATTCTGGCGTGGGTCCTGGGAATCATCGTCCTGCTGATCGTGGCGCTGATCCTGTTCATCGCCTTTTTCGACTGGAACCGCCTCAAGCCCACCATCAACGCCAAGGTGTCGGAGGCCATCGGCCGGCCCTTCGCGATCCAGGGCGACATCACCGCGCACTGGGCGCGTGAGCCGGGCCAGGGCGGTTTCGCCGGATGGATTCCCTGGCCGCACTTCACGGCCCGCGACATCGTGGTGACCAACCCGAGCTGGGCGAAGAACAATCGCTTCGCCACCTTGAAGACCATCGACTTCCGCCTCTCGCCGTTCCCGCTCATCGCCCATCGCATCGTCATTCCCGAGATCCGCCTCGGCGAGCCCGCCATCGACCTGGAGCGGGTGAAGAACGGCGACAACACCTGGACCTTCAAACTGCCCGAGAGTACCGGCCCGTCGGAGTGGGCGCTCGAACTCAACGCCATCGCTTTCGACAAGGGCCACATCGACTTTGCCGATGCGCAGAACCAGATCGCGATGGGCATCGACGTGACGCCGCTGGGCAAGGGCATTCCGTTCGACGAGATCATGAAGCAGCAGGAAAAGGACTCGCGCGCGCAGGCCAACAAGACGACCGGCGCCAGCGCGAAAACCATGGCCCGGAGCGATGCCGACGAGAAGGACCGCCAGGACGGCACGAAGAAGAAGCAGGTCTACTACTTCGCCTGGGACGCGAAGGGCACCTACAAGAAGTCCACCGTCTCGGCCAAGGCGCGCACGGGCGGCGTATTCGCCCTTCGCGATGCCGACCGCCCCTTCCCCGTGCAGGCCGACGCACGCTTCGGCGACACGCACATCGCCTTTGTCGGCACGCTCACCGACCCCATGAACCTCGGCGCCCTCGACATCCGCCTGTGGTTCTCGGGCACCAGCATGTCGCATCTCTACGACCTCACCGGGGTCACCTTGCCCGACACGCCGCCCTTCGCCACCGAGGGCCACCTCAAGGCCAACCTGAAGAAGGGTGCCAGCAGGTTCACGTACGAGAACTTCACCGGCCGCGTCGGCGGCAGCGATCTCGGCGGCACGCTCACTTTCGACACGGGCGGCCAGCGGCCTAGCCTCACCGGTACGCTGACCTCGAAGCAACTGCTCTTCAGCGACCTCGCGCCGCTGGTCGGCGACGGTTCCGACCAGGAAAAAGCCGAGCGCGGCGACAGCGTCAAGCAGCCGGCCGACAAGGTGCTGCCCGTGGAGCCGTTCAAGACCGACCGCTGGAACGCGATGGATGCCGACGTGCGCTTCACCGGCACGAAGATCGTGCACGGCGAGCGCCTGCCCATCGAGAACGTCGACACGCACCTGATCATGAAGGACGCCGTGCTTACCCTCGACCCGCTGAAGTTCGGCGTGGCCGGCGGTACCGTGGGCAGCAACATCCGGCTGGACGGTTCGTCCGCACCGATGAAGGGGCGCCTCAACCTCGGCGCCCGCCACCTGAAGCTCAAGGAACTGTTCCCCACCTTCGCGCCGATGCAGACCAGCTTCGGCGAGGTGAACGGTGATGCCTCGCTCACCGCCACCGGCAATTCGCCCGCCGCGCTGCTGGGCAGCTCCAACGGCGAGGTGAAGCTGCTCATCAATGACGGTGCCATCAGCTCGTCGCTGCTGGAGATCGCCGGACTCAACGTGGGCAACTACGTGGTGAACAAGCTGTTCGGCGACGACGTGGTGAAGATCAACTGCATGGCGGCCGACCTGGTGTCCACCGATGGCGTGATGGAGTCCAAGCTGTTCGCCTTCGACACCGAGAAGGCATTGATCAACGTCAACGGCGATATCGATTTCAAGAACGAGAAACTCAATCTCGACATCGTGCCGCATACGAAGGGTTTCCGCCTGTTCTCGCTGCGCTCGCCGCTTTACGTGCATGGCACGTTCAAGAATCCGGCACCCGGCGTGCATGCGGGGCCGCTGATCCTGCGCGGCGGCGGCGCCGTGGCGCTGGCCGTGTTCGCGGCACCGGTGGCCGCGCTGGCCCCGCTGGCGGTGCCGGAGAGCGGCAAGGCGGACGCGACGCAGTGCAAGCCGTTGCTGGATGACCTGAAGAACAGCCCCCCGAAGGCTCCGGCGAAGTGATTCGCCGATACGATCGGCTCCCACCCCTTCGGTAGCAAGACTTCTACCAAAGGGTGGGCCGAAAACTTCGGCGACGTGATTCGCCGATACGATCGGCTCCCACCCCTTCGGTAGCAAGACTTCTACCAAAGGGGTGGGCCGAAAACTTCGGCGACGTGATTCGCCGATACGATCGGCTCCCACCCCTTCGGTAGCGAGACTTCTACCAAAGGGGTGGGCCGAAAACTTCGGCGACGTGATTCGCCGATACGATCGGCTCCCACCCCTTCGGTAGCGAGACTTTTATCAAATGGGGTGGGCTGAAAACTTCGGCGAAGTCATTCACCGGTACGATCGGCTCCCACCCTCCGGTAGGCGCTCAGCTACCGGAGGGGTGGGAGCCGATCGTATCGGCGAATCCGGTCGCCACACCGCGGCAGGCATGCCGTAAGCTTCGCGCCATGCCGCCGACCCGCAAAGCCCTCCTGCAAATCCATTTCTGCGTCCTGCTCTGGGGATTCACCGCGATCCTCGGCAAGTCGATCACCCTGCCCGCCCTGCCGCTGGTGTGGTGGCGCATGCTGCTGGTATCCGGCGCACTGCTTTGCGTGCCACGCGTCTGGCGAGGCCTGCGTGCGATGCCGCTCAAGCTGCGCCTGACCTATGCGGGCATCGGCGTGATCGTGGCGCTCCACTGGCTCACTTTCTACGGCGCCATCAAGCTGGCGAATGCGTCGGTGGCGGCGACCTGCATCGCGACCTGCCCGGTCTTCCTCGCCCTCATCGAACCCTGGATCGCACGTCGACGTTTCGATCCACGGGAACTGCTCATCGGCGCGGCGGTGATCCCAGGCGTGGCGCTGGTCGCCGGCGGGGTGCCGGGCGACATGCGTCTGGGTCTGGCCGTGGGCGTGCTGTCGGCGATCTTCGTGGCGTTCTTCGGTGCGCTCAACAAGCGCTATATCGAACATGCCGATGCGCTGACGGTGACCTTCGTGGAACTGGGCACGGGTGCGCTGTTCCTCACGGTCGCGGGGTCACTCTTCACGGCGTCGCCCTTCGTGATGCCGAACCTGCACGATGGGATACTCGTGTTGGTCCTGGCGTTCGGCTGCACGCTGCTGCCGTTCGCGCTGGCCCTCGCGGCACTACGACACCTGTCGGCTTTCGCCACGCAGATGATCACCAACCTCGAACCGGTGTATGCGATCGTGCTGGCGATTCCCTTGCTGGGCGAGCAGCGGGAGTTGGGCTGGGCGTTCTATGCGGGGGTGGCGGTCATTCTGGCCGCGGTGTTCGCGCACCCGTTCCTGCACAAGGGCGAGCGAGCCGAACCGTCGGATCTGGTCGCACCTTAGCTGCCGAAGGGGTGGGAGCGGACCCTGTCCGCGAACCTTCGAGGTTGCCTGGTGCGAACGAGGCCATGAATCGAAACAGGCGAGCGGTATAAGCTCGCCCGATCACTGCAAAGCCTCATTTGCGAAAAGAGGGCCTGAGGGTTCGCGGACAAGGTCCGCTCCCACCCTTTCGGTAGTAAATGGCAGAAAAGTCAGGCCCCATCCCTTCGGTAGGCGGTCGATCACAGGGAAGTCAGGCGCGGCCGCGGGCGCGCATCGTGCGCTGGCGCCGCACGCGTTGCGCATTGGATCGGGAGGAGGTGCGCTTGCGGGTCTTCACGACGAACTCCGGGGAATGACCGGGAGGTTCGAGGCTCCGCCTCTCCCGGTGAAGAACCCGCTAAAGGGGCGTCAGATCAGCTTGATCTCACGCAGGCGTTCCTGCAGGTATTCGTGCGCCGTGATCGGCGTCTCGTAGCGCTTGGGATTGTCGGGCGTGACGCACGACGGCAAGACGTCGAGCACCACGTCCGGGTTCGGGTGCAGGAAAAACGGCACCGAATACCGCGGCTTGCGCGCCGCGTCGCCTTGCGGATTGGTGACGCGATGCGTGGTGGAGGGATACACGTGGTTGGTCAGGCGCTGCAGCATGTCGCCGATGTTGACCACGATGGCGTCGCCCTCGCTGGTGATGGGCAGCCACTCGCCTTCGCGGGTGAGTACTTCCAGGCCCGCCGTGCTGGCGCCGACCAGCAGCGTGATGAAGTTGATGTCTTCATGGGCACCGGCGCGCACGTTGGGCACGTCGGTCTGCGTGATCGGCGGGTAATGGATGGGACGCAGGATGGAATTGCCCACGTTCACCTTGTCGTCGAAGAATGTCTCCGGCAGGTCGATGTGCAGCGCCAGGGCGCGCAGCACGCGCGAACCGAGATCGTCCAGCGCCCGGTAGAGACCGTAGCCCTTGTCCTTGAACGAGGGCACCTCGTCGGGCCAGACGTTGGGCGGCATCACGTCGGCGTACCTGGAATCCCGCGGGATCTCGCGACCCACGTGCCAGAATTCCTTGAGGTCGGCGAATTTCGAGTCCTTCGCCGTTTCCACCTTGAACGGAGTGTAGCCACGCGCGCCGCCGCCACCGGGGATGTGATACTTCCGCTTGGTCTCGTCCGGCAGCGCGAAGAAGGCCTTGAAGGCATCGTAGGCCCCGTCGATGTCGGCCTGCGGGATACCGTGGCCGCTGATGCAGCAGAAACCGAATTCGCGATACGCCGCGCCGAGTTCGGCGACGAAGGCGTCGCGATCGGTGTCATAGCGGCGGATATCGAGGGTGGGAACCTTCTTCATGGCGTGACCTGCTTTCGGGCATGACAAGACCGGCGTGGGGTGCCCACGCCGGCCGGTGTCGGGAATTCGTTCAGGCGAGCGCCTGGGCCGCCGATTTTACGGCGTCGGCCAGCCGTGTCGCCAGCCGGTCCACTTCGGCCGCGTCGGCGGCCTCGATGGTGACGCGCACCAGGGGTTCGGTACCGGACGCCCGTAACACCACGCGGCCACGTCCTTCCAGCTCGCGCTCCACCTCGGCCAGGGCCTGTTGCACGGTATCGGTGCCCAACGAGGCCTTGGCGCCTTCCACGCGCACGTTGAGCATGGTCTGAGGCAGCTTGGCGAGCCCCGCGCGGGCCTCGGCGAAGGTTTCGCCGTCCGCGGCCAGGGCCTCGAGCAGCGCCAGGGCCGCCACGATGCCGTCGCCCGTGGTGAAGCGGTCGAGGCAGAGCACGTGGCCGGAGGTTTCGCCGCCGAGCACGCCGCCGTGTTCCTTGAGTTGCTGAAGCACGTAACGGTCGCCCACGTTGGCGCGCACGAAGGGAATGTCCATCTGCTTCAGCGCGCGTTGCAGGCCGTAATTGCTCATCAGCGTGCCGACGACCGGGCCTTTCAGCTCGCCTTTCTTCTTCCAGTGACGTGCGATGACGTAGAGCATGTCGTCGCCGTCGGTGACCGTGCCGTCGCGGTCGACCACGCGCACGCGGTCGCCGTCGCCGTCGAAGGCGATGCCGAGGTCGGCGCCACGGGATTTCACGGCCTGGGCCAGGGCCTCCGGCGCCGTGGAGCCCACGTCGCGGTTGATGTTGAGGCCATCGGGCTCCGCGCCGATGGTGAACACCTCGGCGCCCAGGTCGGAGAACACCTTGGGGGCGACCTGGTAGGTGGCGCCGTGGGCGCAGTCGAGCACGATGCGCATGCCGGAGAGCGAGAAATCGTCGGATACCGTGGATTTGCAGAATTCGGCATAGCGGGTCACCGCATCTTCCACGCGACGCGCCTTGCCCAGCGCTTCGGAGGCGACCGTGGCGAAGTCGGCCTCCAGTTCCGCCTCGATTTCGGCTTCGAGCTCGTCGTCGAGCTTTTCGCCCTGGCCGGAGAAGAACTTGATGCCGTTGTCCTGGTGCGGGTTGTGCGAGGCGCTGATCACGATGCCGGCGTCGGCGCGCAGCGAACGGGTGAGGTAGGCCACGCCGGGCGTGGGCATGGGGCCGAGCATGCGCACGTCGGCGCCCGAGGCCACGAGACCGGCCTCCAGGGCGGCTTCGAACATGTAGCCAGACACGCGGGTGTCCTTGCCGATCACCACCAGCACCTTGCGGGCATGGTCGCGGCGATCGGGACCGGCGCCCGCCGGGCGGCGATCGGCGGCGCGACGGCGCGCCAGCACGGCACCGGCGGCACGGCCGAGGCGAAGGATGAAGTCCGCGCTGATCGGGTAGGTGCCCACGTGGCCGCGAATGCCGTCCGTACCGAAGTATTTACGTTCGCTCATGGCTGTAATTCCTTGCTTGGACGGGGAATCATACGCCGGAAATCGCGAACAGGGTCCGCTCCCATCCGTCGGTAGAACGTTCTACTACCGAAGGGTGGGAGCGAACCCTGTTCGCGAATCCTAGGAAGCCTCAGTCGTCATCGGGCCAGCGAGGCATCGACGGCTTGTCGACGCGCGGCGCCGTATCCCCCGCCTTCACCGCCGCCCACACGGCCAGGGCATCGACGGTCGCCGCCACGTCGTGCACCCGAACCATGATCGCCCCCCGCTGCACGGCCACCAGGGCGGCGGCCAGCGACCCGGCGACCCGACCGGAAGGATCGGTCCGGCCGGTGATCTGACCGATCATCGATTTGCGCGAGAGCCCGGCGTAAGCGCCTGCCCCCAGCTCGGCGAAACGGCCCATGGCGCGCAGCAGCGCCAGGTTGTGCTCGAGGTTCTTGCCGAATCCGAAGCCCGGGTCGACCAGCACCCGGCGGCGATCGATGCCGGACAGCTCGCAGGCGAACAGGCGATCGGTGAGGAAACGATGCACCTCGCCGACCACGTCGTCGTAACGGGGATCGTCCTGCATGCCGCGCGGCTCGCCCTGCATGTGCATGAGGCACACCGGCACGCGCAACTCGGCGGCCGCGTCCAGCGCACCTTCGCGGCGCAGCGCGTAGACGTCGTTGATCATGCCCGCGCCGGCTCCCACCGCCGCGCGCATCACCTCCGGCTTGGAGGTGTCGATGGAGATCGGCAGCGTGGTGGCCGCGGCCAGGCGCTCGATCAGCGGCACGGTGCGGCGGATTTCGTCGTCGACCGATACGTCGCCGGCACCGGGACGGGTGGACTCGCCCCCGACGTCCAGCATGTCGGCCCCCTCTTCCGCCAGGCGCATCGCGTGGGCATACGCCGCCTCGAGCGTGTCGTGGCGGCCACCGTCGGAAAACGAATCGGGCGTGACGTTGACGATGCCGACCACGCGCGGGCGGTCGAGCGACAGGGCCCGGCCGTTGCAGTCCAGGACGGTGGCGAAGGGATCGAGGTTCATGGGCTCAACCCGGCTGTTGGCCGCCGAGCGCGCCCATGAAACGGCGGTAGTAGCGCAGCTCGTCGATGGAATCGCGGATGTCGGACAGCGCGGTGTGCGCCGAATCCTTCGTGAAGCCCCGGGAGACCTCCGGCGACCAGCGGCGCGACAGCTCCTTGAGCGTGGACACGTCGAGGTTGCGGTAGTGGAAGTAGCGCTCCAGCTTCGGCATCTCGCGATGCAGGAAGCGGCGGTCCTGGCAGATGGAGTTGCCGCACATGGGCGACTTGCCGGCCGGTACCCACGCCTTCAGGAACTCGATGGTGGCCTCTTCGGCATCCTCGCGGGGGATGTCCGACTCCACCACCCGCGCCCACAGGCCCGAGCGACCATGCTGGTTGCGATTCCAGGCGTCCATCTGCTGCAGGCGGGCATCGGTGTTGCTGATGGCGAACACCGGTCCCTCGGCGAGCACGTTCAGATCCTTGTCGGTCACGACGGTGGCGATTTCGAGGATCGAGTCGTTGTCCGTATCCAATCCCGTCATTTCCAGGTCGATCCAGATGAGGTTGTCTTCGTGCGCTGAGGTCATGGGGTCTCCTTTGATGGCCTGAAGTCTACCGCGCCCGGCATCCTCGCTGTGCGATCATGGCCGGATGGCCGAACCGACCTTCTTCTGGCACGACTACGAAACCTTCGGCGCCGATCCTCGCCGGGACCGCCCCTCGCAGTTCGCCGGCATCCGTACCGACGCCAACCTGGACATCGTCGGCGAGCCGCTGATGATCTACTGCAAGCCGCCCCGGGATGCCCTGCCCCACCCGGTCGCCGCGCTCATCACGGGCATCTCGCCCCAGCTCGCCGAACGCGAAGGGCTTCGCGAGGCGGCGTTCGCCGCGGCCATCCACGAAGAGATCGCCCGGCCCGGCACCTGCACGGTGGGCTACAACTCGCTGCGCTTCGACGACGAGTTCACCCGCCACCTCCTCTACCGCAACTTCTACGATCCCTATGGCCGGGAGTGGGAAAACGGCAACTCGCGCTGGGATCTCATCGACCTGGTGCGCATGTGCCAGGCCCTGCGCCCCGAAGGCATCGTCTGGCCCACCCGCGAGAACGGCACGCCGAGCTTCAAGCTGGAGCACCTGGCCACCGCCAACGGATTGAAGCAGGAGCGCGCCCACGACGCGCTGTCCGACGTGGAGGCCCTGATCGCCCTGGCCCGGCTCATCCGCTCGAAGCAGCCGCGCCTGTGGGACTGGTACTACGCCCTGCGCCGCAAGCAGCGCGTGTTCGAACTGCTCGACGTGGCGGCGATGACACCAGTGGTGCACGTGTCTTCGCGCTATCCGGCCAGCCGCCACTGCCTCACCGTGATCGCGCCGCTGGCCGCGCACCCCTCCCGCCCCGGGGAAATCATCGTCTACGACCTCACCTGCGATCCCACCGACCTGCTCGCGTTGGACGACGGGGACATCGCCGACCGCGTGTTCACCTCCCGCGCCGACCTGCCGGAGGGCGTGGAGCGCATCGCCTTGCGCACCGTGCGCGCCAATCATGCCCCCGCGTTGGCGCCGCTCTCGGTGCTGAGAAACACAGACCACGACCGTCTGGGGCTCGACATGGCGGCCGTGGAGCGCCATCTCGCCGCCTTGCGCGACGCGCCGGGCCTGGCCGAAAAGCTCCGCCGCGTCTACGGTCACGCCGCCGACCTGCCGCCCGCCGAGGATCCCGAGCTGGGCCTGTACGGCGCCTTCCTGCCCGACGCCGACCGTCGCCTGCTCGCCGACGTGCGCGCCACGCCACCGGCGCAGTTGGGCGAACGGTCGTTCCCGTTCCGCGATGCGCGTTATCCCGAGTTGCTGTTCCGCTATCGCGCCCGCAACTGGCCGGAAACGCTCAGCCTCGACGAGCAGGCGCGCTGGGAAGCCTTCCGGCTCGACCGCCTCACCCGGCAAGGTCCCCTCACCACCCTCACCTTCGACACCTACGCCGCCGAAATCGCCCTTGCACGTACCGCGCCCGGTGCGCCGACCGCATTGCTGGACGACCTGGAAGCCTGGGCCCGCGAACTTCACTGAGCCGTTATGCCGAACAAGAGCTATTTCACTCCCGCCACGTTCCGATTCTTCAAGTCGCTGGTGCGCAACAACAGCCGCGAGTGGTTCCAGGCGCACAAGGACGATTACGAGCGCCACGTGCGTGAGCCGTTCACCGAACTGATCGTCGATATCCAGGCACCGCTGGCGAAGATCAGCCCGCATTTCCGCGCCGATCCGCGCAAGGTCGGCGGCTCGCTCTACCGCATCCATCGCGATACGCGATTCGCCAACGACAAGCAGCCGTACAAGGGATGGCAGGGCTCGCGGTTCTTCCACGAGCGTCGGCACGAGATCCAGGCCCCCGGGTTCTACCTGCACATCCAGCCGGGCGAGTGCTTCGTCGGCGCGGGCATGTGGCACCCGGAGCCGCCGGTGCTGAAGAAGCTGCGGGAATTCCTGGCCGACAATCCGGATTCGTGGAAGCGGGCCACGCAGTCGAAGGCCTTTCGCGAGCGGTTCTCGTTCTGGGGCGAGAGCCTGACGCGTCCGCCGCGCGGGTTCGACGCGAACCACGAGTTGATCGAGGACCTGAAGCGGAAGAACTTCGCCGCGGGGCAGGATTTCGACGAAGCGATGGCGTGTTCGGCGGAGCTGTTGCCGTTCGTGGTGGACAACTTCAAGCGGCTGGCACCGATGGTGGATTACCTGTGTGCGGCGCAAGAGTTGGAGTTCTGAGGCAAGGCCGTTCGCCGATACGATCGGCTCCCACCCCTTCGGTAGCCATGCCTCGGCGAGCTTGCTACCGGAGGGGTGGGAGCCGATCGTATCGGCGAATCCTACGAAGCTCGGCGCTCGTAGAGCTTGATCGGCAGATCGTCGGGGTCGACGAAGAAGGTTCGGTAGCCATGCCTCGGCGAGCTTGCTACCGGCGGGGTGGGAGCCGATCGCATCGGCGAATCCTACGACGCTCAGCGCTCGTAGAGCTCGATCGGCAGGTCGTCGGGATCGGCGAAGAAGGTGAAGCGTTTGCCCGTGTATTCGTCGATGCGGATCGGCTCGCACGCGACGCCATGGTCAACCAGGCGCGACACCGCCGCGTCGATGTCGGCCACCGAAAAAGCCAAGTGCCGCAAGCCCTGTGCTTCCGGCCTCGAAACACGCGGCGGGGGCGACGGAAACGAGAACAGCTCGATCTGCACGCCCGGACTCACTTCCAGGTCGAGCTTCCACGAATCGCGCGCTTCACGATAGGCCTCGTGCACCGCGCGAAGCCCCAGCACCTCCGTATAGAACGCCTTCGACCGCGCGTAGTCCGAGCAGATGATTGCCACGTGATGAATGGATTCGAGCATCGTCAGGCCTCGGAGAACGGGTAGGCCATCACGTCCGCGATGGCATCGGTATCGGCCAGCACCATCAGCAGGCGCTCCACGCCCAGGGCCACACCCGCGCACGCCGGCATGCGATCGAGCACGGCGAGCAGGCGCTCGTCGATGGGCATTTCGTGCGAACCGCGCTCGCGACGCACGGCATTGTCGCGCTCGAAGCGCGCGCGCTGCTCGTTCGCATCGTTGAGTTCGTGGTAGCCGTTGGCCACCTCATAACGACCGAGATAGGCCTCGAAACGCTCCGCCACCGGAGGTTTGCCGGGGCGGATCTTCGCCAGCGCGCACTGGCTCGCCGGGTAGTCGTAGATGATCGTGATGCGATCGCGGGGAAACTCGGGCTGGATACGGTGGGTCATCAACAGGTCGAGCCAGTCGTCGCGCCCCAGCCCCTCGCCGTCGATCGTCACCTCACCCAGGGCCTCGCGCAAACGCTCGACCGGATCGGTGAAGGCATCCACGCCGAGCACGTCGCGATAGAGACTGCGGTATTCGGTTTCCACCACGTCGAACGTGCGGCCCGCCAGCAGCATCAGGTGCTCGAACAGGTCGATCACTTCGCGCGCGAGCCGGGCGTGGTCCCAGCCCACGCGGTACCACTCCAGCATCGTGAACTCGGGATTGTGCCGCCCACCCGCCTCGCCGTCGCGGAATACCCGACCCAGTTCGTAGCAATCGCCCATGCCTTCGGCCAGCAGGCGCTTGAGCGGAAACTCCGGCGAGGTGCGCATCCAGCGCTCGGGCGAACCGGCATCCACGTGGCCGGTGAAGCGCGTGCCGAAGCTGCGTATGTTCGGGTCGGTGTTGCCCGCCGCCGAGAGGATCGGCGTCTCCACCTCGGTGACGCCGCGCTCGGCGAAGAAGGCGCGGATGCGAGCATAGGTCGTCGCGCGCAGGTGAAGCCGCTCCAGCCTCGCGGTCATGGCGCGACCCCATGCTCGGTCAGCAACGCCAGCAGCGCGGCTTCGTCGTGAACCGGCACGCCGAGTTCCCGGGCTTTGTCGAGCTTGGAACCGGCCGCCTCACCGGCGAACACGGCCGTGGTCTTCTTCGACACGGAGCCGGCGACCTTCGCGCCCAGCGACTCCAGCCGCTCCGTGGCATCGTCGCGCTTGAGCGTGGCCAGCGTGCCGGTGATGACGTAGGTGTGGCCTTCGAGCGGTAACGCGGACGCGGATGTCGCGGGCAAGCGGTCGAGCAGCCACTGCATGTCGGCGAAGTCGTTGGTGAGCTGGCGATAGTGCGTCGGATCGCTCAGGTAGCCCCACAGGTTCGACGCGGCGGCCGAGGGCACGCCGGCGATGATCCAGTGGTGTTCCCCGGCCTGGGCCAGGTCCGCCACGCTCTTGTAGTGCTTCGCGAGCAAGGCCGTGTTCTTCGGGCCCAGCTTCGGGATTTTCGCCGCGTCGAGCAGTACGTCCAGCCCCAGTCGCTCGCGCAACTTGGGCGACGGCGCGGATTCGTCGGCGAAGACGATGCCCGCCGCCAGCAGTGCGTCGACCACCTTCTCGTTGCCCTCCTGGCCGAAGAATGCCGCGATGGAGGTCGCCACCTCTTCGCCGATGTCGGGCAGCACGCGCAGCACCGGCTTGGGCGTGCGGCGCACCGCCTCGAGCGATCCCAGCCACAGCGCGAGCGTCTTCGCCGTGCTCTCGCCGATGTGCATGATGCCCAGCGCGAACAGGAAACGCGGCAGCGTGGATCGCTTGCTGGCCTCGATGGAGGCGACGAGGTTTTCCGCCCACTTGGTGGCGACCTTGCCCTGCTTCACGGTTTCCGGCGTGGTGCCGTCGCGCTCGTCGGCGAGGCGCTTCATCTCCACGAACTTCTCCACGGTGAGGTCGTAGAGATCGGCCGGCGTATGCACCATGCCCAGTTCGACCAGCGCATCGACGAAGCGGTCGCCGAGGCCATCGATGTCCATGGCGCGGCGCGACGCGAAGTGGATGATCGCCTCCTTGCGCTGCGCCCCGCAGATCAGCCCCCCGGAGCATCGATAAGCGGCCGCGCCTTCCTCGCGCAGCAATTCGGAACCGCACACGGGACACGTCCTGGGCATCGACCAGGGCTCGGTACCTTCGGGACGGCGCTCGTCGACCACGCGCGCCACCTCGGGAATGACGTCGCCCGCGCGGCGCACGATCACGGTATCGCCCACGCGCACGTCGAGGCGCGCCACCTGGTCGGCGTTGTGCAGCGTGGCGTTGGTGACGGTGACGCCGCCCACCTGCACCGGCGCGAGACGCGCCACGGGCGTGGCCGCGCCCGTGCGGCCGATCTGGATCTCGATGCCCTCGACCACGGTCATCTGTTCCTGCGCGGGATACTTGTGCGCGATGGCCCAGCGCGGCGCGCGCGAGACGAAACCCATCTCGCGCTGGCCTTCGTAGTCGTCGAGCTTGTAGACCACGCCGTCGATGTCGTAAGGCAGGCCGTCACGTTTTTCGCCGATCTTGCGGAAGTAGCGGATGAGGCCGTCGAAACCCTTGGCCGTGGATACCTCCGGCGACACCGGAAAACCCCATTCGCGCAGTTTCGCCAGCGTGGCCGAATGCGTGTCGGGCAGTTCGCCGCCCTCGACCACGCCCACGGCATAGGCGAAGAAGGCCAGCGGCCGCTTCGCCGTGATCGCCGGATCGAGCTGGCGCAGCGAACCGGCGGCGCCGTTGCGCGGGTTGGCGAGCGGTTTTTCGCCGGCCTCGCGGGCCCGCGCGTTGAAGGCCTCGAAGGCGGCGCGCGGCATGATCACCTCGCCGCGCACCTCGAGCACGCGCGGCCAGCCTTCGCCACGCAAGCGCAGCGGAATGGCCCTCACGGTGCGCAGGTTGGCGGTGACGTCTTCGCCCACCGCGCCGTCGCCTCGCGTGGCGCCCTGCACGAACACGCCGTTCTCGTAACGCAGGCTGATCGCCAGGCCGTCCAGCTTGGGCTCCACCGAAAACACCGGTTCGCGTCGATCCAGCGTCTGCTCGATGCGGCGCTCGAAGTCGGCCACTTCGCGATATTTTTCGCGATCGGTGTCGCCTTCCTGCTCGAAGGCGTTGCCCAGCGAGAGCATGGGCACGGCATGCACCACCTCGGCGAAACCGCCCTGCGCGCGGGCACCGACCTTGCGGGTGGGCGAGTCCGGCGTGGCCAGTTCGGCGTACTGGCCTTCCAGCGCTTCCAGTTCCCTCACCAGGCGATCGTATTCGGCGTCGGCGATGCTCGGATCGTCGAGCACGTGATAACGGTAGTTCGCGTCCTCGATGCGGCGGCGCAGGTCGGCGGCGCGCTCGATGGCCTCGGCGGGGGCGGTGGACTGGGACATGTGGAGAATCCGTGATGACGACGAACGCGAAGACGACCGCAAACTGTCGGCCGAAGGCGCCATAAAAGCAAGACGAGGCCGGTGACGCTATAATTCCCGCTGCCATGCCCCTAGACGACGTCATCGACTCCCCTAAGACCGACGTCCACGCACTGCCTACCGACCGCCCGGCCCTCGCGCCGGCCGAGCCTTCGAGCCGGGTCCGCTACCGCGGCCTCATCTGGCTCGTGGCCGCGGCGTTCTTCATGCAGGCGCTGGACTCCACCATCGTCAACACGGCGGTGCCGGCCATCGCGAACGCGCTGGAGGTGACGCCGCTGAGCATGCGCACCGCGCTCACGAGTTACGTGCTCACGCTGGCGATCTTCATCCCGATGAGCCCATGGCTCTGCGACCGCTTCGGTACGCGGCGCGTGTTCGGCGGGGCGATCCTGGTCTTTTCGCTGGGCTCGCTGCTGTGCGGCGTGGCGCAGAACCTTCCCCAACTGGTCGCTTCGCGCGTCATCCAGGGCCTGGGCGGTGCCGCGCTGCTGCCGGTAGGCCGCTACGTGCTGGCCCGGAGCATCGACCGTCGCGAGTTCGTGGGCGCGATGACCACCGTGGCCACGTTCGGCCTGCTCGGCTCGGTATTCGGCCCCCTGCTGGGGGGCACCCTGGTGGAATTCACCAACTGGCGCCTGATCTTCCTCATCAACGTCCCCGTGGGGCTGATGGGGCTGTGGCTCAATCGCCGCGAAATGCCCGATTACCGGCTCGATCGCGCCAACCGCTTCGATACCTTCGGCTTCATGCTGTTCGCCGGCGCCTCGGCGCTGATGCTGATGGCCGCGGAAACCGCCGGGGGCGACGGGCAGTGGTTGCGCGTGAGCGGTTATGCGATGGCCGCCGTGGCGCTGGCATCGCTCTACGTGCGGCACAGCCGCCGGGTGGCGCATCCGGTGAGCGACCTGACCTTGCTGAAGGTGCGCAGCGTATGGGTGTCCCTCGCGGGCAACCTGTTCACGCGGCTGGGCGTGTCGGGCATGTACCTGCTGCTGGTGCTGTTCCTGCAGATCGGTTGCGGCTGGTCGCCGCTGGCGGCCGGCATGATGATGGTGCCGCAGGCGATCGGCTCGATCACGGTCAAACCCTTCATCGACCGCCTGCTCACCCGGTTCGGCTACCGTCGCCTGCTGCTGGGCAACACCATCGCCGTCGCCGCGGTGCTGTGTGTGTTCGCCTTGCTCAGTCCGTCGACACCCACCTGGATCATCGCGGGCTGGGTATACGTCTACGGCGCGTTCATGTCCCTGCAGTACACCTCGATGAACACGCTGGCCTACGTCGATATCGACGTGCGCCAGGCCTCGATGGCCTCGTCGATGGCCTCCACCGCGCAGTACCTGTCGATGAGCTTCGGCATCGCGCTGGCTTCGCTGCTCATGGAAGGCTTCCTGACGTCGCACGAACCGGGTGCCTACGTGCGGGCGTTCCGCTGGTCGGTGATCGTGCTGGGCATGGTCACGTTGGCCGGGAGCTGGGTCTTCAGCCGCCTGCGCGAGACGCGCCCGGTCTGAACGGGTACCCTCGAACGGGGCGCACCAGGACGCGCCGTTCGAAAGGAACCTCCCATGCACGACTCCGCGGGCATCCTGCTCACCCTTTTCGTCATCTTCGTCGCCGCCCAGATCGGCGGGGAAATCGCGCAACGCCTGCGCCTGCCCGCCGTGGTGGGTGAAATCGCCGCCGGCTGCGCCATCGGTCCGTCCGCGCTCGGCTGGGTCGCGATGCCCGACATCGCCACCGGCACGCCCCTCGACGTGCTCGCCGAAATCGGCGTGATTTTGCTCCTTTTCTCAGTAGGACTCGAAACCCGGCTCGACGATCTCAAGCGCGTGGGCATGAGCGCTTTTCTCGTCGGCGTGCTCGGCGTACTCGTGCCGTTCGGCCTCGGCGCGCTCTGGGCGCACGGCTCGGGTTTCGACTGGATCCGCTCGATGTTCGTCGCGGCGGCCTTCGTCGCCACCTCGGCCGGCATCACCGCGCGCGTGCTGCAGGAACTGGGCGTGCTGCAGCGGAAGGAGGCCCGGATCATCCTCGGCGCGGCCGTCATCGACGACATCCTCGCCATGCTGCTGCTCGGCGTGGTGTCGTCGCTGCAGGGCGGCGGTGCGGTGGACGTCGGCAGTCTCGTGGGCACCCTGCTGGGCGCGGTCGGCTTCGTGGCCGTGATCGGCTGGGGCGGCACGCGCGCGATGCGCCTCGGCTCGGGATGGCTGGACAAACCGAGGCACCCCATGTCGCCGCTGGCGATCGTGCTGGCGCTGTGCCTGGGCCTGGCCTTCCTCTCCATGAAGTTTCATCTCGCCGCCATCATCGGCGCCTTCCTCGCCGGCATGATCGCCTCGGAAACGAGCCAACGGCACCAGCTCGAGGAACAGACCGCGCCGCTGCTCGCCTTTCTTACGCCGTTCTTCTTCGTGGTGACCGGCGCCAAGGTGAACCTCGCCGAGCTGGGCAGCGCGGAGGCGCTGGCGATGCTCGCGGTGGTCACCCTCATCGCCGTGGTGTCGAAACTGGCCGGCGGCTTCCTCGGCGCGCTGTCGATCGGCAAGCGTGGCGCCACCATCGTTGGCTTCGGCATGGTGCCGCGCGGCGAGGTGGGCGTGGTGATCGCCAGCCTGGGTCTTGCCGCCGGGGTGTTCGACGAACGGATCTACGCGGTGATCGTGGCGATGTCGCTGCTCACCGCCATGATCACGCCGCCCGTGCTGTCGCTGCTGCTCAGGGAGCGGAACGCAGGCCCTGGTACGCCGTGAGCGCGGCTTCGCGGCTTTCCTTCAGGTCCACCAGCGGCGCCGGATAGCCGGAGCGCTTCAGGAATGCCTCGTCTTCCCAAGGCGCGTGGACGAGGCGACCCGGCGCCTTCGCCAGCTCGGGCACCCAGCGACGGATGTAATCGCCATCCGGGTCGAACTTCTCCGACTGGGTCACCGGATTGAAGATGCGGAAGTAAGGCGCCGCATCCGCGCCGCTGCCCGCCACCCATTGCCAGCCCATGGCGTTGTTGGCCAGGTCGGCGTCCACCAACGTGTCGTGGAACCAACGTTCGCCCAGCAGCCAGTGCTGGCGCAGGTTCTTCGTGAGAAAGCTCGCCACCAGCATGCGCACCCGGTTGTGCATCCAGCCGGTGGCCCAGAGTTCGCGCATGCCCGCATCCACGATCGGGATGCCGGTGAGGCCACGCTTCCAGCGGCGGAGCGCATGCGTGTCGCGCTTGGCCCAGCGAAAGCCGTCGAAGCGCGGGTTGAAGTTCTCTTTCGGCGTTTTCGGGAAGTGGTAAAGCAGGTGGTGGCCGAATTCGCGCCAGCCGAGCTGGCGCAGGTAGGGCTCGATGTCGGCGGCGTTGCGTCGCCGCGACAGCCGCTCGCGCAGGCCCGCGGCGATCTGGCGTGGCGAGATCTCGCCCCAGTGCAGGTGGGGCGACAGGCGCGAAGTGCCATGGCGCGCGGGAAGGTCGCGGGCTTCGTCGTAGTGCCCCACGGCGTCGTCGGCGAACAGGTCGAGCATCTCGCGGGCGCCGGTCTCGCCCGGGGTCCATTCGTCGAATCCCTTCGCCCAATCGAGGGTGGGCAGGAGGCCGAGGTCGGCCACCTTCGCCGAGCGCGGCAGGCCGGCCAGTTTCATGGGTGACGGTTCCTCTACCGGCGCCGCGTCGATACGCGGCCGCAGGTTGCGCCAGAACGGCGTGAACACGCGGTAGGGCTCGTCCTGTTGGGTAGCGATCTCCCAGGGCTCGCACCAGAGGGCCGCGTTGTACGTCAGCACCTCGATGCCGTCGTCCTCGAGCGCACGGAATACCGCCTTGTCGCGTCGAAGCACCGCGGGTTCGTAAAGACGATTGGCGTAGACCGCCGTGGCGCCCGTCGCCTCGATGGCGGCGCGCAACGCATCCAGGCTACCGCCGTGCAGCACCTGCAAGGCGCCGTGGTGCCTCCGGAGCGAGACGTCGAGCGCCTGGAGCGAATGATGCAGCCACCAGCGACTCGCGGCGCCGGGCTTCCATTCGCCCTCCTCGTCCGGCGCGTGGATGTAGAGCGGCACGACGCGCTCGTGCGCGGATGCGGCAGCGGCCAGCGCGGGGTTGTCGGCGAGGCGAAGATCGCGGCGGAACCAATGGATGGCTGTCGTCATTTGCCTGGGATCGAAATAGGGCGAGAAGGGGGGAATCGTACTAGCCTTCCGTTCAGTCGTACCCCTTAGACTGCACGGGCTACGGCCCACATCCCTATCGGCCGGTGAAACAAGGAGACCGCATGAACATCAAGACCGTCCTCGGCATCCCCATGGCCGCCCTGCTCGCCACCGCGGTCGTCGCCCCGGCGTCGGCCGCCGTGCTCACGCGCCCCGACGGCATCTACGTGCGCTGCGACCAGTGCGGCACGGTGCAGAGCATCGAGCACAACGTGGTCCAGGGTCGCGACCACGGCACCGCCGGCGCGGTGATCGGCGCCATCGCCGGCGGCGTGCTCGGCAATCAGGTGGGCCGCGGCAACGGTCGCAAGCTCGCCACCGTGGCCGGTGCCGTCGGCGGCGGTTTCGCCGGCAACGCGGTCGGCAAGGGCGGCGGCAGCGAGAGCTACACCCTGCGCCTGAAGATGGGCACCGGTGGCTATACCAATGTCCAGGTAAAGGATGCCTCGGCGATTCGCGAAGGCGATATCGTGGTCGTGGACGAACAGGGCAACGTCAGCCGCGTGCAGTAACGGACTGAAGGGGCGATTCACCTCGCGTCATCGGTGAATCGCCCGCGGTCTGACGATCTGGCACCGAGACGTGCCGTTACGGGCCCGGAATTTCGTAGTACGGAACACTGAAGCTGCCGTTGGTGAACTTTCGCGGTGTCGGCACTTCGATCGCTTCCGTCTCGAACTCGAATCTTCCCAGCACCCAGGAGCGGCCGCCGGAGAAGGTCAGGTCGATCCATCCATGCGTGGCATAGGACACGGCGAACCGCATGCCGTCCTCGGTCTCGACCATCTCCAGGAAACGCGCCCCGACCCCGTCGCGCCTGACGATGTCGTAGCGCTTCGATTCGAGACGCTCGCCCTCGGGGCCTTCGATGATGATGTCGCGCGGCTCGACGTCCCCCTTGATCGTGAGTACGAAATACTTATCGCCCCACGACTCTTCCTCGGCGATGGCGGAGCTGACGGTGAAGGGAGCGCCGTCCAGATCCACGCTCGCCGTTCCCTCCAGATCTTTTCCCTTCGCGAACCGCGACATCATGTCCCTCGCCGCCCGCAGAAGGGTCATGTCGATGCCGCTATCGGGCCGGCCCACCGACCTGCCGCTCTTTTTCGGCTTCGGCAGATGGAAATAGAACTTTCCTTCGTGTCTTTTCGTGTGCATGGTTCATTCCTTTGAAGCCCCCTGAAGCGACAGTATTTCGCCGACCCTATCGCCGGGCAACATGCGTTTCAGGCAAGCGGCGGCCAGCCGTGCGGACGGCATGGCAAATCGATGGCTCGCCTACGCCGCCTGGCCAGGCATCCGGGCCAGGCGAGCGCGTTCGGCCACCGCATCGAAAAACGCGGCAGGCACGATGGCGCGTACCGGTACGCGCCACCAGTTCGCCCTGGCGAAGGCACGACACTTCACCGCATCCTTATCGGTCATGAGTACCGGGCACCCGTCGGCGAAGGTGAAATCGTCGCGGGTGAAGGCGTGATGGTCGGCGAAGGGATGGCCATCGACGGCAATGCCGTGGGAGGCGAGGCTCGCGAAGAAGCGTGCCGGGTTGCCGATACCCGCCACCGCGTGCGCGGGGCGACCGGCGAAATCCGACAAGGGCGCGATGAGCGTCGGATCGTCCATGTTCACCGCCATGCCGCCCTCCAGCGTCATCGGGATTTCGCCAGGCTTGGGCATGCCGCCGTTGACCACGACGAAATCGACGTCGGCGAGCCGCGAGGCCGGTTCGCGCAAGGGTCCGGCGGGTAGCAGGCGACCGTTGCCGAGGCGGCGCTCGCCGTCGATGACGCAGATCTCCACGTCGCGACCGAGCCGATGGTGTTGCAGGCCGTCGTCGGCCAGCACGAGGTCGCAGCCGGCATCGATGAGCAGGCGTGCCGCTTCGGGACGATCCCTTCCGATGGCAACGGGCACGCCGCCCTGCCGGATCAGGCTGGGCTCATCGCCCACGCGGGCGGGATCGTCTTCGTCGGTGAGCAGATGGGGCCCACGCTCCGTGCCGCCATAACCACGGCTCACCACGCCGGGCCGGAATCCCCGCGCGGCCATGGCTCGCGCCAAGGCCACGATCAGGGGCGTCTTGCCGGTGCCGCCGACGGTGATGTTGCCGACCACCACGACGGGCACGGGCAAGCGCACCACCTGCGAGGGATCGTCGCGGAACGCCTTCGCGCGGTGCTCGACCACGCGGCCGTAGAGCGCTTCCAGCGGACGGGCCCAAAGGGGCGGCGAGCCGCCGCCGTACCAGCGCTTCTGCAGGGAGGCGCCGAGGGCCACCGGTCAGGCGCCCGCGTCTTGCTCGTGGAACTGCATGCGATGCAGCGCCGCGTATTGGCCGCCCTTGTCGATCAACTCGCGGTGCGTGCCCAGTTCGATGACCTTGCCCTGCTCCATCACGGCGATCTGGTCGGCATGCTCGATGGTGGACAGGCGATGCGCGATCACCAGCGTGGTGCGGTCGCGCATGAGCCGCGTGAGCGCATCCTGGATGAGACGCTCGGATTCGGTGTCGAGGGCGCTGGTGGCCTCGTCGAGCACGAGGATGGGCGCGTTCTTGAGGATGGCGCGCGCGATGGCGATGCGCTGTCGCTGGCCACCGGACAACGAGTTGCCGCCCTGCCCGATCGGCGTTTGCAGCCCGTCCGGCAGGCGCTCGATGAATTCCATGGCGTTGGCGGCCCTTGCCGCCGCCACGATATCGGCCTCGCTGGCGCCCGCCATCTCGCCGTAGGCGATGTTCGCGGCCACGGTGTCGTCGAACAGCACCACGTGCTGGCCTACCCAGGCGATCTGCTTGCGCAGCGAGGCCAGCGTGTACTGGGTGTAGTCGCGCCCGTCGATGAGGATGCGGCCGTCGCTGGGCTCGTAGAAACGCGGCAGCAGGCTCACGAGGCTCGACTTGCCGCTGCCCGAGCGACCGACCAGCGCGGTGACGGTGCCCGGCGCGCAGTCCAGCGTGACGCCGCGCAGCGCGACGTGACGGTTGCGCTCGTAGACGAGATGGATGTCCTCGAAGCGAATGCCGCCCTTCGTGCGATCGAGCACTTCGGTGCCGGTATCGATTTCCGGCGGCTGGTCCATGATCTCGAAGAGGTCTTCGGCAGCCGTGACGCCCTTCTGCAGGCTGGCCTGGATGCCGGCGAGCCGCTTCAACGACGGCATCATCGCGCCCATCGCGGTGAGCACGGCCGTGAAGATACCCGGGGAAATCGTGTCGAGGATGTCCGGCCGCGTGGCCAGGAACACCAGCATGGCCAGGGCCATGGCGCCGACCGTCTGGATGGTGGCGCTGGACGCCGCGCTGGTGGCGGATACCTTGAGGTTGAGGCGGCGCTGGCGCTCGGCGACCTCGCCGAAGCGCTCCGCCTCGCGTCCCTGGCCGCCATAGATGCGAACCTCGCGGTTCGCCGCCACGGCTTCCTCCACCGCGCTGGTGACGGTGCCCATGTTGCCCTGGATGCGCTTGCTGATCTTGCGGTAGCGGCGGCTGATGACGGTGACGATGGCCACCACGCACGGCACCAGCACCAGCAGCGCCATGGTGAGATACGGGCTGTAATAAAGCATCACCGCGAGCATGCCGATGACGGTGAAGCCTTCGGTGATGGCCACCTTCAGCGAATCGGCGGAGGCCGAGGCCACCTGTTCGCTGGTGTAGGTGATGCGGGAGATCTGCTGGCCCGAGGGCTCGCGGGCGAAGAACGCCGATGGCAGGCGCAGGTAGGCCGCGAACACGTCGATGCGCATGGCCTGCACCACGTTGCGGCCCACGTAGGCGATGCCGTAATCGGTGATGTACGACGCCACGCCACGCACGAGGAAGATGCCCACGATCCAGATCGGCATCCAGAAGATCGTGTGTGGGTTCTTGTCGACGAACAGGTTGTCGATCATCGGCTTCAGCGAGCCGGTGAAGACGGACAGGCAGATCGGATCGACGATCATGCCGATGATGGCGACGTAGCCGGCCATCCGGAAACGCCGGGTATAGCCGAGCAGGCGCTTGTACGTCGCCCAGGTCTGGGCGTCCCAGACCGACGCTTTCTTCGAATCGCTCACCGGCCCGCGGCCTCGCTCGGCGTCGTGGCGATCGACAGGTGGGTGAAGCCGAGCTGGCCGACGGCGTCCATCGCGCGCACCACGTTCTGGTGCGCCGTGTTGGCATCGGCGCGAATCACCACCACGCGGTTGCGGTCGGTGCCGGCCACGCGCTCGAGCGTGGCCTTGAGCGGGTCGATGCCTTCGCCCGGCACTTCGTCGCTGCCCACGGCGTAATGCCCGTCGCGGTCGATCATGACGGTGAGCGCGTTGTCGGTGGCGTCGCGCGCCTCCGCGTCGGCCTTGGGCAGGTCGACCTTCAGGCGCGAGTGCTCGATGAACGTGGTGCTCAGCACGAAGAACATCAGCAGCGTGAGCAGCACGTCGATCAGCGAGATCACGTTGATCTCGAAATCGTCTTCACGACGGGAACCGATGCGCATGGATCAGCCGGCCTGCGAAGCCGCGGCTTCCGGCGCGCCGGCGGCACGGCGGCGCGGCGCGGCGGTGCGTGGGGCCGATAGGTCGTCGAGCAGCGCGGTGGCCTCTTTTTCCATCTGCACCACGTAGCCGCCGACCTTCGAGCGGAAGTAGCGGTGCAGCACGTAGGCCGGGATGGACACGACCAGGCCGAACGCGGTGCAGATCAGCGCCTCGCCGATGCCGCCGGCCATCCGGGTGGGATCGCCGATGCCGCCGGCCATGACGCTGAGGAACATGCGGATGAGGCCGACCACGGTGCCGAGAAGGCCGAGCAGCGGGCCGATGAGCGCGATGGTGCCCAGCGTGTTGAGGTAGCGCTCCATGCGGTGCACCACATGGCGGCCGGTGTCCTCGATGCGCTCCTTGATGATGTCGCGGGGACGATCGCGCACGGCCAGGGCGCCGGCGAACAGTTCGCCCAGGGGCGAGCCGTTGCGCAGGGCCTCCAGGTGGGCGGCGTCGAGCTTGGCCGAGCGCGCCCATTCGCGCACCTCGGCGCCGAGGCCCGGCGGCAGCACGGCGGCGCGGCGCAGCGCCCAGAAACGCTCGAACACGATGGCGAGCGCCACGAGGGAACAAATCAGGATCGGCAGCAATGCCCAGCCGCCAGCCATCAGGATCTCGAGCACGGGAACCCCGGAATTACCGAATTCAGGCGCGCATGATAGCAGGGCGCGGCGCGAGGACTGGGGCGGGCTTCACATTGGGGCTCCGTAGGATTCGCCGATGCGATCGGCTCCCAACCCTCCGGTAGGCAGGATCTCCGAATCCTGCCCCGGAGGGTTGGGAGCCGATCGCATCGGCGAAGGCGCGCGTCAGCGCGCCAACAGCTCCAGTTCGGCGACCTTGGCCGGGCCTTCGAAGGTCAGGCGGTAGTGGCCGTAAGCCGCGGGCGTCTTCACGGCGAACGCGCGGGTCTGCCGGTTCCACGGGAACGATTCGCCGTGGCGCTCGTCCAGCACCGTCCACTTCTTGCCATCGGCGGAGCCTTCCAGCTTCCAGCCCTTCGGTGCCTCGTCGGCCTTCGCCGGCGACGTGATGGTGTACATCGCCACCGTGGCGGGCGTCTTGAGGTTGTCGACGACCACGGGCGGCAGGGCCAATTCCGTGGACGAGTCGTTGTCGACGGCCGCGGCCAGCGAAACCTTCTTGCCGCCCGCCGCGCGCAGGTCGGCCTCGCGCAGCACGTCGCGCAGCGGCGACGGCATCGCCCCCTCGGCGGTGATCGAGGCGGGCATGGCGTCGGCGCCGGTACCCCACGTCGACGGCGACGGGCCCATGGTGAACTCCAGCGTCGCGCCCTGGGCCAGCACCTCGTGCGGAAGCACCAGGCGGTTCCACGGCTGGCCGTTGACCTTGAGCGACTGCACGTAACGGTTGGTGTCGCTGACGCCCGGCGCGCGGATGTCGATGACCTTGCCGTTATCGAGCGTCAGCGTCATGTGCGGGAAATGCGGCGCGCCGATCACGTATTCCGGCGTACCCATGCGCAGGGGATAGAATCCCGCGGCACCGAAGATCCACCACGCCGACATCTCGCCGTTGTCTTCGTCGCCCGGGTAGCCCTGGCCGATCTCGCTGCCCACGTAGAGACGGGACACCGCGTCGCGCAGCTTGTCCTGCGTCTTCCACGGCTGACCGGCCTGGTCGTACATCCAGATGATGTGGTGCGCCGGCTGGTTGGAGTGGCTGTACTGGCCCATGCGCACGTCGCGCGCCTCGAGCATTTCGTGGATCACGCCACCGTAGTCGCCCACCTCGAACTTGCCGGGCGCGTTGAAATACTCGTCGAGTTTCTTCGCCAGCCCCGCGCGGCCGCCGTAGAGCGAGGCCAGGCCCGCGCCGTCCTGCGGCGCGTGGAAGGCCATGCTCCAGCCGGCGTTCTCGGTGTAGTCGCCGCCCCAACGGAAGGGGCTGAATTCCTTCGCGGTCCAACGCCACTTGCCCGCCGGGTCGCGAGCCACGAAGAACTTCACCTCCGGATCGAACAGGTTGACGTAGCCCACGGCGCGCGAGCGGTACCACTGCGCGTCGTCGGCGTAGTTCGCGTAACCGTCGCCGGCGGGCTTGTCCTTCGCGAGCGCCTGGGCGAGGTTGCCGATGGCGAAGTCGTTGATGTAGCCGTCCATCGACCACGACAGGCCCTCTTCGACCTTGTCGTCGGTGTAGCCGTTGAAGATCGAACGCTCGATGCCCTTGCGACCGGTGCCCTTGATGTCGCTCACCGTCGCCGCGTTGCGGATGGCCGACAGGTAGAACGACGAGACGTCGAAGTTGCGCACGCCCTTGAGCCAGGCATCGGCGAAAGCCACGTCGGAGCTGGTGCCCACCATCAGGTCGGCGTAGCCCGGCGACGACCAGCGCGCGACCCAACCGGCGTCGCGGTACTGCTGCACGAAGCCGTCGATCATCCGGCCCGCCTCGTTCGCCGTGAGCAGCGCATAGGCCGGCCACGCGGTACGGTAGGTGTCCCAGAATCCGTTGTTCACGTAAGGCTTGCCGTCGACGATGCGCGCGCCCGTGTGCGTGTCGGTGTCCTTGCCCACCGGCGCGGAGAACGGGCTGGCGTACTGGTATCGCGGCGCATCCTTGGTACCCGTGTTCTCGTAGGCCTCGTTGGGATACAGGAACAGGCGATACAGGTTGGAATACAGGATGGTCAGCTCGTCGGGCGTCGCACCCTCGACCTTGGCGATGCCCAGGCGGTCGTCCCAGGCCTTGCGTGCGCGCTCGCGCACGCTGTCGAAGGTGTCGGCATCGGCGATTTCCTGGCCGAGGTTGGCCTTGGCCTGGTCGATGCCGATCAGCGACGTGGCGATACGCATCGTCACCACCTTGTCGCGGCCACCCTTCGTGTCGAAGCCGAACCAGGCCGAGGCCGCGTCGCGCTTTTCGCCCGTGAGGCGGCCGCTCTCCGCCACGGGACGGTCGAAGGTGGCGTAGAAGAACATCCGCGTGGCGCCGGTGGAAAGGCCGCTCTTCACGTCGGACCAGCCCTGGATGCTGCGTCCCTGCGGATCGAGCGTCACCGAGGCGTTCCCGTTGAGGTTGTCGAACACCAGCTGCGCTCGCTTGCCGGTGAAGGTGAAGCGGAACATCGCCGCGTGGTCGGTCGGCGTCATCTCGGTGACGATGCCGTTGTCGAAACGCACGCGGTAATAATCCGGGTGCGCGATCTCGTTGTCGTGGACGAACGACAACGCACGCGTCTCGCGCTTGAGCGGCGGCGCGCCGGCGTCGACCTGGGCGGGCATCACCTGGAAGGTCTGGCGATCGCCCATCCACGGGCTGGGCTCGTGCGACAGCGCGAACGCCTCGATACGCGGACGGTTGTCGTCGCCGTTGCGGGCCTGGTACTGGTAGATCCAGTTCGAGCCGGCGTTGGTGGTCGGCGTCCAGAAATTGAAGCCGTGCGGCATCGCCACCGCGGGGAAGTTGTTGCCGCGCGAGTACGACGCGTTGGCGTTCGAGCCGCGGCGCGTGTCCACGTGGTCGGTGGGTCGATTGCCGGGCGACGCGGGGGCCTTGTCGATGCGCACGTCGTCGAGCCAGCCTTCGAAGGCCTTGCCCGCGGGCGCGGCCGCGCTCACCTCGATGGCGCGCACGCGGCGGCCCTTGGCGGCGGAAAGGTCCACGCTCACGTAGTTCCACTGGTCGGGATACAGCACCCGGCCCTCGCCCTGCCCCTTCGCCGTGACCGGTACGCCGTGCTGGTCGCGTACGCCGAGCGACGACAGGCGCGAGCCGTCGTCGAAGACGAGGTCGACGGTCACGTAATTGGCGGGATTGGTCAGGTCATCCTTGTTGGAGCGGGGAAAGACCAGCCACGACAGCTGCATGCCGTCGGCCACCTTGAGGTCGACGTCGAAGACTTTCGCGTCGACCGCGTTGCCCGACGAGGTGCCGGCGTAACGCAGCGAATGCATGCCGGTGAAGCCGACGTCCGCCTTCGCCGTCAACACGACGTTGGCCGGCGGTCCGCCCACCACGCCCAGTTCGAGCCCGTCGACCTTGGCCGCCAACGGCTTGGGATCGTTGGCCTCGAACGAGGAGGCAAAGCGCCGGCCGGCCGCGAACGCGGCTCCCGGCGCCAGCGCGGACATCACCGCCAGGACGAGCGCCGTCCTTCCCCAACCCTGCTTCGATGCCGTCACGCGATGCCCCTTCGATGGATGGAAGGGGGATTTAAATCGTTCTAAATTTGGATTGTCAAACCGCGCCGCAACACGAATGCCTCATTCGCGCCAATATCGGTCCCGTGGCCGACGCCACTCGCGCATCACCGAGGGCTCGCCTTCGGCCGGAAAATCCACCGCGATCGCGCCACTGTCCGCCGTGATCCGCACGTCGGCACCCGCCCGTCGATGCCGCGCGAGTACGTCGGGATGCGGATGGCCGAAACGGTTGCGCCATCCCGCCGAGGCGATGGACAGCGAGGGCCGCACGGCCTCGAGCCACCGCGAATCGGACGAATAACGGCTGCCATGGTGAGCCATCGTGGTCACCGTCGGAAGCACGGACGCCAGCGACCCGGCCTCCATGCGCCGCTCGCTCGCCTGACCGATGTCGCCCGTCAGCACGAGCCGACCACCCGATCCTTCGACGACCAATATGCACGAGCGTTCGTTGGCTTTGCGCCCGCGCGCCGCCTCCAGCGTCTCGAAACGGAAGGTCACGCCGTCCCAGCGCCATGCCGTTTCCCGGACGCATGCCTGGGAAGGGAACGGCAGCCGCTCCGGTTCGCCGGACCAGCGCCGGGCCTTCGGATATCGCGCGGCCACGGCAGCCGCGCCGCCGGCGTGGTCGTTGTCGCCGTGACTGACCACGAGCGCATCGACCGGCCCCAAGCCGAGCGCTTGCAGTGACGGCAGGACGATGCCCGCGCCCGCATCGCCTCCCGCGTAACCCGGGCCCGTGTCGTAGACGAGGGTGTGCGAATGCGTGCGGACCAGCACGGCCAGTCCCTGCCCCACGTCGAGCACCCACGCGCGAAAGCCGCCCGGTCCCGGATCGTCGCGCGACGGCCAGATCAAGGGCAGGAAAAGCAAGGCGCCGTACGCGCGTAAGGGAACGCCACGAGGCACGAACAGCCACGCCGCGCCCAGCGTGGCGGCCACGACGAGCCACGGCGATGACACGGGCGGAGACACGCGCGAGCCAGGCCACTCCGCCATGATGTCCAGCCACCGCCATTGCCAGTCCATCGCCCAGGCGGCGATCTTCCACGGCACGGCGGCCAGCGATGGCCAGGCGACGCAAAGGCAGCCCAGCAACGCCAGCGGCACCACCGCCATGCTCACCCACGGCGCGGCCACGAGGTTCGCCGCGAAAGCCACCAGCGACGCGCTGCCGAAGAGGTAGAACGATAGCGGCAACAAGGCGACGCTCATCGCCGCCTGCGCGCGCAGGGCGGCTGCCACGCGCGCGCGCCATCCCACCGCACCTCCCGACACGCAGAGCGTCAGGAAGCCCACCCCGGCGAACGAAAGCCAGAACCCCGCCGACAGCACGGCCAACGGATCGGCGGCAAGCATCGCGACGGCCGCCAGAGCGAGCAGATGCGCACCACGCCCTCGGCGGCGCGCCATGCCGGCCAGCACGAGCGCCGCGGCCATCAGCAGGCTGCGCACCGTAGGCAGTCCCAGCCCCGCGAGCACGCCATACGCCGCGGCGACGGCAAGCCCGGCCACCGATTGCGCGAGCTGCCTCGGCACGCGCACCGCGAGCCACGGACACGCCAGGTAGAGCAGCCGCAGCGCCAGCACGCCCCCGCCGGCGGCGACACCGACGTGGAATCCCGAAATCGCGATGAGGTGCGACGTGCCCGTGGCTCGGGCGATATCCCAGTCTTTCGCATCCAGTCCTCGCGTGTCGCCCACGGTCAGCGCTTTCAGGACACGCGCATCGCGGGCGCCCAGCACCTCGTCGAACGTGCGCGCGATGGCGTCGCGCCACCCGTCGGCGCAACGGAAGGTTTCCAGGCGCCGGTTCTCCGGGGACTCTCGCACATGGCCCGTGGCGATCACGTCGTGCAGAAGCGCCGTGCGTTCGGTATCGCCGCCCCCGGGGTTCACGGTGCCTCGCGGACGTCGCATGCGCAGGGACAGCGTCCAGCGCTCGCAAGGTCCGGGCGATTCGAAGGTGCGGTACCACGTCACCCTCACCTTGCCGCGCAAGCGCACGCCCGACGCCTGCGCGGCGTCGGGCAGGAAGACGAACAGCGCGTCGGCGTCGCGGCGGCGCGGCAGGTCGACGATGCGGCCGACCAGGGTGATGTCTTTGCCTTCGAGATCAGCCGGAAGACGTGCCCGCATGCCGCGGTCGCCATGACCCGCCGCCCATGCGGCGAAAAGGCCGACGGTGGCCGCGTGGCGCAGCCAGGAGCACCGGGCGAAGATCACCAGCGGCAGCGCGCACGCGGCCAGCAGGAACGACATCGGCCAAGGCGGCAACGCGGCGAGCCGTTGTACGGCGACACAGCCGAGTACCGCGGCCACGGCGGCGGAGGGGAGCGAGAAAGTAAGCGAAGGAAGACGGGGCACGGCCGTCCAGGCTATCGCCGTCCGGGTCGGGCGGCGCCCGCCTTCGGCGGTAGGAAAGATCCGCGCCGTCGGCCCGCGCCGGTGCGATGCTTCGATGCCTGTTCGGTGGATCGGCGTCGTGACCGCGACGTGAGAGCGCTCTCACGACACGTCGTTGCGCGCGGGGCTCTGCGTCATCACGGTGAGGCCGATGCCCGCGATGGCCTCTACCCCGCCGCCCGTCGCACCGGCGCAGGCCCGTGCCTTCGGCGAGGTGCTCGAGGGTGCGACATCAGTGCCCGTCCCGATGCCCCCCACCCTGCCAGCCACCGGATGGACGACTGCCCGACGGTCGGCTCGAAGGCCGATCTCCACCACCCCGCCAGCCGCCTGACGGCGGACGATGGTCGCCGTCGCCCCGATTCCACCCACCCGGCGGTCGATGGTCGCCGTCGCCTCGGCTCCATCCACCGGGCGGTGGACGGTGATCGCCACCCCGCCATCCGCCCGGCGGCGGCCGGTGGTCACGATCGCCGCGCCAGCCGCCCGGCGGCGGATGGCCGTGCCAGTCGCGGTCGCGGCGATAGTACCGGTCGCGATACCACACCCCTCCGACGCCGATCGTGGAATAACAACATCCCGGACCGAAACCGTAGCCATAACCGCCGTAGTAACCGAAGCCGGGATCGTAGTAACCGGGCTCCACGACGGTGGTCGTGGTTTCCGTGCCGTAATACGCATCCCCGCCCGAACCGTTGCGGACATAGCCGTAGTCGGGATCGTAGTAGCAGCCCGCGAGCGGAAGGGTCACGCCGAGGGTCAACAGCAAGGTACGCATCCGTTGCATGGGCGATACCGCGAAGAGGGGTTGGATACTACGCTGCTCCCGCCAGATTGAACCTACGCTAAAAAAGCGGAGGCGCTTGCGCGCCTCCGCTTTCACGTCGACATCTCGGTTCAGCCCTTGTTTTTCTGCTGGTCGCCGCGCTCGTGCGCCATGTTCGCGAACGACGCTTCCGGCGACGGAACCTTCGAGGCGTTGTCGTTGCCCGGCTGCGTGCCCGGGTTGCCGTGCGGCTCGCTGCCGGGCCAGTTGGGCTGCTGGCGATCGCGATCGCGCTTGGCGTCGAGCAAAGCCTGGATATGCGCGACGGCCTCTTCCTGGGTGATGTGCTGTACCGGCTCGGGCTGGGCGACCGGCGCCGTCTTCGCCCGCGGGCGCGGCGCGGGTTTACGCGTGGCCTTGGCGGGAGCCTTGCGCGGAGCGGCCTTCGTCGCGGCGGTCTGGCGGACGGGTGACGCCTTGGTCACGGTTTTCTTCGCCGTGGCCTTCTTCACGGTCGGCGCGCTGCGCGCCACGGTTTTCTTCGCGACGGCCTTGCGTGCCGACGCCTTTTTCGCGACCTTGCGGACGGCGGCCTTCTTCGCCGCCTTCTTCGTGGCGACCTTGCGCGCCGGGGCCTTTTTCGCGGCGGCCTTGCGTGCGGTGGTCTTCTTTACCGCCTTGCGGGCCGCGGTTTTCTTGACGGCCTTGCCGGCCGCCGACTTGCGCGCGGGAGCCTTTTTCGCGGCCGCCTTCTTGGCGGCGACTTTCTTCGCTGGAGCTTTCTTCGCGGCGGTCTTCTTCGATGCCGCCTTGCGAGCCGCGGACGTCTTCTTCGCGGCGGACTTTCGGGTGGTTGCCATGCGCTCTTACCTCCTGCGGTAGTTGCCGACGCGAACCCCACCGGGGAAACCCGCGTGCATCCGGACTCATGCCGGTCGACGCAATCATGTAACAGCCGCCGCCCGAAGTCACATAAAACTGTCGGAAAGATTCAGAAAAGCCGTGGCTGGGAAATCTGTGCGAGGAAGCGGGGAAGCAGTCCGGGATGCACCGCGATGGTGAAGATCACGCCGTAGGCGGCGCCCCACAGATGCGCGCTGTGGTTGACGTTGTCGCCGCCGCGCTTGTCCATGTATATCGAATACACCACGAACAGGATCGCGTAGAGGATCGCCGGCATGGGCAGGATGATGAGGTAGATCTTCGCCCAGGGCGCGATGAGGATGAAGGAAAACAGGATCGCCGACACCGCGCCCGAGGCGCCCAGGCTGCGATACCCCGCGTTGCGGCGGTTGGCCATGTACGAGGGCAGGATCGAGAACACCAGGGCGCCGATGTAGAAGGTGACGAAGCCCAGCGGCCCCATGGCTTCGGTGAAGAAGCCCTCCATGATGCGCCCGGCGAAATACAGCGAGAACATGTTGAAGAACAGGTGGCCGCCGTCGGCGTGCACCAGGCCGTAGCTCACGAGGCGGTAGTACTCGCGGCTGCGGGATAGCGCGGGGGGCCAGAGGATGAGGTCGTCCAGCAGGCGCTGGTTGCGGAAGGCGACGATCGAGACCACGCAGGTCACGAGGATGATGAGCAAGGTGGTCATGCGCTGAAACGGCGTCCTTTGCGGGTCGAGCCAGCAGGCATCTTGGGGGTTGCAACCCGTCCGGACAAGTCTCGCGGCGACGTCAGGGGGTATCATGGCGGGCCATTTCCCGTCCCCGGCATGTCCTTACGATGTCCATCCGTTACAAGCAGCTCGACGTTTTCGCCGCCCGTCACGGCGGCGGCAACCCCCTGGGCGTGGTGATCGACGCCGATGGCTGGTCCGATGCGCGGATGCAGCGCTTCGCCCACTGGACCAACCTGGTCGAAACCACGTTCCTGCTTCCCCCCACGGCCGCAAAAGCCGACTACCGCGCACGCATTTTCACGCCCAGCAAGGAAATTCCCTTCGCCGGACATCCCACCATCGGCAGCGCGCATGCCGCGCTGGACGCCGGGCTGGTCCGCCCCGGTGCCGACGGCATCGTGTGGCAGGAATGCGGCGCCGGCGTGCTGCCGATCCTCGTCGAAGGCGACGGCGCGACGCGCGAACTCTTCGTGCAGGCGCCGAAGGCGCGGGTGGTACGCGATGCCGGCTGCGGCGGCGAAACGCTGTCGTCGGTGCTCTACGGCATCCGCCTGGGCGCCCTGCCCCCGGTCTGCGTGGAAGGCGGTCGCCGCTGGTGGGTGGCCGAGTTCGCCGACGAGGCCGACCTGCGCACCTGGCATCCCGACCATGCGGCCATCCGTGCCCTCGCCCTGGCCACCGACACGCTCGGCCTGTGCGTCTTCGCCCGTTCGCCGGAAGGCCTGGCCGTGCGTGCGTTCCCGGCGGGCGTGGGCATCGTCGAGGATCCCGCCTCGGGCGCGGCCAACGGCCTCATCGCGGCCTACGTGGCCACCCACGACACCAGCGGCACGCTGTCGCGCGGTTACGTGGTGAGCCAGGGGCGAGAGGTGGGGCACGACGCGCGGATCATCATCCGGATCGATGGCGACGACGTGTGGGTGGGTGGACGTACGAACACCATCGTCGACGGCGTGGTGGACTGGCGCGACGCCTGACTTCCGTCGACCGCCGTGATACGTCGCACCGGCGAAGGCCGGTGCCTACGGCGACGCATACCGCCCTCGCGACGACCATGCGCCCCGCCGTGGATCCCGGCCTGCGCCGGGATGACGCTATCGCGACCGGGTCAGCCCAGCCCGCCCACGATGCGCGATACGGAATCCGCGGAAAAATGCAGCTTCTTCAGCGCTTCCTCCAGCGATGCCTTCGAGGTCGCCTCGCTTTCCACCTGCTCGCCGACGCTGCTCGGCGATACGTGCACGAAGGTCTTGCCGTCCTGGTAGGCGCCGCCGTCTTCATAGAAGTTCTGCGTGGTCAGCACCTTGAACGTACCGTCGTTGGATTCTTCCACCTTCACCGAACGGCCGTCGTGGTCGCCCTCGTAAACCGTCTTCCAGCTCACCGACATGGTTTCACCCGTCAAAGCCGCACGACATCGTGCGGCTCGCATTGTGAACCCATCCCCGTGAAGACGTCTTCAGTCCTCCAGGTTGGCCCGTGCCGCCGCCACACGGGCCATGCCCGACCAGTCGATGTCGGCGTCGCCGCGTGACAGGGATTCCAGCAGCGTGTCGTGCAGCACGCCGGCGAAGGGCATGGGCACCCGCCGTGCTTCCGCGGCGGCACGGGCGAGGCCGACGTCCTTGAATCCCAGGGCCAGCTTGAAGCCCACCGGGGTATAGCGCTCCTCGGCGATCATGCCGCCGTAGGTCTTGTAGACCGGCGCCGAGAACAAGGTGTTGGACATCACGTCGAGGAACGCCTTCGCCGACACGCCATGGGCGCGCGTGAGCGTGGTGGCCTCGGCCATGGCCTCGATGGCGGCGCCGATCATGAAATTGCCGGCGATCTTCACGATGGACGCGCGCACCGGGTCGTCGCCCATGGGCCAGACCTTGGCCGCAAGGAGTTCAAGCAACGGTTGCACCGTGTCGACGGCGTCCGGCTTGCCGGCGGCCACCAGTTGCAGGTTGCCCGCCGCGGCCACGTCGGGCCGGCCGAACACCGGTGCGGCCACGTAGCCGATGCCGCGTGTCTCGTGCGCATGGATGAGTTCCTGCGCCAGGGCCACGGAGATCGTGGCGTGGTTGACGTGGACGGCACCCTTCGGCAACGCGTCGAGCACGCCGCCATCGACCAGCACCTCGCGCACCGCCGCGTCGTTGGCGAGCATGCTGTGCAGCACCCCGACGCCGTTCGCCGCGTCGGCCGCCTTCGCCGCCACCGTGGCGCCCTGCCCGGCCAGCGGCGCGGCGGCCTCCGGCGAGCGGTTCCACACCGTCACCTCGTGCCCCGCCTTGACGAGATTCGCGGCCATGCCCGCGCCCATGCTGCCCAGACCGATGAAACCGATACGCATGTTTTGCTCCGAAGTCAGACGGCCAGACCGGCGGCGTTGCCGGATGCCCAGGCCCATTGGAAGTTGTAGCCGCCGAGGTGCCCGGTGACGTCGAGCACCTCACCGACGAAATACAGCCCCGGCTGACGCCGGGACATCATGGTCGAGGAGGACACCTCGTCGGTATCCACGCCGCCGAGGGTCACTTCGGCCGTGCGGTAGCCCTCGGTTCCGCTCGCCGTCACCGGCCAGTCGGCCAACTGTGCGCCGATGTCGTTCAATTCGGCGTCACGGTACTGGCGCATGGGGCGATTGGGTAGCCACACCTCGCACAGCCGCTCGGCCAGGCGGCGCGGCAACAGGCCGGAGAGCACCGTCTTCAATTCCGCGGCAGGCCGTTCCGCGCGCCCCTGGCGCAAGGCCCCTGCGGCATCGATGCCCGGCAGCAGGTCGACGCGAAGGTCGGTGCCGGGCTCCCAGTACGACGAAACCTGCAGGATGGCCGGCCCGCTCAATCCGCGATGGGTGAACAGCATGGCGTCGCGGAACGCCGCCCCGTTGGCCCGTGCCTCCACGGGCAACGCCACGCCCGACAGTCCCTCGAACCGCTCCTGGTGCTTGCCGCTCAGGGTCAAGGGCACCAGGCCGGCGCGCAGCGGAAGCACGCCGTGGCCGAACTGCCGGGCGACCTCGTAACCGAATCCGGTGGCGCCGAGGCTGGGAATCGAGAGACCGCCGGTGGCCACCGCCAGCGATGCGACGCGGACATGGCCCAGCGGCGTGTCCACGCCGAAACCGCCCTCGGTGGCCTTCAGCCGGGTGACCGCGCAGCCCGTCTCCACCCTCACCCCGGCCTCGGCGCACTCGGCCAGCAGCATGCGCACGATGAGCTTGGAGGATTCGTCGCAGAAGAGCTGCCCTGGCGATTTCTCGTGCCAGGCGATGCGGTGACGATCGACCATGGCGATGAAATCCCATGGCGTGTACCGCGCCAGCGCGGACTTGCAGAAATGCGGGTTGGCCGAAAGGAAATTGGCCGGGGTGGTGTTCGTGTTCGTGAAATTGCAGCGGCCGCCGCCGGACATCAGGATCTTCTTGCCAGCCTTGTTGGCGTGGTCGACCACCAGCACCCGCCGCCCGCGCCGGCCCGCGACGATGGCCGTCATCAGGCCCGCCGCGCCCGCGCCGATGACCAGGACGTCGTATTCCATGGGGTGCCATTCGCCTTGCAAACGCACATGGTACCGCCCTCGCGTAGACTTGTCGGCCGTACCGTTCTACGAGGAACCCTTGCCATGCCCTCCTTCGACATCGTTTCGGAAGTCGACAAGCACGAATTGACCAACGCGGTGGACCAGGCCAATCGCGAGGTCTCCAACCGTTTCGACCTCAAGGGCACCGGGGCGAAGTTCGAGCTGGAAGACAGCGTCATCACCCTCAAGGGCGAAACCGAATTCCACCTCACCCAGATGCTGCCGATCCTGCGCGCCCGCCTGGCGGCACGCCAGATCGACCTGCGCGCCCTCGACGAGGGCAAGATCGAAACCAACCTGGCCGAGGCCCGCCAGAAGATCACCGTCAAGCAAGGCCTCGACCAGCCCGCGGCGAAGAAGATCATCGCGAAGATCAAGGAAGCCAAGCTGAAGGTCGAAGCGCAGATCAACGGTGAGAAGGTGCGCGTGACGGGCAAGAAGCGCGACGATCTCCAGGATGCCATCGCGCTCCTGCGCAAGGCGGACGTCGAGGTGCCGTTGCAGTTCGAGAATTTCAGGGACTGAGGCGTAAAGACGCCAGGCTCCTGCCTTCGCAGGAGCGACGGGCTACGGGATCCCCTTCTCGTCGCTCCTGCGAAGGCAGGAGCCCAGTGTCTTCACAGCCCCGCGAACCGGCTGCAATTGCGCCCGTCGTTCTTCGCCTGCTACAGCGCCTCGTCCGCGCGCCCCAGCAGCGAATTGAGCGATTCGGGCGAGCGCCACACGGCCACGCCCGCGCTCACCGTGATGCGGATGCGGTAGTCGCCGTGCACGATCAACAGCGCGCCCAACGCATGGCGCACCCGCTCGGTGATGTCCATCGCATGCTCGCCGAGCGCACCCGGCAGGCAGAGGATGAATTCCTCGCCGCCGAAGCGGCCGGCCAGGTCGTCGGCCCGGCACATCGAGGAAATCACCCGCATCGTCTCGCGGATCACCGTATCGCCGGCCAGGTGGCCGAACGTGTCGTTGACCGACTTGAAGTCGTCGATGTCCAACAGCACGAGGCTGAACGGGATGCCGTCGCTCGCCGCGCCCTGGCGCACGCGCTCGGCCTGCTCGAGGAAGCGGCGGCGGTTGAGCGACCCGGTGAGTTCATCGGTACCCGCCAGGTGCGCGAGGCGCTCGTTGGCCGCCTTGAGGTCGCGCGTGCGGGCATCGACCTGGGCCTGCAGCAGTTCGGCACGGCGGCGCAGGTAAAGGGTGCGAAGGTAGACCAGCCCGAAGAACGCGCCCACGCCGACCAGCACGGCGGCGAGCAATGTCCACACGCTCTCGTACCAGCGCGGCGTGACGACGAGGCGCACCTCGGATTCCACCGTGCGCGCATCCAGGCCGCGGGTGACCGCGCGCAGGTGCAACGTGTAGGTGCCGCTGGGCAGGTTGGTGTAGATGGCGCTGGGCGGGATGCCGTGGGCGACCTCGTTCCAGTTGTCGTCGGCACCGTCCAGGCGGTAGGCGTACCGCGTTTCGTATGGCGCACGATAGTCGAGCAGCGCGAAGTCGACCCGGATGTTGCGCCCGTCGCCGTCGAGCTTGATGCGGCCTCCCCCGTCCGGCACCCCGTTGAGCGTCACCGGCTTGTCGTTGATGGCGACATGGGTGACGGCCAGCCGCGCCGGCGCCACCTGCGGCGCTTGCCAGTAGGGACGCACGACGGTCAGGCCACCGAGGCCGCCGAACATCAGTTCGCCACCCGGCGCCTCGGCCGCCGATCGGTGGATATAGCTGGGAATACGCAGGCCGTCGCGCACGCCGAGGTTGAACACGCGGTGGTTGTCGGTCTCGACCATCGCCACCCCGTTGGCCATCGAGGCCCAGATGCGATCCTCGCGGTCGATCAGCAACGCATTGATCTTGGTGTTGGCCAGGCCTTCGCGCGCGCCGATCAGGCCGAAGCGGAACGGTCCGCGCGGGTTGAACCGGTCCAGGTAGGCGATGCCGCCGAAGGTGCCCAGCCATAGCCGGTGCTTCGAATCGAAGGCCATCGAGCCGGTGTAGTCCTGCGGCAGGCTGGTCGGATCGGCGAGGTCGTGCCGAAGGTTCACGAAGCCCTGCTCGCCGTCGTAGGCGATGCTGATGCCGCTGATGGTGGCGAACCACCACGCGTCGGGCATGCGCACGATATGGCGCACCTGGTCGCCCACCAGGCTCTTCGGGTCGGCGTCGTCGTGGCGCATCTGCGTGAGCGCGCCGGTGACCGTGTCGTACCGGAACAGGCCGTCGTAGGTGCCGATGAGGATGCTGTCGCCGTCGCGTTGCATCGAGAGGATGAGGCGGCCGTCGAGAGCGGGGATCAGCGAACTGCGCATCGAGAACGTGTCCGGATCGATGCGCGAGATGCCCTGCGCACCGGCCCAGATCGAGCCGTCGGGAGCCACCACGAAGGCCTGCACGTCACGCTCGGCCTGTTCGCCCCCCAACTGCAGGTGGCGCATGCTGCCGGTGCCGAGGTCGAGCACGTCGATGCGGCCCATGCCCAGGCCCAGCCATACGCGCCCGCGCGGGTCGACGAACACGCCGTGCACGTTGGCATTGGATAGCGTGTGGGCCTCCAACGGCGAGGGCAACACCGAAAACACCTTGCGCCCGTTGGGGTCGTAACGCGCGGCGCCAAGCTCCGTCGCCACCCAGACGTTGCCCGTGGTGTCCTGGTAGATGTCGCGCGTGATGTCGCCCGGCAACGACGAAGGCATCGCCGCATCGTGGCTCAGCGTACGCAGCCGCCCGCTGTTGAAGTCGTAGGTGACGACGCCGGCACCGTCGGTCGCCGCCCAGAGCACGCCTTGCGGCGTCTCGTAGAAGGCGCGGACGGTGCGCCGCTTGGCGAGGCTGGCCTTGCCCGACAAACCGTTGACGGCATGGGCCTGCCCCTGGGCGTCGAGGTAGATGGCGCCGGATTGCCCCGTGCCCACCCACATCCGGCCGCGATCGTCCTCGCGCAGCGCCCATACCTGGTCGTGGAGGATGCCGTCGAGTTCGGGGTCGGCCGATGTGACGCGCGTGAAGCGTCCTCCGGGCCTGCGCACGAACAGGCCGTTGTCGGCGCCCGCCCAGAGGCTGCCGTCCTTGCTTTCCGCCACCACGAAGGTGCGGGCCAGCATGTCGTGGGCGTCGCCCGGCTTGCCGGATACCCTGGCGATCTCGCCGCTGGCGATGTCGATGCGGTCGATGCCGCTTTCGGTGGCCACCCAATAGGCGTTCGGCTCGCGCGACCTGGCGATGGAGAAGATCTTGCCGTTCGACGTGCCGCCCTTGCCGATCGGATACACGTGGAAGCGCGTGGTGGAAGGATCGAAACGGACCAGTCCGCCGGCGTTGGTACCGATCAGCAGGCCCCCGTCGTCCAGCGGCATCAGGGCACGCACGTAGGAATCGGGCAGCACCGCACCGCCGTAGGAGTCGGGTTCCTGTCCGAACACCTGCATGCGGTAGCCGTCGTAGCGCGCCAGGCCGCCGAAGGTGCCGATCCAGATCAATCCGCGGCGATCCTGCACGATCGCCGTGGTCGTGGAATGCGGCAATCCGTCGGCCACGCCCACGGTGTCGAACCACGCGGTCTCGAACACCGCCCAGGGGTCGACGTGCGCCGCCACCTGCGCGGACGCCGCACGAGCCAGCAGCACGCACAGCAGCGCGACGGCGAAGGACAGCGGCGCGCGAAAACGTGGTAAGCGGGCGCGCCTTTGCACGCGGTCAACCGGCATAGGCGACCGACGGATCGAGGTAACGGCTGAACGCGGCGGCGGTCATGGGACGGGCGAAGAAATACCCCTGCCCGACGTCGCACCCCAGGCTACGCAGCCAGTCGGCCTGGGCCTCGGTTTCGACGCCCTCGGCGATGGTGCGCATGTTGAGCTTCTTCGCCAGGCCGACGATGGCCTCGGTGATCTCGCGGTCGGCCAGGTTGGAATCGCTGCCGCGCACGAACGACTGGTCGATCTTGATCGTGCCTATCGGCAGTTCGCGCAGATGGCCGAGGTTCCAGTAACCCGCGCCGAAGTCGTCGATGAGCAGGTCGAAGCCGTGCGAGCGGAGTTTCACCAGCTGGCGCAGGGTTTCCTCCGGCTGCCGCATGGCGGTGGATTCGGTCAGCTCGAAGCGGATGCGCGTGGGATCGATGCCGTACGAGCGCACCGCGCGATGCAGCGTTTCGACGAAGGCCGGCCGGCTGAGTTCGTGCATGGACAGGTTGATGGCGATGTAGTCGATGCGCTGCCCGGCCGCGTCCCAGGCCAGGATCTGGTTGAGCACAGAGCGCAGCACGTATTCGCCCAGCGCGTGGATCAGGCCCGAGCGCTCGGCGATCGCCACGAAGACGGTGGGCGGCACGTCGCCGCGCGTGGGATGGTGCCAGCGGGCCAGCGCTTCCACGCCGGCGAGGCTGCCGTCCTGGAGATTGCGCTTGGGCTGGTATTCGACGTCGAGCAGGCCGCGCTGCAACGCCTCGCGCAGTTCGACGGTGAGCGCCAGCCGCTCCCGCGCCTGCTCGAGCATGCCTTCCTCGTAGAAGCGGAAGTCGGCCTTGCCGGTTTCCTTCACCGCGTACATGGCCGCGTCGGCGTTGCGGATGAGGGTCTGCGCAAGGGTGCCGTCCTTCGGTGCCACGGCCACGCCGATGCTCGGGCTCACGGCCACGAACTGGCCCGATACGTTCACCGGCTGGGAGACGAGGTCGAGCACCTTGCGGCAGACGCGGACGAGGTTTTCCATGCCGCCGTACGACTGCACCACCACCACGAACTCGTCGCCGCCGAAACGCGAAACGGTGTCGCGATCGCGCACGCTGCTGCGCAACGAAGTGGCCACGGCGCGCAGGAAGGCGTCGCCGGCTTCGTGGCCGAGGGTGTCGTTGATGGACTTGAAGCCGTCGAGGTCGATGAACATCACCGCCAGCGATTCGGCGCCGGGGCCGGCCAGCGCCTGTTCGAGCGCCTCCATGACGTAGGCACGGTTCGGCAACCCGGTGAGGTTGTCGTGGTAGGCGTGGAAGGCCAGCGCGTGCCCCGCGTGCTGCCGGGGATCCTTCAGCCGCCGGGAAAGATGGCGATGCTGCCCGATGAGCCAGAAGATCGCCACCGCGGCCGCGGCGCAGACCACGGCCAGGGCGATCAACCAGGCCGGTTCGACGCTAAGTTGTGTCAGCACGCCACGCTCCGGCCCTGCCTGGGGGACACGTCACGGGACCGAGGCACGCCGGCCCGGTCCGCAAAATCACCCGATGTCAAAACGACCGCGCCGGGACACCCGGCGGCAGGCCGGTCGCGGAACACGGATTCCCTTGGAGTATCGGCCATCCCCGCCTCCGACTTTAGCTTTTCCTGACCAGCCCTGCCGGAACGCTTCCCTTGGATGGCGCGACCGACCCACCCTCGAATGATGATGGGTCGGCGAAAAAACGCAATCGTGCCGAGCTTCACGTCCGGCACGAGGCCGTTTCAGTGCCCTTCGTCGGCCGGCAGGTAGCGGTCGAACCAGGCCAGGGCACGCGCCAGCACGTCGCGTCGGTGGGCTTCCTGGGCAAAGCCGTGGCCTTCGCCGGGATAGACCACCAGCGAGGTGGGTACGCCCTGGGCACGCAACGCATGCCAGAACTCGAACGACTGCGGTGCGGGGCATTCGGCGTCGCGCTCGCCCACCACGACCAGGGTCGGCGTCTTTACGTCCTTGATGAAGTTGATGGCCGAGCTCTTGGCGTAGACGTTGGGGTCGTCATACACCGAGGCGCCGAAGAAGGGCTTCATCCATTGGTCGATGAGGTTCTGGCCGTAGTAGCTCTGCCAATTGGAAATGCCTGCGCCCGCCACCGCCGCGTGGAATCGCTGGGTCTGGGTCACCCCGAACATCGTCATGAAGCCGCCGTAGCTCCAACCGGTGAGGCCCAGCCGGTTGTCGTCCACCGGATGGTTCTTCTCGATCGCGTCGACGCCGGCGAGCACGTCGCGCAGGTCGCCGTAGCCGAAATCCTTGCGGTTGGCCTGCACGAACGCCTCGCCCTGGCCGAAGCTGCCCCGGGGGTTGGGCATGAACACGAAATAACCCAGGGCCGACAGCGGCGCCGCGCCGTAGCCCACGCCAGGCCAGCGCGGCAGCACGGATGCCGCCGGTCCGCCGTGTATCGAGACGATCATGCCGTAACGCTTCTTGGCGTCGTAGTTGGCCGGATACAGCAGCCAGCCCTGCACCTCATGGCCCTCGTTGGTCCAGGTGATCGACTCGGCCTTGCCCCACATCGGCTTCAGCCCGGCGTTGAAGCGGGTGACGGCCTTGGGCGCGGCATGACCGCCCAGGTCGGCCACGTGCACTTCGTAGCCCTGCTCGAACGAACTGGCGGCGAAGGCGGCCTTGTCGGCTTTCTCGTCGAGCGAGATCGACATCGAGAGGCGGCCGTCGCCCAGCGACATGGGGGTTTCGAACAGCGTGGTGGCCTTGGCCGCCCCCTGCGCCGGCAGTTCGTAGCTCGATACGCGACTGGTGCCCGCCGCCGCCTCGGAGACGACGAGGTTCTGCGGCCCGGTCCATGCGAACCACGCCGGGGTGGTCTGGATGCCCGGGGTCACGTCGACCGGTTCGGCCCCGCCGGTGCTGGGCACCGTCCAGATGTCGCCGCCGGTGGAGCCCTGGTCGCTCATCAGGCCGCCGATGAAGGCGATGCGCGAACCGTCGGGCGAAAAGCGCGGCACGGCGATCTGCAGATCCTTCAGCGGGCCGGACAGGGCATTGGTGTCCACCAGGGTCACGGGCTTGTCGCCGCCGTTCACCGACGTGGCGTAGAGCTTGGCCACCCACCAGTTGTTGTCGCCCGGCGGCGGCGCGGCCACGTAGGCGATGCGGCCGCCGTCGGCGGAGAAGCTGTATTCGTAGACGTGCATGCCCTCGGGCGTGATCGCCCGCGCCGCGCCACCGCTGGCGTCGACCATGGCCACCTGCTGCACCTCCATGTTGTCCACGCCGATCTCGCCCACCTGGGGACCGGCCGCGGCCGTGGCGCTGGCGCGGCGGGTGGCGTTGGGTACGTAAAGGATGCCGAGGGCCTTGCCGTCGGGACGCCAGGACAGGCTGGAGACGTAGCCCTTCAACTGGGTGAGCCGCTTGGGCGCGGCCTTGCCGGCCGTGTCGGCCACGTAGATGTCGTTCTGCTTGCCTTCCTCGATGCCCGGCTTGTTGCCGGCACAGTCGGAAAGGAAGGCCAGGTGACGGGAGTCGGCTGCCCAGGCCACCGAGCCCTCGCGGCAATCCTTGGTGGCGGTGAGGCGATGGGCCTTCTGGCCGTCCGCGTCGGCGATTTCGATGGCGGTGCCCTTGCCGGTCTTCACGGCCCAGGCGAGGTGGTTGCCGTCGGGCGACATCGCCACCGACTGGACCGTGCGCACCTTGCCGAGCGATTCGAGGATGGCGGCGATGCGCGGGTCGGTGGGGGCCTGATCCGGCTTGTCCGTGGCGGGGGCCTTACCGGCATGCGCGGCGCCCGCGAAGGCAAGGGCCATGGCGGCGGCTATCCACGTGTTACGCATCGTTCGGCCCCTCGGGGTGTGTAGGATGCGTGAAACCTAACACGTGTGTAAGTTCTGACGCGATAGTCGGCCGGGGCCCGCTCGCTCCGACATTCGCCGATACGATCGGCTCCCACCCCTTCGGTAGGGCGCTCGAGGAAACCTGGCTACCGAATTCGACATTTGCCGGTACGACCGGCGCCCACCCTCCGTCGGGCGTTCGAGGAAACCTGGCTACCGAAGGGGTGGGAGCCGATCGTATCGGCGAATCCCGGGCGCGATCAGGCCAACAAGTGACCGTATTCCGCATTGCGCTTGAACCAGGTGGCCGCGTACGAGCACGCCGGCCGGATCGTCCAGCCTTTCGCCTGCGCCACCTGTACCGCGAAACGCGTCAGCAGGTTGGCGATACCCCTCCCGCCCACCGGATCGGGCACGCCGGTATGGGTGATCACCATCGTGGTGCCGTCGAGCAGGTAATCGATTTCGCAGGTGTATCCGTCGACCACCGTCGAGAACGTGTGCTGCTTTTCGTCGTGGACGATTTCCAATGGCTTGGGCGAGTCGTTCATGGGAGTCTCCGTGGGTGCCTTCGCATTCTCTGGATGTACGGGGGGGTAGCGTCAAGCGAATCTTTCGACGACGGGAGCGGGTGCCATGAAGAAATGGGGTTCGGCGATCTGGAAAGGCGGCATCAAGGACGGCCAGGGCGTGATCTCGACGCAGACCGGCGTGCTCAAGGAGGCCCCCTACGGGTTCGCCTCTCGCTTCGAGGACGGCCCGGGCAGCAATCCCGAGGAACTGCTCGGCGCGGCGCATGCCGCCTGCTTCACCATGGCCCTTTCGTTGATGCTGGGCGACGCGGGCTTCACCGCGGACAAGATCGAAACCAAGGCCCACGTCACCCTCGAAAAGGATGGCGAAGGCTTTTCGATCACCAAGGTGCACCTGAGCGTGAAGGCGCAGGTGCCCGGCACCGACCAGGCCGGCTTCGAGAAGATCGCCAGGCAAGCCAAGGAAGGATGCCCCGTGTCCAAGGTGCTGAACGCCGACATCAGCATGGATGCCACGCTGGAAGCGTAGACTGGCGCGGCCCATTCGAGGACTACACCGCACGTGCTAACCATTCACGCTTACGGCCAGCGCGCGATCGCATGGAAAGCCGGCATGGACAAGCCTGCCACCCCGGCATGGATCGACCTGTTCGACCCCACCGACGAGGAACGGCGGTGGGCCGCGGAAGCCACCGGCCTGCGCGTGCCGGAGCGGTCCGACGTCGCCAATCTCGCGCTCTCCAGTCGCATCCGCACCGACGACGACGACACGATGTACCTGTCGATCCCGTATTTCGCGGATACCCGCAATGGGCACAAACCCGGGCCGATCGGGCTGGTGATCACCGCCCACGTCATGATGACGCTGCGCTTCTCCGATTCGCGCGCCTTCGAACTGGCCGCGGAGGGTTGCCATGAGCATCACTGGGAAACGAGCGGCGACGTCTTCGCGACCCTCGTGGAAGCGATCGTGAACCTGGCCGCGCAGAACATGGAAGACGTTTCGGCCGAACTCAAGAAACTCTCCGACCGCGTGTTCACGCCGACCCGCCTGGGCACGCCGGTGTTGCGCGAATGCATGCTCGAGGTCGGGCGGCTCGAAGGCGTCCAGGCCCGCAACCGCTCCTCCATGCTCGGCGTGCAGCGGGTGGTCTCCTTCGTGAAGACAAAGAAACCCACCTGGATGTCCGACCTGGTGGAAGTGCGCCTGCGCGTGGTCGACCACGACCTGAAGACCCTCGACGAGTTCGACGACCAGCTCACCAACAAGCTCCAGTTCGTGCTGGACGCCACCCTCGGCTTCATCAGCACCGACCAGAACCACGTGATGAAGGTGCTTACCGTCACTTCGGTGGCGACCATTCCCCCGGTCATCCTCGCGGGCATATGGGGCATGAATTTCAAGCACATGCCCGAACTGGACTGGCCGCTGGGCTACCCCATGGCCTTGGGCGTGATCGTGATCAGCATGATCCTGCCGGTGCTGTTCTTCAAATGGCGGGGATGGTGGTCGGGCGACTGATCGCCTACTCCATTCAGGACCATTTCGTGAAGACCTGTAAACCCCAAGTGCATCACATTTTTTACAATCCAACCTCTTTTGCCCTAAAGTTCGCGCTCCCCCGGCCGCTAGCCCCTGCAAGCCCCGCCAGGCGGGCTATCCATTGACGCGAGGTTCGGGCCTTGGTGCGGGCCCATTCTGGGAGGAAGTGCTCGGTGTCCGTTTCTAGCCTGTTCCACGTCGCAGGGAAGCCGCGTCCATGAGGTCATCCAGGCCCGTTCCGCCGGGTCACGTACCCGATTCCCGATTGCTCGCCTCCGTGGCCGAGTTCACCCACCACCGCGACATCGATGCGCTGGATCACAGCCTCGTGCTGTCGCTGGCCGAACTGGTGAAGGTCAGGACGGTCATGCTGTGCAAGCGTGGCGAGAGCGTGCAGTTTCCCGTGGATACCGTCGTCGCCTGCACCCATGGTGCCGACGGTGCGTTCGTGGTGGAGGCCATGGATCCGTCGCATGACGACGAATCGGTGCAGACGATCGCGCGCGCGATGGAAACCCTCAAGACCGTCAGCGACGTGACCCCGGCCGGGTTGCACCGGCTGGTGATTCCCATCAAGCGCGAACAGACCGCCATCGGCGCGCTGACCCTCGAATCGGACGAAGGCCTGAACGGTGTCCGCGCGCTCGTCGAGGGCTTTGCCCGCATCTATTGCAACTACATCGCCCTGCTCAACGAAAGCGAACGCGACAAGCTCACCGGTCTCTATAACCGGCGCAGCTTCGACCGCCGGCTGCAGCGCATGCTCAAGCAGCGCCGCCAGAGGGCCCGCGCGCTCGCCGACGGCCGGGAAGAGCGTCGCCAGGTATCCGGCGACGGCCCCCAGGTGTACCTCGCCATCCTCGACATCGATCATTTCAAGCGGATCAACGACACCTACGGCCACGTCTACGGCGACGAGGTGATCCTGATGCTCGCCCAGCAGATGCGCACCAATTTTCGCCAGGGCGACGTGCTCTTCCGCTTCGGTGGCGAGGAGTTCGTGATGCTGCTGGCCGCGCAGGACGAACAAACGGCGCACGGCGCGCTCGACCGCTTCCGCCGTTACGTGGCCGAGCACGCCTATCCGCAGGTGGGCCACGTCACGGTGAGCATCGGCTACGCCCGCATCACCGAGAACGATTATTCCGAGATCGTGCTGGACCGGGCGGACAAGGCGCTGTACTACGCCAAGCAGAACGGACGCAACAGCGTGCATGGCTACGAGAACCTGTCGCGTACCGGCGAACTGGCGCCGGTGGCGCTGGGCAGCATCGACCTGTTCTGAGTCACCGTGGGAGCCGACGTTGTCGGCTCCCACGAAAGCCCTCGGTTGCCGAGGCTTACTTCACGACACCGCAGGCGATCCGGGCCCCGCCGCCGCCCAGCGCTTCGGGCTGGTCGGAGTAATTGTCGCCACCGGCGTGGATCATCAGCGAATGCCCCTTCACCGTCGCCAGCGTCTTCAGGCGAGGCGCGGTGACGGCCGTGGTGTCGGTGCCGTCGGCACCGATGGTGAGCTTGGGCAGGTCACCTTCGTGCCCCATCGCCTCGGGCCCCTCGTGCTTGCCCGTATGCTGGGGATCGTAGTGACCGCCGGCCGCCAGGGCGGCGCCCTTCTTGCCGTCCTTCTCGCCCGGGGCGCAACTGGCCTTCTCGTGCAGGTGGAACCCATGCTCACCCGCCGGCAGGCCCTTGAGGTCGGGAGTGAACACGAGGCCGCCCGCGCTTTCGGTGATGGTGATCTCGCCCACCGACGTGCCGCTGCCGTCGGCCGACACCATGGTCATCGGCACCACCACGCTCTTTTCGGCCGCCTGGGCCGCCGCACAGGCGAACAGGCCCGCCGCGACGATCGCGATCTTCTTCATCGTGCACTCCTCAAAAGGTTCAGGTCGTCGGGGGATACTGCACTCCGCGTGGACATCGCGTCCACGCCACCCGTCACGCGCCTTGGCGAAAGATGCTCTCGATGTCGCCCGGGGTCAGCGGCCTCCACTCGCCGGGCGGCAGTCCGTCGAGCGAGAGGCCACCCAACGCCGTGCGCCGCAAGGCCTCCACGTGGTTGCCGACGGCGGCGAACATGCGGCGCACCTGGTGGTAGCGGCCTTCGGTGAGGGTGAGCCGCGCATGGCGCGGGCCCAGGACCTCGAGCGTGGCGGGCTCCAGCGGATCGTTCTCGCCGTCGAGCATCAACGTGCCGGAAGCGAAGATGCCGCCCTCGTGGCCACGCAGGTCCGCCGCCAGCTCCGCCTCGTAGACCTTCGCCACGGACGCGCGCGGCGAGATGATCCGGTGCAGCAGGCCGCCGTCGTCGGTGAACAGCAGCAGTCCCGACGTATCCCGGTCGAGGCGTCCCACGGTGGACAGCACGGGGTTGCGCAACGCGAAGCGCGGCGGCAGCAGGTCGTAGACGAGGCGGCCCACGTCCTTCCGCGAGCAGGTGTAGCCCGTGGGCTTGTGCAGCATCAGCACCAGGCCCTGCGGCGGGTCGAGGGGCTCGCCGTCGAAGCGCACGTCGGCATGCTCGACCTTGTCGTCGGCGTAGAGCACCTCACCGGCCGCATCGGTGACGAGGCCTTCGCGAAACATCATGGCCACCTGCTTACGGCTGCCGTAGCCGAGGTTCGCCAACAGGCGCACGAGTTTCATCGACGGGGCTCCTTCGCTTCGATCACCTTGAATCCATCCCGTTCGACGACGGTACGCACCGTGCCGAAATGGGCTTCCAGCGTCGCCTCATAGGCCAGGTGGCGATTGGCCACCATCCAGAAACGGCCGCCCGGACGAAGCGCACCGGCTGCCGCGGCGATGAACGCGCGGCCGAGGTCGGGCTCGCCCGCCCTGCCCTGGTGGAACGGCGGATTGGAGACCACGATGTCGAAATCCCGCGCCACGCCGTGCGTCACGTCGTGCCAATGGACGGCGGCGGCCACCTCGCGTCCGCGGCGTTCGATGGCGGAGGCCACGTTGCGGCGTGCGGGTTCGAGCGCGCGCGCTTCCGCTTCGTACAGATCGACGGAGATCACGCCCGGGCAACGCGCCAACGCTTCGCACGCCAGGTAACCGAAGCCCGCGCCGAGATCGGCGAGCTTTCCGGAGAGATCGTCCGGCAACACGCTCGCCAGCAAGGCCGACGCGACGTCGACGCGATCCCAGGCGAACAGGCCGCGACGGCTGACGTAACGGCCCTCGGCGACGGCCACCGGCGCGTCGAGCGCCAGCCACGCCTGGGCGAGCGCGGCATCGGCCTCGGCATCCGGACGCGTCCAGAAGACCCGGCACTTATGCTTGGAAAGCATCGCCACGCCACCGGCCAACTGCGCGAGATCGGCCTCGGCCGTCTTCGCGCCCTCCGCGTTCGCCACGCTGGCCACCACGATGCCGCGTTCGGCCCTGAGCGCCATGGCCTGCGCGAACAGGGCCCGGGTCTCCTCGCGCTGGCGCGTGGGCAACACCATCACCAGCGGGTAGCGCCCGCCGGGCGGTGCGGGCGCCACGTCGAATCCGGAGCGCGCGAGGGCATCGGCCGCCGGCTTGAACGATTGCTGCAACAGCCATCCCGCCCGCCGGTTTTCACGCAGGGCGAAACCGTCTCGTGCGCGCAACATCGTCACGCCCCCCTCGACGGGCAAGGCGAGTTCGCCCGTGTCGAACGGGACGAACAGGGCTTCGAGGGCGGCATCGGAGGCGGAACCGGCTGACACGGGAGCGAAGGCTCATGGCGGGAAGAGGCGAACCGCCATTCTAGCTTCTGGCGGACGCTTGGCGACTTTCATGCAAGAAGCCCGATCGCGCCGTGCGCAATCATTGCAACTCGAACCACCTTCACTGGAGACCCGCCATGCCCTTCGTCAAAGTCAAAGACGGTGCCGAGATTTTCTACAAGGACCAGGGCAAGGGCCAGCCCGTGCTGTTCTGCCACGGCTGGCCGCTGAGCGGCGACGCGTGGGAGCCGTCGATCGTGCACATGGCGAAGCACGGCTTCCGCGCCGTCGCCCACGACCGCCGAAGCCATGGCCGCTCGTCGCAGACCTGGGACGGTAACGACATGGACACCTACGCCGACGATCTCAACACGCTGATCGAACACCTCGATCTGCGGGACATCATCCTCGTCGGCCATTCCACCGGCGGCGGCGAAGCGGCGCACTACGTCGGCCGCCACGGCAGCGGGCGCGTCGCCGGCGTCGTGCTGGTGGGCGCCGTGCCGCCGCGCATGGTCAAGAGCGAGAAGTATCCGAAGGGGCTGGACCTCTCGGCGATGGATGGCATCCGCAAGGGCGTGTTCGACGACCGCGCGCAGTTCTACGAAGACCTCTCCCTGCCCTTCTTCGGTTACAACCGCGAGGGTGCGAAGGTTTCCGTGGGCGCCCGCAAGGATTTCTGGCGCCAGGGCATGCTCGGCGGCCTGAAGGGCCAGCTCGACTGCATCCACGAGTTTTCCGAAGTGGATTACGGTCCGGATCTCGAGAAGATCGACGTGCCGTTCCTGTGGATCCACGGCACCGACGACCAGATCGTACCGATCGACGCCGCGGCGCGCACCGGCATCCACATGGTCAAGAGCGGCGACAAGGAACTGAAGGAATACGAGGGCGCCCCGCACGGACTGGTGGTGACCCACCAGGATCGCTTCAACGACGACCTGCTCGCCTTCGCGAAGAAGATCGCGAAGTAATCAACTGCTGCACGAAAGCGTGGAGCAGCCCACGCGGTCGCGCGCCCACTCCGGTCGGCGCGCGGCCAGGTGCTCGCGGCCCGGCTGCTCGTCATACGGGCGGCGCAGGGTATCGAGCAGTTCATGGATGCCCTCGTCGTCGCCCCGCTCCGCGCGATCGATGGCCTGCTGGGCCAGGTAATTGCGCAGCACGAAGCGCGGATTGGCCGCGTGCATGAGCGCAAGACGCTCGGCCTCGGTCGCCTCGTCCTCGTGCACGCGCTTCGCATAGCGGGACAACCATCCACGGAAGCCGTCTTCCACCGCCGCGCGGCGGTTCGCTTCGTAGAAGGCTTCCGCAAAGGTATCCGGCCTCGGCGCGGACAGATCCAGTGACGCCAGGCTCCGGTAGAACAGCGTCATGTCCACGCCCCCCTCGGCGAGCAGCCCGCGCAGGTCGTCCACCAGGGCCTGATCGCCCTCGCGCGATCGCAGGAGGCCGAGCTTGGCTGCCGAGAACGCGAGGTCGCACGCCTCGAACACGGCCACGTAGCGGTCCAGCCCCGCCTGCAGGGGCGCGGCATCGGCGAACAGCGGCGACAGCGCCTGGGCCAGCCGTTGCAGGTTCCACCAGCCCACCGCCGGCTGGTGGCCGAAGCGGTAACGACGATGCGCGCGATCGGTGGTGTTGGGCGTCCAATCCGGATCGACATCGTCGATCCAGCCGTAGGGGCCGTAGTCGATGGTGAGGCCGAGGATGGACATGTTGTCGGTGTTCATCACGCCATGCACGAAACCCACGCGCATCCAGTGGGCCATGAGCCGCGCGGTGCGCTCGGACACGTCCATGAAGAACGCGGCAAGACGTTCGGCCTCGGGCAGCGCGTGGACCTGGGGGAAATGCGTGGCGACGGTGAAGTCCACCAGGCGACGCAACAGGTCGATGTCGTTACGTACCGAAGGCAGTTCGTAGGAGCCGAAGCGCAGGAAGCTCGGCGCCACGCGGCAGACGATGGCGCCCGGCTCGGGAGCCGGGTGGCCGTCGTAGAGCACGTCACGGATCACTTCGTCGCCGGTGGCCACCAGCGACAACGCGCGGGTGGTCGGCACGCCCAGATGGTGCATCGCCTCGCTGCACAGGAACTCGCGGATCGACGAGCGCAGCACCGCCCGGCCGTCGCCCCCGCGCGAATACGGCGTGCGTCCGGCGCCCTTCAACTGGATCTCCTGCCGACCGTGGGCGGCGGTGAGCACCTCGCCCAAGCCGATCGCACGGCCGTCGCCGAGTTGCCCGGCCCAGTGCCCGAACTGATGCCCGCCGTAGGCCATGGCGTAGCCGGTCATGCCCGGCCACGAGGCATTGCCCGCGAAGACGCTCGCGAAATCGCTTCGCGACACGTCCAGCCCGAGCATGCCGGCGACCTCCTCCGACACGGCGATGAGCCGGGGGGCCGCCACCGGCGTGGGTTTCACCCAGGAAAACGCCGCGCCAGCCACCTGGCGGGGCTGGTCGCCCGTGTCGGGATCGGCGGGAAGATCCCGGACGAAGGCGTTGTCGAAGCGAAGGTCGGTCATCGGGCGGCACGCTGGAACGTTACGGGGAATATCCGGGCGGCGGCGCGCCATGCAAGGCCTCCGGGACATCTTTCCCTCCCGAACCGCGATAACTCGTGCAAACTAGCGCACCCTCGACCAGCCTGTTACGCATGCGCCCGCACGCCCTCGCCGCCCTGCTCGCCCTGCTCGCCCCGGCCTCCGGCGCCGAGCCCGTGGCCGGAGTGCCGCGCAGCGACAAGACGCTGGTGGAACTGATCAACGGCACCATGGGCACCCTGCCCAATGCCATGGACCTGCTCTCGAACAAGCTGCCCGGCGGGTTGCACCCCACGGCCGATGCCCCGCCGCAGATCGTGCGCAGCCAGCCGTTCGTCACCCGCGACGGCTACCGGGTGAGCGCCTTCGAAGCGCGCGGGTTCGACGAGGGTGGCGACGTGCCGATCGTGCGCTTCACCTCCATCCAGCTCGAGCAGCGCCCCTGCTTCGCGCGGGCCGAGCTCTCCGACCTGTTCCATCCGGTCGGCGCCTCGGAAACCAACCTGCCCCGGGCCCCCTCGATGCTGCCCAACCGCTATACGGTGATGCAGATGCCATGGGGACGACTGTCCTTCGGCACCTCGCAGGAGAGCGGCGGTTGCGTGATCGCCATCGTCGGCGACGCCACCGGCGACCAGGGCACGCGCTTGCCGCTGCCCTTGCCGCAACCCACCTCGATGCCCGGCATGCCGGACCTGCGCCGCACCTGGCCCATGCCCTCGGGCGGCTACTCCGACGAATAGCCCCGGCTCACGCACTCGATGCGGTCTTCCGGCACCGGCCGGGAAAACAGGTAACCCTGCAGTTCGTCGCAACCCGCTTCGCGCACGAAGCGGTGCTGCGCTTCGTCTTCCACGCCTTCGGCCACCACGCACAGGCCGAGCGCCGCGCCCAGGTTGGACACGGCCCGGACGATCGCCGCCGAGTCGTCGGCCAGCGTGGCCTGCTGCACGAAGGAGCGATCGATCTTCACCTTGTCGACTTCCAGATCCTTCAGCAGGGCGAGACTGGAATAGCCCGTGCCGAAGTCGTCCAGCGAAATGCGCACCCCCTTCGCGCGCAGTCCGCGCAAGGCCTGCGAGGCGGCGCCATCGGCGTTGACGATGGCGGTCTCCGTGATTTCCAGTTCGAGACGGTCCGGCGGCAGGCCGGTCTGTTCGAGCACGTCCAGCACGCGTGCGCCGAACCGCTCGTCGCGAAGCTGCACGGCGCTGACGTTCACCGCCACGAACAGCCCGGGCACCCTGGCCAGCCGCGCGCACGCCGTGCGAAGCATCCAGTCGCCGAGGCGGACGATGAGGCCGGTTTCCTCGGCCAGGGGAATGAACTGCGCTGGCGGCACCACGCCGAGCCTCGGATGCCACCAGCGTGCCAGCGCTTCCATGCCCACCACCTTGCCGTCGCTGGCGCGAACCATGGGCTGGTAGTGGCAGCCCAGGCCCTCGCCGGTGGACAACGCCGCGTTCAAGGCGCGTTCGATCTCGTGGCGACGCTTCAACGCCTCGTCGAGCTGGTCGGTATAGACGACGTGGCGATGGGGGCGCTTTTTCGCCTCGTGGAGCGCGCTGCCCGCCTTGCGGATCATCTCGCCCGCGGCCACCGCGTCGGCGCCGAGGTGGACCACGCCCAGGGAGGCACCGACCGACGCCGTGGACGACAGCACCTCGAAAGGCCTGGCCGCCAACTCGAGCATCCGGTGGGCCAGTTCGTCGACATCGAGCGTGCCGTCGTCTTCCACCAGCATGGCAAATTCGTCGCCGCCGATCCGGGCTACCGTGTCGCCCGAGCGGACGGCCCCGCGCAACCGTGTGCCGAAGGCCACCAGCAGTTCGTCGCCGGCGTGGTGACCGTAGGTATCGTTCACCTTCTTGAAGCCGTCCAGGTCGAGGTAGAACAGCACCGAGTTGCCACCGCCGGAGGCGGCCCGGGCCACCGCGGCGTCGAGCTTGCTGAAGAGCGTCGTGCGGTTCGCCAGGCCCGTCAGGGCATCGTGGCATGCCAGCCAGCGCACGTGCGCCTCGGACTCACGCAATTCGGTGATGTCGGTGACGGAAGCCAGCACGTGTGGCGCGCCCTCGAGTTCGATACAGGTCTTGCGGGTGAGCAGGGTGCGCGAGCGGCCGTGGGCGTCGGCCACCACTTCCTCGCTTTCCACCACTTCGTGGCCACGCAACGCGGCGTCGTCGCCCCGGCTGAAACGCTCGGCCTGGTCGCTGGGAAAGACCTCTTCATCGCGCCGGCCCAGCACGTCGGTCGGGGAAAGTCCCAGGTACTCGCATCCGATGCGATTGACGAACACCCAGCGGTGGTCCGCGTCGCGGACGAACATCGCCGTCGGCATCAACTCCAGCAGTTTGGACCAGCCGGCCAGATCTTGGATCACGCGTTGCCCCCCGACGAACGGACCGGACCAATCTGCGGCGGTCCCCGTGATGCCAGCGTATGCGTTGTCAGCCCGCCGGCGGGTGGAGCAGCGGCCGCAGGGACTCGAACTTGCGCTGGTATTCGTCGGTGACCTGCTTGGCGTCGCTGCCGTCGGTGATGACCTTGGGCGTGATCAGCACCAGCAGTTCCGTACGGTCGCGGCTACGGGAGGTGGAACCGAACAACCTGCCGAAAATGGGTATGCGGTTGAGGCCCGGGATACCGGTGTCCGAAAGCACGTCGTTCTGCTGGATCATGCCGCCCAGCAGCACGGTTTGCCCGCTCTGCACCGCCACCTGCGTGGCGACCTCGCGCTGGGTGATCGGGAAGTTGCCCGAGGTCGGATCCTTCGGGCCCGGGGAACTCACCACCTGACTCACGTTCATGTAGACCAGGCCGCCCGGGTTCACGCGCGGGCGCACGTTGAGGATCACGCCGGTGTCCTTGTATTCCACCTCGCCGAACGTATTGTCGGTGTTCGCGTTGGTGTTGACGAAGGTCTGCGTGATCGGGATCTGCTGGCCGACCTGGATGTGCGCCTTCTGGTTGTTCATCACCACCAGCGACGGCGCGGAGAGCACCTTGGTGTTTCCGTTGGTTTCCATCGCATGCAGCGCGACGGCGATGTTGTTGTTGACGAAGGAGTAGAAGAAGGCATCGTTGGCCGGGTTGTAGACGTTGCCCGCGTTGCCCAGCGCCCACTGCTGCTTGTTGCCCGGCTGGCCCACCGAGCCGTTGGTGCCGCCGACCAGGCCCTCGAGGTACCACTGCACGCCGAATTCGAGGTCGCCCTTGAGCTGCACTTCGAGGATGCGCGTCTCGATCTGCACCTGCAGCGGCACGGCATCCAGGCGCTTGATGGCCTGTTCGATTTCCGACCACTGCGACGGACGGCAACGCACCATCAGCTGGTTGTTGTTGTCGACCGAGGTAATGCGCACGCCTTCGTCGGTGGTGACGCTGGCGTGCCGATTGCCTGTCCCCCCCGTGTCGCCGGAGCCGCCGTCGCCGAGTCCGCCGGTGACCATGCCGCCGGACGTACCCGTGCCGTTGGAGCCGTTGAACCCCGTCGAGGTGGACAAGCCTGACGACAGGCCCGACGAGGACGTGGACGATGGCGTATTGCCGAACGCGCCGGTGGTGCTGCCCAGACCCGAGCCACCACGGTTGCCCAGGTCGCTGTCGCCGCCGAGCGTGCCCGAGGTGAGGCCGGGGCCGACCCTGCCGCCGCTGTCGCCCGAACGGCCACCGCCCGAACCGCCGCCGTAGATGTCCGACAGGTAATCGGCCAGGTCCGCGGCCTGCACGTTGCGCACGTCGTAGACGTAGAGCTGCGGCTCGTTGCCGCCGCCCCGGTCGATCCGATCGATCCAGCTGCGCACTTCATCGAGGTAGTCCGCCTGCGGGCTGATCACCACCAGCGAGTTCGTGCGCTCGATGGGAATGAAGCGCAGCATGCCCGCCATCGGCGTATTGCCCTTCTCGCCGAAGAGGGAGTCGAGCTTGGGCGTGAGGTCTTTCACCTCCGCGCGTTGCAGGCTGAACACGCCCACCGACATGCCCTTGAGCCAGTCGACGTCGAACGTCTTCACCGTGCGGTCGTAGTTGTCCAGTTCCGTGGACGTGCCCGCCATCACCAGCACGTTGCGGGTGGGATCGGCCAGCAACGTGGCGTCCGGCCGCGCGAACGGCTTGATCAGCTTCTGCATCTCGGTGGCCGAGATGTAATGCAGCGGGTACAACCGTGCCTGCAGGCCGCCGGCCGGCGCGTTCGCACCGATGCTCGGCACCACGTTGCCCGGTACGGCCTCCTTCGAGGGCATCACCACGTAACGTCCGTTGGTGCGCACCAACGCGTTGTTGGTCCACGACAGCAGCGTCTCCAGGATAGGAAGCGCCTGCTCGGCCGTGACCGGCTGCGAGGTGGAGAACGACACGTTGCCCTGCACGCCCGGGACGATGGAATAGTTCTCGTGCAGCAGGTCGCCCAGGATGGCCTTGACCACCGATTCGACCGGCTGGTTTTCGAAATTGAAGGTGACGGTGCCCGCGCCTTCGGGCCTGGGCTTGGCCAGACCTACCGGCTTCACGAATTGCCCCGTGCCCCTGTCGATCTCCGGCCGGGCTACCACGGCCGGCGGCGGCGGATGGTCGCTTCCGACGGGTGTGGATCGGGGGGCCGGCTTTTCGGTGCCCGCGAGCGCTTCCCGTTGCAGCGCACCATCGTCGCCCGGCTGCGGCAACGTAGAGCATCCGGTCAGGAGGACGGCCAGGGCGATCGAAGCGGAGAGACGGGATGGGCGCATACGCCGGAGTGTCGCAGCGGTAGATGACAGGAACAAGGGACAGTCGCGGCGGGGCAAGTTCATGCGGTGCCCGATCGGCACCTCAGTGCCCGATGGAAGCGTCCGCCGGTGAGTCCGACCGACGCGACGATCCCGATTCCCGCCATCGAACCACACGATAGGCGCGCGGATCGCCAGGATCGCCTTTGAGCATGACGGTGGCCTGGATGCTCACCGCCAGGTCGTCCTGTACCGTCGCCGTCGAAACGATGGTCACGGTGCCGCTGGACGACGATGCGGAGGCGCTATAGGAGCCCTCGTTCCCCGGTGTTGGAGGTAACACGTCACTCCCCGGCCGCATGTCGCGAACGTCGTCGACATAAGCCGTCGAAGCCTCCATGCCGGCACCCGTCACCGCGGCGACGACCACGGGCGGCGCGTGGGCGAGGTTCGGCTCGGACGAAGACCACAACGTCAACGCCGGATCCAGCCGATCGACGACATCGGCGGGCAGGCCCGGCACGCGCCTGAGTTCTTCCAGGCTGGTGAAGCCCCCTTCGGCGAGCAGCGAATCGGAGAAGGCCTTTCCGCGCTTTCCCCAACCCACGATCGCATCGCGGAACCGCATCACGTCACCTTGCGCCACGCCTGCCGCTTTCAGCAGGGCCGCCATCCTTTCGGGCGAGGCCCGATTCAGGTCGATCTTCCCGTCCTCGTCCGTGACGCTGACGACCACGTCGACGGCGTCTTCGCGAAAGCGGTACGTCCTGCCGTCGACCGCCCACCGCTGCGCAGGCTGCGTTGCCCGGAGTCGATATACCGCTCGCTCCATGCCGGATTGAGCCGCATAGAATGCCTTCGTTCGCTTGTATTGCCCCAGCGCCTGCATACCCTCGATATGCGCACTGGTCGACAGCGCACCCAGCGTGATCGCCGCCAGGGTGCATCCCCAAAGCACGACGAGAAGAGCCACGCCCTTGTCTTTTCCTGCCGGGAAAGGCCTGTTCAAGGTGGCTTCTCCGATGCCATGAGGCGCGCGAGCGCTTCACGCACGTTCGTCGCCACCGGATCCATGCGTAACGGCACGGAAAACGCGGGCCAGCGCACGCCACCACGCAGTTGGAGTTCCACGCCGATCGCCGTGGGCATGCGTCGCCGGTACGGCCACGATGCACTCCAGGTCACCGGTTGCCCCAGGTCGTCGATACCGCTGTAGGTGAAGCGCCCCGACACCACGTGATCGACGAGGGTTTCCGGCACCGAGGGGACCACCTGGGCCGACTGTCGCGTCGCCATGGGCGCAAAGGCGACTTCGAGGCGCTGGTCTCCGGGCGTTCCCTCGATCGACAGCTTCTGCAGCTGCAGCCCCTCGTTCGCCAGGTACCCGGGACCGGGCGATACGAAGATCGCCGAGTGGACGTCGCCGCTGAAGACCAGGGGTCGCTTGTCGGCATCCAGCGCCCATGGATAAGCGAGGGCGCCGGATAGCGCCGTCCTGAGGTAGTTCTGCGCGGCACGCACTTCGTCGAGCCGTTGTGTCGTCGCCAGACTCGCTCGCGTCGATCGGGCGATGGTATCGAGGGAGGCCATGACACCCAGCAGAAGAAGCGCGAGCAAGGCCAGGGCGGCCAGTGTCTCCATCAGGCTGAAGCCCGCGTATCGCCTCATCCGCCGTCTCCCGGCGAAATCGCCCCACCGTTTCGCGCACGAATCTCGGACACCGTGCGCTCCGTCGAGAATCGCGCCGAAGCGGGCTTTCCCTTCTCGCTCCACTCGACGACGAGTTCGATCCGGTAAATTCGCATCGGCATGGTCGTTTCGATGTTTTTTTCCGCCGAAGGCTCCGACACGGCCATCCTCCATCGGTAGGTGTCGTCGAACCGCCCCTGGTGCATGCCCACCGAGGGAAACTCCGTGACATACACCCGATCGAGGAGACCGCTCGCCCACAGCGAGGCCTGCGTGTAATCGGCGGCCCGGGCATTGAGTGCCATGGACGCGCCCGCCGCCTGCATCAAGGCACCGAAGCACAAGGCCAGCAGGAACATCGCCGCCAGCGTTTCCAGCAGACTGAACCCCTTCGCCGGGCCTGCTCGCATCGCGTCACCCTCCTTCATGCGCAGCATACGGCGGCAGGGATGTCGGTCCCATGACGAAGCACCGTCGGCGAAAAAGGAAGGGCCCCGCGGGGCCCTTCCTCCTCGTCCTTGAGATGGACGAACACGCGGCGATCAGGCCTTGATGCAGGACGTGACCTTGGCGGCGGCGGTCGGCGCATTGACGAAGGCGTAACCCGTGCCCTTGCCGTCGGCACCCGCGCCCACGGTATTGACGCCGGCGTGCGCCGTGGAACCGTAGAGCGACGAGAACAGGCTCTGCACGGCGCCGACGTCGGCACCGTTGCCGGTGTTGTTGGCGATGAGGTTCGACACGGCGATGATCGGATACTGGTTCGCGATGTTCGCGTACGAGGCCGGGTTGACGATCAGCATGCAACCGGCGGCCGACGACGCACCGCCGGTCAGCGTAGCCAGGGCCGGCGTACCGTTGGCGTTCACGCCGGAGATGACGCGATCCGGCAGCACGGTGGTGGTGAAGCTGACGACGGCCGGCAGGTTCGCGTACGGGTCGAAACCGTTGACCTGCGCGACCTTGGTGGCGGTCAGGCCCGAGGTGTTCTTCAGGTTGCCCGCTTCGGCGTAGCCGATCGCACCGGCGTTGGCTTCGATGGCCGACACGACGCCCGTGTTGCCGCTCGCACCGATCGAACCGGTCGGCTGCGTGAACGCGGCGGCGACCACGGCGAACGACTGGTCGGTCACGAAGTGGCCGGTGGTGACGGCGCTGCCGCACACGGTGCTGAGGTGGTTGGCGAGCGAGAACGTCGTGCCGCTGCCGTCGCTGCGGAAGGCGAGCTTGAGGGCACGCGACGGCAGCGCGGCGGAACCCGACGGCAGGTTGCGGTCGGCGGCGGTGAGCTGGTTCCAGTTCGTCACCTGGCCGGCGAAGATGCGGCACACGGCGGCATCGGTCAGGTTCAGGCTGCTGGCATCCGGGTTGTTGTAGGCGATGGCGACCGAGCCCACGATGGCCGGAAACTGCACCGGCTGGGTGTTGGCGGTGTTCTTGCCGCCGCTGGTGAACCCGTTGAATTCCTGCTGCGACATCGGCGCGTCGCTGCCGGCGAAGTGCGGGTCGACCGGAGCGCCCGAGGCGGCGCCGAAGCCGCTCGTGGTGCCCGTGCAGGCACCGGTGGCACCGATGAGCACCACCGAACCGTCGAAGTGGTCGAAGATCTTCTTGCCGTTGCCGCTGCCGGTCTGGCAATACGACACGCTGTTGCCGGTGGTGGAGGCCCAATGACCGATCAGCGAATCGGTAGCGACCGTCGCGGCACCGGAAGACGTCGAGGACACGTTGCTGGAGAAGATCTTCGCCGGCGAGGAAGCGACGAAGTTCCAACCCATGTAACCACCGGCCGGCAGCGTGGCGCCGCCGCCGTACACGTTGGTGGCCATCGCGGCACCGGTGGCCGACAGGCCGAGGCTCAGCAGGACTGCACCAGCAACGAGCTTGGCGCGGGTAGCGTTACGCTTGAACATGGTATTACCCCTAGTCGATAGACCTCCATCTGGAGGCCTGTCGATTATTCGTGGCGCAGTTGTCCCGGCAGTGACGCAGGCGTGTCTCCCGACATGCCAGAACGATGACAGCGTTAACGTGGGATCGACCGTTTCGCGTTAACCGTGGGTGATGCGGCGATGACATGGAAGATGATGCCGACATGACCGTCCCCGTCGGCATCACTTCGTGCATCAGGCTACTGCATGCGAGAACGTTCCTCGGGCGTCAATCCGTCATTCCTGCCACGACGTACGACTTGCACCGGTCCATTCGGATCGTAACCGACGCCTCGCCTCGTTCCGTCGATGCTCGCGCTCGGATCGCCGCCCAGCACCTGCACGGAGATGATCGACGGCATGCGGTCGCGCGCGTCGCTCTGCTGCTGACGCGCGACGTCCTCGGCGGCTTTCGTCGCCGCGCTCGCCGCCGAGCTGGCGGCATTGAGCGCGCCGACGTTGACCGATTGCACCACGGGCAGGCCGATCGACTCACCCTTGACCTGCACGTTGTCCGCGTTCGCGACGTGCGCCGCCGCCACCACGAGGTTGCCGGATACGCGAATGCCCGCATCGCCGGCGTCCACGGTGCCGCGCGGCGCCATCAGGTAGACCGAGCCTTCCGGCGCGCCGGCGACCGTCTGCAACGTCGCGATACCCGCGCCGGACACCTGTCCCGCCGCATCCTGCAGGCACCAGGCGTCGATCGTGCAGAGATAGCGCACGGGCGGTATCTCGCTGCTGGTCTTGGCCCCCTTGCCCGCATTGATGTCGCCGTTGGAACTCCAGATCGTCACGTCACCTCCCTGCTCGGTGAAGATGCGGCTCTGCGCCAGCAGCGTGCTGCCGTCGCCGAACATCGATACGTTGCCTCGTTGCAGCGTCAGGATGCCCTGCGTATTCGGTCCGGCAAGCACGTTGCCCCGCGGATCGACGATGACCGGCGGCGCCGAACTGCTGCCCAGCAAGGCCTCGCCTCCCGGAGCGAGGAGGGAGACGTCGCCGCCTCTCTGGGTCTGGATCGTGCTGCCGCGAATATCGAGATCGCCCGTGTGCACGAGTTGCCGGGCCCCGTTGCTGCCGCCGTCGAGCCCATTGGCGGTATACCCGAGCGACGCGGGGAACAGGGTGTTCAACGCGTCGTAACCGCGCACGTACTGTCCCGCGAACGGGCTGCTCGCGTCGCCATAGTCCTTGCCCACCTGGGCCAGCACGCGGAACAGCGTTTGCTGGACGAACACGGCCTTCGCCTCGCCGGGTAACGACTGGAATCGCGCCCAGGCTTCGTCGACGGTGTAGTCCGGTACGTGACGATCGGCGAGCAGGCCGGTATCCACCCCGAGGCCGGCGTCGTAGCCCTCGACGAAGGTCACCAGGGCCGCCGAACCGTCGTCGAGGCCCGCGGGTTTCGGGGCCGCCGGGTCGATGTAGCGGGCGATGAACGCGGCGGTGTCGATGCCCGGTGCCACGCCGTACGACGCCACGATGGATGCGCCCTGCCCCGAAAGATGCGGATTGAAGATATTTCCGACCGTATCGATACCCGTGTAGACGCCTTCGCCGGCGGGCGCGAGAAGCACGCTGAAGGGGATTTGCCCCTGATTGCCGTAGAAGTCGGTCTGCGAGGCCAGCCGGCCGAGGTCGCGGCCCGCTTGCACGGAGAGATAACCCGGACCCGCCTGGACGATCAGGGGCAGAACGTTGTTCGGCTGGTCGGCCGCGACGGGTGCACCGAGGGGCGTGTCGACGATGTCGCGTCCGGCCTTGATCACGGACATGTCCGAACCCCGGATCTGCTGGCCGACGTAGGCGAGATCGACGATGTCGCGCCCCGCTTCGATGCGAGCGGCCTTGTTGGGCATGAGGTATCCCGCCGCGACGCCGCCGCCCGTGCCGTTGGTGATGTCCCCTTGCAACGCATAGACGCGCACCGGGTCGGTGTCGTCGGCATGCCACGGCTCGGCCGCGTGGAAATACGCCTGGAACGCCGGATCGACCGACGTCGCGGTGCCGAACAGGTAGCCGGCGATGCGCGCTTGCGTCGCCACGCCGTTGGAGTCGTCGATCAACGGCGACAGGTTCAGCGGCGATGCCATGGAACCCAGCGGTGCATCGATGATGCCCCATGAACGCCGCGTGGCCTGCCCCCGGCCGGCGATGTCGAACGTGACGTTTCCTTGGGCGAGGAGGCTGAGATTGCCGTGGTCGGAGGGAAACAGCTCGCCGCTGGTCAGCAGGGACAGATCGCCCTGTGCGGCGGCGAAGTTGACCGTGGCCGGAAGGATGTCGCCCGCCGTGTCGGTGGCGGCGTTTCCCGAACTGGGGACGAGCCCCGGGGCGAACAGGGCGATGGGCGCCGTGAGGTCGCCGTAGGTCAAGTCGCCGGATAGCGCGCTGACGTCGATGCGCGAATCCGCCGAATACCCCTGGCCGTCCGCGTGGTGCGCGGGGAGCAATTCGGATACGCCGCGGGAGTCCAGCCACGACGGATCGAATATGCCGCCCAGTGACACCGATTCCCCCGCTTCGATGGAGAACTGGCTGTCCTGCATGGCGATCAGGGTGGATACGGGCATCGTCGCGGGTTGACCGGACGGCGTCGCGTAGCTCACCGAAAAATCGCTTCCGATCCGGCCACCGGCCTGGACATTGCCCTGGCCGCGGGCCACGAAGTAGCTGCCGCTGAGGATGTCGCCGCCGGCCGTTACGTCGAGGTCGCCGCCACCGTAGGTCTGGAGATGCGGCGCGCCGCTGGCGTCGGTGGAGATCGCCCAGGTGGTCGGCAGCGACACGGACAACTGACGGATATCGCCACCGGCCTGCACGCTGACGTCGCCGCCCGCGCTCATCAATCCCTGGTCGAACGCACCAAAGTTGATGGACGAACGTGTTTCGCTGTTGTTCGTCTGCATCCACTGCCACCAGTACTGCGCCGTGGGCGTACCCGGCGTGCCCGTCAGGTCGCCCGTCGTGTCGAGCATGTCCTGCCGTCCCACGATGTCGCGACCGGCGGATACGTCGAGATGGCCGGCGCCCTCCGGATTGACGGCGCCGGTCACCACCAGCTCGGTCGCCGCCGATGTGCTCAAGCCGTCGACCTCGGACGGCTTGAGGATCGAGGCCGTGCCGTCGGCCGTCGTTCCCGCCGCCGGCGCGCCGGCCGTGTAGACGGCGGCGGGCGCGCGTCCGTCCGACCAACGGACATCCGCTGCCGCCACGATGTCGATGTCGCCGGTGCCGGTGCGGATCACCGTGGGCGCCGCGAGCACGCGACGGGTGTCGGGATCGGCGTAGTCCGTATGGCCACCGAGCAGGACGGAACCGGCCGCACCGTTTACGGTCGCCGTGGGATCCGACGAGGTCACGTCCGCACCGGCGACCAGGCGATACGAGGTGCTACGTCCACCGGACACGTTGGCGCTCAGGATCGGCAGCGGGTTGTTCGTCACCGCACGCGGCGACGGACTGTTGTCGACTGGCGCGGGCGTCGCGGGAATGAGATCCAGTGTCGTGGGCGGCGCGGCCAGAGCCTCGAAGACGTCGGGGACGAACGCCGTATCGGCGAAATCCGTCAGGGTCGCCGATTCGATCAGATACGGCTTATAGGCGGCCAGATAGGCTGGATACTCCGCCAACGTCGTGGGCTTCGTCAAAGGCAAAGGGGCGCCGTCCACATGCTCGACCAGGGAAAAGCCGAGGCCGACACCGATGACGGCGGCAGGCGTCACCGGGTTGAAGTCGTTGCTCAGTTCAGGGATGACTTTGGCGAGGTAGTCACCATACGCGACGTATTGCCCGTAGTACTCGGCAATGGCCAGCGGGTCGCCGCTGGTGAAAACACCGGGTTCGCTGAAAAGTTGCGGTGCGTTGAGACCACCCGCATCCATCGCCGCCTGGAAACTCGCCTGCGCCTCGATCAAGCTCGCCAGCGGCGGAAGACCTCCCACGCCGCCCGCGCTGGCGTCCTGATAGAAACCGTCGGTGATGCTCGCCCGGATATCCAGGTTGCCCTCCGCCCGCAGGCTCACGATCGGAGCCTGGTCGCCGTAACGGTAGGCGAGATGGAGGGCACCCTCGGCATCCCGTGTTCCCGCGCCCAGGTTCCAGGGGGTGAGCACGGTGATATCGCCGCCGTTCGTGCCGGCATCGCCGTTGCGCAGTTCGATGCCCGGCTGCACGTCGAGCGCGGGTGCCACGCCATGCAGGCGGGATTCGAACGCGAAACCGGGATGCTCGATGTAGCCCATCAACGTGCCGGGACCGTTCCCCGCATCACCGTCGGCGTAACCGTAGAACGACGCATGCGCCCGATCGAGGTTGTCGGGCGTGAAACGATATCGGGCGAGATAGTCGGCGACCTGTGCGGGATCCGCCGGATCCGGTCCGGCGACGGCGTTACCCGCGTCGTCCTTGAACGTGCCCGCCACGAGCACGGGCCGGCCCGTCACCGGATCGGACGTAAACCATCCCGCGGCATCGACCAGGCCGTCGAAGTGCTTCGCGGGATCGCTCGACGCATCGCGCGTGTCCCACACCGCATACGCTTCGAGCGACGGTTCGCGCGAATGCGACAAGTCGGTTCCGGCGGCGATATCCACAGGTACGTCGCCGTCGACGAGCAACGGTGCGCGCAGGTACAGCTTTCCGTCGGCGGCGGTTCCGTCCTGCCGGATGCGTGCGCCGCTTCCGATGCGGATATGTCCGGCGTCGGCTCGCTGGACTTCTTGATAGCCGTAGGACGCCACGACGTGCCCATCGCCGATGCCGCTCGTTCCGATGGCGATATCGCCGCCGTCGTGGTTCGGATCGGAGGCGCTGGTGTTCAGTCCGCCGTCGATGTCGACGCCCGTGGCGCCGAACAGGGTGATCTTTCCGCCGAAGGTGCCGGACGCGTCGATATCGCCCGCGATATCGACGTCGCCGCCATCCGCCGTGAGGCGCACCAGGTGCGAACGCAAGGTCTGCCCTTTCGCCAGGGTGAGATCGCCCTCGCGGGTATGGATGGACACCGATCCGTTCAGGCCGCCGTCTCCGGCGAGCGCCGCGACGGAGCCCAGGTCGATGGCTCCCATCGCATCCACCGAGAGCACCCCGCCCAGGTAACCCTCCGCGGCGCGGCCCACGAGCGTGCCGCCCAACGTGACGTTGCCGCGTTGCGCAATGACGTCCAGCGTGCCGGCCCTGCCGCCGCCCGTCGAGCCGCTGACGTCGAGCAGCGACCCCGCCGAGGCGGTGACGCTTCCCGCATCGGCCTCCAACACGATCGTGCCGCCCGGCACGGACACGTTCACGTCATGGAAGGGCAACGATGCGCCGCCGACGTCGACGTTCGCCCCGCGGTCGAGGCGAACGTCACCCTGCGTCGCGTGCAACGCGATTCTACCTCCGGGCGCCATGAGCGCGGTGGAGACATCGATCGATCCGCCTTGCAGGGCGATCTTGCCGGCGACGTCCGCGGACGGTGCCGCCGCGCCGCCGTCGGTGAGCAGATGCATCGCGCCGCTCGTGTCGAGCACGTTATCGGATCCGGATTCGGCCACGATGCGAGGCGTGACGACGTCGACCGAGGCCGTACCGAGGTCGATCGAGCCGACGCCCGATGCGTACACGCCGTCGGAGGCATGGGCCGAGAAACCGGAGAAGCCCGACAACGTGCTGTCTCCCGACCCCAGGTGCACCTGCCTTGCGTCGATCTGCAGCACGCCATCGCCCGAATGGGCGGTGGCGCGTGAGGCCCCGGTGTCGTTCGAGATCGTCAACGAATCGGCGGAGAGCGTGGCATGCCCTCCCTCGCTGCCGATCGTCGGCGCGCTGAGGGTGATGGCGTTCGACGCCGAAAGCGCGACGTCGCCGATGAAGTCGATCGCCTGGCGCCCACGCAGGATCGTTTCGTCGCCATGGGAAAGCTGCGCGAGGATACGTGGACCGATCAGGAGGCTACCCGCCTGATCCTGCGGCGACGGGTTCGTGGCCGTCAGGCCGATGCGACCGGCGGTGACGTCGATGGCGGGCGCATCGAGCACGGCGTCCGCCGATAGCGAGGTCGTGCCCGTCGCGTCCAGCGTGATCCCCCCGGAGGATTCGATCCGCGCTCCCGATCCGATCGAGAGATGCCCGCCCGGCGTGCCGGCGGGGCCGTCCAGACCGGTCACGTCGGCGCGGACGATCGGCGTCGTGGCCTGGCCGGAGACGCGCAACAGCGCACCGTCGCCGCTCACGCCGGCCGACGCGTCGCCGGGCATGCGCCCGATGAGCAAGGGCGTCGAAGGCGCATCGTCCGCCACGGTCGCCTTGACGACGCTGCCGTCCCCCAGCGTCACGCCGCCATCGCCGTTCGCGACGAGCACGATTTCGCTGCCCTGGAGTGGATGGGACGCGTCGTTGGAAAGCACGACGTCGATGGCCAGCACGTCGATCCGGTCGCCCTCCCCGGTGCTCTCGCGCTTGCCGCCGATAAGCAGGCTGCCGGCGCCCAGCGACGACAGTTCGTCCGCCGATACGTGCAGGTATCCGTCGAGCCCGGGCGCATCGCCGCCCGTGACCTGGATCGCGTCGCCCGAGATGTCCACCTGCGAAGCGCGCCCGCCCTTCGCCGGCGTCGCGTCGAGCGTCGCGCCAAGCGACAGCGCCGCCGTAGCGGCGATGGTGAGCCGACCGGCGTCCGCACCGAGCCGAGGCGTGGTGCCGCCGTCCTTGGCGGCCTTGGACGTGAAGAAGGCCGCTGCTGACGTCAGCGAATACTCCGAGTACTGATTCCACGTGGGGGCCGACTGCACGATGAAGGAACGGTTCCGCGCTTCGCGTGAACCGGTCAGGGTATCGGTGAAATAACCGCTGACGATGTGGCTTCCATCCGGGGCCGTGACGGATGCGCCCATGACCGCATCGGTCACCGCCGTGTCCTGTACCACGCGATACGCGCCCGGAAGCGTCGCGTAGCGCGCCGGAAGCAGCGTGTAGACCCCATCGGGCAGCCCCGGCATGCCGGCCAGGTACACCGCCTGCCCTATCTGCGGACCCGCTCCCGCACCGAGTTCCAGGGCCACGTCGTGGGCGGACACCGGTGCGTCGTATCCCGGCAGGATCGCGTAGACCGGCCTGCCGTCCGCGTACAGGGATTTCGGCTCACCCTGCTGCGATGTCGAATAGTCGGTATAGGTCTGCGCCAGCACGTCGCGGGTGCCTCCCGTTCCCGGGATCCATTCCACGGCCTGCAGGTCGCCGCCGCCGGAAAGGTCGACGGTCGCTCCCGCGTCGACGGCCACGGCATCGCCCACGATCGACACCGACTTTTCAGGCGGACGATCGACGAGGGGTTGCTGTTGTCCGTCCTGGTTCTCGTAGTGCCAGTCCTTTCCGTCCTGGGTCGTACCGTAAGGCAATACCGCGCCGGCCAGCGACACCGAGGTCAGGCTTCCCGGCGCGAGATGGACATCCTTGGTGGACGCGAGCGGCATCGAGGCATCCAGCCCCAGCGCCGTTCTCGTGGCCTCCGGATCGTCGGTGCCGAGAACGATGGACCCCGACGGCACCCAGAGCGTGCCTTCCTGATCGATACGATCGGCGACCACCGCCAGCGTGCCACCGGCGGACAGGGGCGTGGAAGCATCGTGCCGATCGGCCTGGTGGAAGGTAACCGTGGTGTCGGACGACGGACGGGCCGCGTTGATGAGGAAGGCGTAATGCGTCATCGGATACAGGCGGCTGGCGGTGAACTCCAGGTCGCCCGCGCCGTTCAGCCAGCCCGTCTGGTTCACTCCGGGATCGTCCGTGGGCAACGTGAAGCGCACGTCGCCCCGCGAGTCGAACGAGGCATGCTCGAACCCGAGCAGGTTGAGTCGGCCGCCGATATCGATGACGTCGGCATCGACGTCGAGCGTGGCCTGGCCCGCCGTCGCTCCCGGTCGCGTATCGGCCGGCGCACCCAACAGCGCGACATAAGATGCCTTGAGGCTGACCGCGCTCCCTTGCGACGCCGCGCCGTCGGCCGATGCCGTGCGCGAGCCGGCGTCGATCGAGGCCAGCCCCGTCGTACGTAGCTGGATGCTCCTCGCCGTGTCGATCGACACGTCGCCGGCGAAGGTCACGAGGAGGTTGCGGTATCCGGCTTCGGGCGTATCGCTACCGGGAAGCGCCTGGCCAAGATAAAGGTCGTCGATGCCGGAGCCGGCGAGACGATCGACCGCGAAACGCAGGTCGCCGCCATCGCGCTCGTCGAGGCTGTCGACGGCGAAGGGATCGCTGTCCCGCGGCAAGCGCCACCCGCTCTGGACGAGGATCAACTCCCCGTCGCGAACCGGTCGCAACGTATCCACCTGGGACGAAATCGCCAGGCTTCCGCCACGGGCCTGGGCCGCACCGCCGTGCGCATCGATGCTGCCGTCGAAGTAGAGCCCCGTGCCGGACTGGATGTCCAGCGAGCCCGCGTCGCTCCATACCGGCGTCGCCACCAGGGACGTGTCGGCCACGGCGTGGCCATCGGCGTCGGCGGGAAGGTCGTAGGTGTCGCTCGCACCGGACAACGCCACCCGTGCCCCGCGCTCCGCGACGACATCCTGCCGGGAATAGAGTTCGACGGTGCCACCGTCCAGCACGGTGCCGTTGCGTGCCGGGACATCGGCGGTTCCGCTGCGTGGAATCGCGCCCGCCGCGGGATCGCGCAGGGATATCCCGCCGGCATCCAGTTCGCTGTGGGCACCCAGCCACACACTGCTGTTGACCGGAAGATTGAACCGGGCCAGCGCATCGAGGTTATGCAGGGCTATCTTGCCGCCGGGTGCGACGAGGACACCGTCCACGACCACGTTGCCGCTTCCCGTCAGGGCGATCGTGCCGCCCGCATCCACGCCGATGCGGGCGCCCTCGCCGACGGTCACGCTGCCGGTGACGCCCTTCAGTCCCTGGCCGATCCAGTCCAGGTACGTGCCCGCCTGTAACGACAGGCCGTCGTCGGCGCCTCGGTGCAGGTAACGGAAGTACGCGTCCACGTACCCTGTCGTCGCCACATCACCCGTCCCTTCCGCGCCAAGCAGGTGTTCGCGACTGCCCACGCCGCGCAAGGCCGAGAGGTCCGCGACCATCGCCCGCGGTTTCACGACGACTTGCGCACCGGGTGCGACCGTGGCGTCGGTGTCGGCGATGAGGCTGTACCTGGCGAAACCCAGTGAGGAGAACATCGACGGATCGAGATAGAGCAGCGCCACGTCGGGAGTCGCCTCGGCCGCGCCACCGATCTGGATCCGCGGTGCGTGCAAGGTGAGCGTGCCGCCACCGTCGAATCCTTCGGCGATCAGCGTCCCGCCGAGGTCGATTCGCCCGCCCAGGAGATCGTCAGGCATGCCCGCGCTTCGATACGACAGGATCGGGCCGTCGACATGGGTCTGGATGGCGACGTCGCCGCCACGTCCCCGCGGCAGGTTGCCGTCCATCGACAACGATCCATCCGCCCCGGCGTAACCGCCACCCGATACGTCGATGATCGACCCCGGTGCCAGCGTGATGTCCGGGGTGATGTCGACCGATTCGCTACCCCTGCTCGTCAGGCCGGTGAGCGACACGCTACCGCCGTCGATCCAATGGTCTCCCTGCAGCGAGTCGGCCGCGCGTCCGGCGTCGTTCACCCACAGACCGCTGGCATCCAGCCGACCGTGTTCTCCCACCGACAGGAAGGACGGAACGGATTCCTGCTGGTTCGCGTTGCTCGCGCGAGCGGAGAGGTGGATGGCGCCACCGTGAGAGGTGACGGTGCCGTCCACTTCCACCGACGTCGCCGTGATATCGACCTCGCCGCCATCGGCGACGTGGAGATCCGCGCCGTCCTTCACCAGCACCGTTCCCGCCGTGGATACGCGAACCTTGCGGAAGCCCGCGTTGTCGATCATCGCGGTCGACAGGCTATGCCACCACAAGGGATTGCCCGGATCGGACGGATCGCCTCCCCGCTCCGGCAAGGGATCGTCGGCGCCGAAGTCGGGCTTGTAGCTTTCCAGCGGCACCTTCTCGGACTGGATCACGACATTGACGGAGTTGGCTCGGCTCACGCCCTGGAAGGTGTTGAACGACGCGATATCGACGACGTCGATATCCAGGGAACCGGCCAATGGTTCGTTGCCTCCACGCACCTGCTCGCGTCCGGCATAGGCATGGGCGCTGACGTCGCCATCAAGGATCAGGTCGAACGTCCTGTCGACGTTGCCTTCCTGGCCGAACGACAGCGTGCCCGCGTCGCCCCCGCGGATGAATCCCGGGTCCCAGCGCTTCATGTTGGCGAGCAACGGGCTCGCATAGGTTTCGGTGACGCCCCACCGTGCGTGGTCCTGAGTGTAGACACCGGCGAAGCCGGCGTACGGAACGTCGGGATCCGCCGAAGCGATGTCGTATACCAGGCCGTTGGCCGCCTGCAGCCGCGGCGTGGAGATATAGCCGGGCAGATAATGGAGGAAGCCACCCTCCAGGCGCAGTTGCGCGCCGGTCCGGATGATCGCGCTGTTCCGGAAAGCGATGTTGCCCGACCGTATCATCAGCTCGTCGACCGTTCGCGGCACGTTGTTCACGTAACCCGCCACGTTGAGGATCGGGCTGCCGACCCAATCCAGTCCGTCCGCCCGGGTGCCCGACGCGGTGCTGTCGATGGTCACGTCCTTGGCCGAGAACAGGAAGCTGTCGCGCAGCAACGGCGAGTTCGCCAACTCGTTGAGACCGATACGCGGGATGGTCACCAACAGGGCGGACATGGGCAGCGTGACGTTCGCCAGGCCGGACACGTCGATCGTGGCACCGCCGTCGACGTACGTGTCGCGCGCGAACGTCACGTTGCCCGCCGGCACTTCCATCAACGAGCCCGGGCTCAACCGGGCATAGACGTTCACGTCGACCCGGCTGGTCACGAAGGCCGCGTCGGCTTCCGGCGTCGAGGTGGTGGTCTCGCCGTCCTTCTCCGGCAGGATCGTCGTGACCGAGCCCCCGCCGAACGCGACCGACGGCTTCAGGCTGCCGCTGCTGCCTTCATCCATCTCGATGCTGCCGGGATGACTGAGGCTGGTGGAGGAGACCAGCACGCCGTCCTGGTGCATCTCTTCGCCCAACCATTGGATCCGGCCGCGGCGAGCCTGGACGAGGCCGGTGTTTTCGATGACCCCATCGGTGGTTGCGGCCCCCCTGACCGCCTGCACGTTCAACTGGCTGCCGTTGGAGGTCGGTGCCATCGCCACGATCCGTGCCGCCGCCATGATCGCCTGGCCGTCGTCGGCGACGATCTGGCCGGCCTGCGTGATGGACGGCGCCGCGATCAAGACGAACCCGTCCTTCGACGTGGTGATGGAGGCACCTCGTCCGACGGTCACGGCGCCTCGGGCAGTGCTCGCGTCGCGCGAATCGCCGTTATCGGTGAGAAACCCGGTGACGGTTCCGCCGTTGCCCAGGATCTGCTCGGGATCGGTGGTGCTTCCGATACCGTATTTCAGGAAGAACGCGTTGCTTTTCGACACGTCGCGCGTGAAGAGATCGAGGGAGCTCGCGATCAGCGAGTGCGTGTTCACCTGTGCCCCGCCGCCGAAGACCATGCCATTGCGGTTCAGCAGGTAGACGGTGCCCTCGGCCTTTATCTGGCCGAGTATCCGGCTCGGATCGCCCGACGGATCGTTGATGCGGTTCAGCGCGACCCACTGGTTGCCGCCGTCGCCCTGCGTACCGCCCGTCTGGTCGAAGTGCACCGTGGTATGCCGCCCCACGTTGAACGACTCCCAGGTCATGATCGCCTTGGACGCCGTCTGCTTGATCTCGACGTCGGTGCGGCCACCGGCCACCGACTGGGTCGGCGCGTTGGCGTTCTGCCATAGCGACGGATCGGTACCCACGCCCCCGGCGACCTTGAGGCCGCCATCGCCCAGGCCGTCGGGTATGTTCGATGACAGCGGCTGCGCGGAGGCCTGCGCCGCCTTCTGCGCGCTCATTTGCGCGGCGACGGCCTGAGCCGCGGCGTTGAGGTTGGCGATCGATTGCTGCACGCGCTGCTGCATCAGCACGTTGGCGGGCGTGAAGACGTTACCGCCGTTACCGCCCTGCCCCGCGCCCGGGGCGGGCGGCGTCTGCGCGGCACCGACCTGCTTGCCGGCGATCCATGCCTGGCTGAACGTCGGCGGCGTGCCCGCGTGCGCGACGCCGCCGAACAGGGCCAGTGCGATGAACTGGCACATCGTGCGCCGACGAAGCGTGGGACGCGACACGGACGCGTCGGAGCGGCGGGAGGCGGAAGCGTGGGTAGGTGCGATCATGACAGGCCTCGAAAAAGCAGGATGCGGCTTCACGCGCCGCTATGTCGTGTGGCGGCGATCACGGGGCGTTCCCGCCCGCGAAGTCACCCGTCATCGTCGCCACTTCATCGTTCAGTTCGGGTAGCGAGGCGAGCTCCCTGAGCTCGTCGTCGCCCAGTTCACGCAACACCGCGCGAATCGCCGATCGGCGACCGTCGTGGAGCCACGCGTTGAGCACGCTCGCGATCGCACGGATCGTGGGCAGCGCCGTTTCGTCCAGTTGCGGCTTGCGGTGCCGGAGACGATCCGTCACCGCGTAATTCACGCGTGAGCCGAGGAAGGCGGACGACTCTCCCAGCAGCGTTTCCAGTGCCGCGCTCGAGCAACGGTCCATCAACAGGTCGGCCTGCCTGCCCTGTCGCGCGGCGTACAGCTGCCGCAGCATTTCGGCCAGGGCATGCAGGCAGGTCATGCCGCGCGTCCTTGCGTCGACGCGCGCACGCGCCTGGGAACGACGCGGCATTGGCGTGCGGCACTCGGGCGTGCCGTCGATGTCATGGTCCGAAAACACGGCAGGTCCCGTTGCTCCACGCCGACGACGGAAAGAGACATCCCTGTCCATGGCGGTTTCCTCTACAGTCCGTTGCGCCCAACCACTGGGCTGAAAAGTCCGGGCTCATGGCGAAGCGGACGCCTGGCCCGCACGGGGGTCGAAACGCTGCTCATAGAGGCGATCGCCGAACGACTGCGCCGCGTTCTCCAGCTTCACCCTCGCCTTGGCGGCGAACGGCTGGCGCGACGCGAAGACGTCGCCGGCATCGATGTTCTCGTAGGCGGCGATCACCTCCTGGCCTACCCGATACATCCGCACGTTGCGCGCGGTACAGGCATCGACCTGCCCTTTCGCGGTGTCCAGTTCCTTCGCGAGGCGGTCCCGCTCGGCCTGTGCCGAACGAAGGGCCGTCACCGACGATTCGGCATCCGACCTGTCGCGCTGCAGGCTGGCTTCCGCCGCTTCGCGGCGTTGGCGTTCCGCCGCCAGGGCGCGGCTCGCCTCGGGCGATACGCCGGGCGCTTTCCTCGCCGACGCCTGCGCCGCTTCCGCCGTCTGCCTGGCCGCGTCCCGATCCTTCTCCAGGGCCGCTTTTTCGGCCGCCCATTGCGCCTGTTGCGACTGCAGGTCCTGCAACTGCCGGCGGGTGTCGCGCAACTGGTCGCGCAGACGGCTCTCGAGGCTGGCGGTCTGCGCGAACGCGGCCGGTGCGATCGACAGCAGCACGAGAACGATGAGGGTGCGTTTCATGGCGCCTCCTTAGAACCGGGCATTCATTTCGAGCTGGAACACGTCGATCGACAGCGGCGGACCGAACACTTCCCTGGCGTTGAAGTAACGCGCGCTCAGCCACGCGTACTTCGTGATGCCGTAGCTTCCGCCGAGGATGAAACCCTTGGCGTTGGTGCCGCCCAGGTGGAAGTCGGGATCGGCCAGACCGTCGAGCGTGGCGTCGGGCTGGAGGTACTTGTAGGCCAGCATCACGTTCCAGTCGCCGGCCGCATGGGGGTTCACGTCACCCAGCGTGGCGCGGAACATCCAGCCCACCGGTCCGCTCTTGTACGGAGCGTCGGCGGCGTCTCCCGCATCGAAGTTGTTCGCCACCCGCCCCAGGTGCTCGGGCGAATACACGTCACGGCTGTGATAGGCCATGTTGCGGACGTAATCGCCTTCCAGGCGAAGCGGCGTGTCGGCCACCTTCATGTCGAGCTGGGTGGTCGCGTTGGCCACGTGGTAGTCGTATACCAGGCCCACGAATTGCGGCTGCGCGTAGTTGGTGGGATTGTTGGGGTCCGGCACGATGTCGCGGAGCAGGAACACCGTATTGCCCTTCTGCATGTACGCCGAGCGCGTGGCATCGGTGTCGCAGATGGTCTGGCCCAGGTAGATCGAGCACGGCGAAGACAGCTTGCCCTGCATGTGATCGAAGCGGTAGTAGGCCAAGGCCAGTTTCCAGACGATGTCATCGTCGAACTTCCAGCTTCCGCCGACCTGGGCGCCGGTCATCCACTTGTCGCGGCTGGCCTGCTTGGTGGGGATGTTCGACGGAAAGTCGTCGGCCTGGTATTCGATCGGGAACATGCCGACCGTGGCGAAGGTGCCCAACGAGTCGTTCACCGGCACGGTGAACTTGCCGGCGAGGCCGTCGAAATTCAGCTCGTTGGCGTACAGGAGGTCGGTACTCATGAACGGGTTCGGCATGCGGCCGCCGATGACTTCCGCCCAGTCGGTCGGCTTCCATGCCAACCACGCCTGGTCGAGCCAGACGTTTTTCTTCACCAGGCCGCCGCCGAGCGTCTGCGTGGTGGAAACTGGGTTGTTGTCGTCGCCCGTACCGATGCGGATGCCCGCCGTCACCGTGTCGCCGAGATCGACGTTCACCCCCAGGCGCGCGCGGATGCGCAGCGAATTGGTCCGGTTTTCGTTCGTGTTGAGCAACGGCGGCAGGTTGACGTTATTGCCGCTGATGTCGTACGGCCCCGTGCGGTTGAGCTGCGCGAAGTTGATGGCCGGCAGGTTGCCCTTGTCGAAGTAGTGGAATTCGTCGCGGAAGCGCATGTCGCCGGTCCACTGGATGCGGTCGAGCCACTCGGGCAACTTGCCCGGCTCGGCCCAGTGCTCTTCCTTGGCCTGGGCCACCACTTCCTGGCGCAGTTCGTCCTTGATCTGGTTGCGTACGACCTCGGGCACGTAGGTAACGCGCACTTCGCCCGGCTTGGCGGGGGCGGCGTTGGCGGTGCCCTCCTGTTTCCGGGCCTGCGCCGCTTCGGCATCGGCCTGGGCGATGAGCCCGTCGGCATCGGCCTGGGTGAGCACGCCGCGTTTGACCAGCAGGCGCACGAGGTTGATGGTGGCGTTGTCCGACGGCGCGGACTGCGCGGTCGCGGTGCCGGCGCAGAGCGCGAGGCCGATGGTCAGGGCCAGCAGGGCGCGCGCGGGACGAGGGCGGGCCTTTCCGAGGGTCATGCAAACTCTCCGGGTATGCGAAAGATGTGTCATGGCGGTCGTCATGCGGGGCGCTTGCCGCGGATGGAGACACGCACGGGGAAGCCGAGCGACGGCGGCGGCGTCACGTCGATGCGGGGCATCGCGCGCAGCACGTCGAGCACGGCTTCGTCGGTTCGGGGATTGCCGCTGGATTCGGTGAGCTCGGCGCGGCTGAGCTTGCCGTCGGTGTCGAGCCAGATATCGGCATGCACGTCGAACACCAGGTGGCTGGTGCGGTCGTCGCGCTGCAACGCCTGCTGGATCGCGTAACCGAGGTACTGGCCGTAGCTGCCCGTGCCCGTGCCGGTGCCGCCGCCGGAGCCGACCATGCCGCCGCCGGAACCGGCGCCGATGTTGAATGCGTCGCCACCCGCCTGGGCGTCGGCGTTCATCGTGACCTGCCTGGCCACGTCGTTCGTGGGCTTGGGTGCATCGACCGGCTTCTGCGGCTGATCCATGGGCTTTTCGTCGACGGGCTTGGGCGCTTCGGTCTTCCTCGGCTCCGGCGGCTTTTCCTTGGGCGGCGGAGGCGGTGGCGGCAACGGCGTGATCGTCGCCACGCGCGGCGCCTCGCGGCGCACGCCGACGCGGTGGGTCGCGAGGTTCCAGACCAGCGCGGCGATCGCGACGAGCACCGCGACGCCGATCGCCTTGCCGAGCCAGCGACGGGAGTGTTTGGGGCTCACGCGCTTAGTCCTTCGGCGCCTTGCCGGTCACCAGGCCGACCTGCGGCAGGTCGACGCGACGCAGCAGGTCGAGGATGTCCATCACCTTCTGGTACTGGACCGTCGAATCGCCCTTCACCACCACCGGAAAATCCGGGTTGAGCGCCTTCAGCGAGCGCAGGCGGCTTTCCAGTTCCGGCAACGTCACCGGATAGGCGTCGAGGAAGATCTGCCCGGTCTCCGATACGGTGATGGCCTTGGTCTGCGGCTTGGCCATGCTCACCGCGGCCGACGCCTTGGGCAGGTTCACCTTGATGCCCTGCACCGACGCGGTGGTCATGATGATGAAGATCACGAGCAACACGTACGCCAGGTCGAGCATCGGCGTGATGTTGATGTCGTCGTACGGCTTGTCGTCGTCCTGGGCGCGCATGATCCGGACCTCAGGCCGCGACGGCCGACGGGTGGGCGGTGACGCGCTGCTGTTCGGCCAGGCGGGTCACGAACTCATCGACGAACACCTGCATGTTCGCGGTGACGTTCTTGTTGCGGATCAGCAGGTAGTTGTAGCCGAACAGCGCGGGAATCGCGACGAACAGGCCGGCGACGGTGGCCAGCAACGCGGCCGCGATACCCGGCGCGATGGCGTTGACGTTGACGTCGCCCGCGGCGGCGATGGCCGCGAAGGTGATCATCACGCCGACCACCGTACCGAGCAGGCCGAGGAAGGGGCCGCCCGAGATCGCGATGGTCAGCATCACCATCGACTTGGCGAGGCTCTGGTTCTCGCGCACCAGGGTGGCATCCATCGTGGCGCGGATGGCCTCGATGGATTCCGACGCGATGTGATCGTGGCCGTCGCCGTCGCGGCGGCTCCACACCTCGGCGGCGCCCACCTTATAGAGACGATAGAGCGACGAATCCTTCAGGCGCGAGGCGGTCGGGTCCTTCGACAGCGCGAGGATGTTGCGGCCCTGCTGGCGGAACGCTTCGAGGAAGTCGTCGTTGGCGTCGCTGACCCGGTTCACGTACGAGGCGCGCTGCCACATCACGATCCAGGAGATCGCCGCCATGATCAGCAGGATGCCGATCACCACCCAGGCATCCATGGTGACCGACTTGACGATGATGCCGAAGTAACCGAAACCGACGCCCGACTGCTTCTCGTCGGTGCCGTAGGCGAGCAGCTTCGACTCGGCGCCCTGTGACTGGGCATCGAGCGCGACCAGGGCGACCGGGCGGGCGATGCGCGACAGGCGCACTTCGTCGATCTGGCCCAGGAACGGCACGAAGGCATCGGCCTGGCCCGGCGCGTCGCCGCCCAGGGTGGCCTGGCTGGTCAGCGCGGGCAACCCGGTGTCGAGTTTGGCGTAGGGGCGGCCATTGACGTAGAGCTGCACCTCGGTCGCCGTGGCGGTCACCGCGAGGTGTACCCATGCGGCGGCGGCGACCGGCTCGCCGGCGGCGCTGGTCGCGTCGCCCACCTGCACGAAGGGTACGCCGCCGTCGAAGCCGACCAGGAACTTCGCGTCGGCCTGGCGGCGCGAGTAGACGATCGCGGAGCCTCCGGGAAGCGCGTCGAGCTTCACCCAGGCGCTGAAGGTGAAGGTGCCGCCCTCGGCGACGTTCATTGCGACGCTGCCCGGCAGGTTCACGACCTTGGTGCCGTCGAAGCGTGCGGCCTTGCCGATCACGCCATCCACGGTGGCGATGTCGTTGCCCACCGCGTTATTGCCATAGGCCGTCGCATCATGCGGCGGCGTGCCGGCGGCATCCTCGAAGTGGTAGACGGCGGCATAGTCGGCGTCGAACACCGCGGCGCCCTTGTCCCCGCCCTGCGCCTTCGGATTGCCGTAATACATCCATATCTGCTGCTGCGCATCGGCGCCCAGTTGCGGCACATCCACCCAGATCAGGGCCACGCCCAGCACGGGATCGAAGCTCTCGATCTGGTAGTTGAGCGGCGTCTTGTCGTCCGAGGCGACGAAGCGCACGTCGGCGCCGGTTTCGGACACGCCGTCGAAGCTGAAGTTGCCCGAATGCAGGCGGATCAGCACCGGCGTGCGGCCCACGTCCGCGTTCACGTTCGCGCCTTTCGCGGTGGTATCGAGGGTGATGGCCTTGCGGAAGGCGAAATCCTGGTTCCACCAGGATGCGTCGGCGGCGTGCGCCAGCGGCACGGCACCGACGAGCAGCAAGCAGGTCAGGAACAAGAGTCGTTTCACGGTGTTAACCCCTGGGTATCTGTGGTCCGACCTGCCGGTCAGAAATCGGCCTTGAGTGAAAAATGGATGCGGGTGTCGTGCGCCTTGGTGGCTTGGCCGTCGTTGAACGGATAGGCCACTTCGAACGCGCCGGTCGCGATATTGAAAATCGTGAAGCGCGTGCCGAGGCCCACGCTGGAAAGGTCGTAACGGGTGACGCGCGTGCTGCCCGCGTCGGGGTTCTTCGGATCGACCAGCTGCGGCAGCGCGTTCATGAGCGCCAGGTGCGCCGCGTCGACGAAGGCATGGAACCGCCAGTCGTTCACCCAACCGCCGATGCGCGAGGCGATCGACGGCGAACGGAATTCGACCGAGCCGATCACGCCGTGGTCGGCGGTTTCTTCCGCTTCCAGGTATCCGCGCACCGTGCTGTCGCCACCGGCCGCGTACTGCTCGCTGGACACGAGGGAGGACGTGGACAACTGAAGCCCCAGCCGGCCGGCCAGGCTGAACCCGTCATCGAAGGTATGCGTGTGGCCGCCGTCGAACTTCACGTAGAAAAAGTTCTGCCGCGCCTTGTAGCGCTGGTTGTCGAATTCGGCCGAGGTGCTTCCTCCCGCGCGGAAACCGGCCACGGCGGCCACCGACACCGTGCTCGCCGATGTCTCGCCGATCGACTGGCCCGTATACGTGACCGACAACGGGATGTAGGTGATGGGTGCCTTGGAAGTCTGGCCGCCGAGGCTGATGTTCTGGTCGAAGTGCTTGCGCGTAAGCCCCAGCGACAGCGACTGCGAATACTCGCCGTGCGTCGGCAGGTTGCGGATGAAGCTGAAGCCGAAGGCGTGACCCTTGCCCAGCACCGTGGTGCCGCCCACCGCGTTGGCATTGCTGTTGGACGTGTATGCCGAAGCGAGCACGCTCCAGGCGTTATCGAGCGGAACCAGGTACGACCCGGCCCAGACTTCGGCGGCATCGCGATCCTGCGGTGCGACGATGTAGGTGAGCGAGGCGGCCTGTCCCTTCTGGAACAGGTTGTCGTTGCGCACGCTGGCCACGGTGCGCAGTTCCGGCGTGTTCACGCTGTGGTCGTTGTTCGCCTCGATGCTGGCGTGCCAGGGCGAGCTGTCGGTGACCTTCAGCGTCACGTCCATCGTTTGCGGAAGGCTGCCCGGCGCGAGCACCGGAATCACCTGCGCGCCGCCGCGCCCGTTCACTTCGGTGAGCTGCTGCTGGGCCTTTCCGAAGTCGGGCACCTGGCCTTCGGCGAGCGCGGGCACCGCGTCCCGGATGGCCTTGGGAGAGCGATAGGTAGCGCCTTCGACCCTCACGTGACCGACGGCGTTTTCCGTGACCTGGAGCCGAATCACCCCGCCCTTCACCTGCTGCCGGGGAATGTCGACCACCACGCTCTGGTAGCCCTTCGCCTGATAGGCCTTTTGCAAGGCGTCGCGCGCGGCGCCGACGTCGTTCATCGACTTGCCCGGCCCCAGGAACGGATAGACGGCCGTTTCGATGTCGAGCGCCTGCAGCGTGGTGTTGCCGTCGACGACGTATTCGTTCACGTCGAACGATGGCGGTGCCTCCTGGGCCGACACATCCGGCACGAAGACGAACGCGACGGCCAGCGCGAGAGCGCGCATGCTCCGCGAGGTCGTGACACGCATCATGCGCGCACCCGTACTGCTCGTGTAGCCACTGAGACCTTCCCCTGTCGAACCGTTGCCCACAAGACGCGCGGACCCGGGTGGCACTGAACCGTTGTCACGAAAAATTCATCGTCCCGGCGGTTCCGGCCGACGGGTGGATTAGCTCAGCAAGACCCAGCCGCCCGGAAGGCGCGTCACGTGCGCGCCGTAGGCGTCCTTGATGAGGGTGGCGACATCGGCCATCTGGTCGAGGGTGAAGCGCGCATGCACGCGACGCTCGCCGAGGTCGGGATCGGTGATCAGGATGCGGCCCGGACGATAGCGATTGATGTCGGCGACCACGTCGGACAAAGGCAGGTTGTCGTAGATGAGTACGCGGCTACGCCATGCCAGTGCCGTCTCGGGGTTCACCGCCACGGGCGCGGCGATACCGGCATCGTCGAACGCGACCTGCTGCGAAGGCTTCACCCGCGTCGTTTCCACGCCACGCACGAGCACGGCCTGTCCGTCGAGGCAAGTGACCGCCGAACGGCCGTCCACGCAGCGCACGGCGAACGATGCGCCCGGTGCCGACACCACGCGCGCGTCGTCCATCTCGACCACGAAGGGATCGGTGCGCGACGGGGCGATGCGCACCACCGCCTCGCCCTCGCGCAGGCGCATGCCCGTGACCTCGCCCGCGCTCGAACGCAGGCCGATGTCGGTGTTCGTATTCATCTCCAGGGCCACGCCCCGGCCGACTTCCACGTGCTTCTGCTCGCCGATCGCCGTGCGCAGTCCCCGGTCGCCGGAGGCATCGCCCAGCGGAAAGCCGTGGCGCGCGAGAACGACGGCAGCGACCGACGCCGCGACCGCCGTGGCGAGAAAGGCACGGCGTCCCATGCGCACCTCGTGGCGCGGAGGCGCGCGCTCGCCGCGTTCGCCGCGTTCGCGAACGCTACGCCGATGTACCAGGGCAGGCCCGATGTCTTCCCACATCTGCCGCATGCGCGCGAACGCCTGCGCATGCTGTGGGCTGGCCAGGCACCAGCGGCGGAAGGCCTCGCCGTCCTCGCGCGTGGCCGTGCCGGACGTCAGGTGCACGAGCCATGCCCGTGCCTGGCGCTCGCTCTCGTGGATCGTCGTCGTGTCCATACCGGTCATGACGATCCACCGGCGCCCGGACCGAACCGCTGAACGGACTTACGTCCCACTTTTTCGGCACAGATGTCCAACGCCCTCTTCAGTTCCTTGCCGACCATGCGAAGGGAGATGCCGAAGCGATCGGCGATATCGGCTTGCGGCTGTTCGTCGACGCGCGCGGCCATGAGGATCTCCCGCTGTCGACGGGTGAGCGAATCCATGGCGTCGGCGAGGGCCACGAGGTCCTGGCGCGAAGCGAGCACGGTCGGCGGATCGAGCGTGTCGTCGATGCCGTGGATCAGATCGTTGACTTCGTCGCCGGTGAGCAGGCGTCCCTGCGAACGATGGTGGTCCACGGCCATGTTCAGCGCCATGCGGAACAGATAGCCCGTGGGATGCTCGGCGCGCTCCTCGGAACGATCGAGCTTTTCCACGCGCAGGAAGGTCTCCTGCATCACGTCGTCGGCGAGGTCGTCCGAGCGGAGCCGGCGGCGCAAGCGCCGGCGGAAGTTTTCGTAGTTGTCGACGAACACGCCGAGGAGGGTCGTATCCATGGAGGTCATCCTTCGTCTCCGCAGGGTGTCGAGGACGACGGACGGATCAGCACGGTCACGGGACCGAAACGGGACGTCACCCCCGGAAGCCGCTTGCCGCGCAGGGCGGCGACCACGTCGCCGTCACGCCTGGGATCGTCGGACGCGGCCAGCGGGAACACCTGGGACACCGCGCCCTGCTCGTCCGTCCACAACTGCATGGCCAGGCGGTAGCGCCCCGGCCGCGTCGTCCGATGCGCGCAGAGCGCCCGCTCGATGGCGCGCTGGACCTCGGCGGCCATGCGCTCGTCGAGTTCGGGACGAGCGTCGTCGGGCGAGGGGCCATCCCCCGTGGCATCCGGCGTATCGACGGCCGTGACGGTAAAAGCGTTCATCGAGGAAAACCGGGCCTCGAGGCCGGTTCCGATAAGCAGGATGCGCAGCGCGTCGCGAGGTTCCGTCGTGCCGTGGATGCCCTGCGTTTCACGCTGCGCCACGAGAGCATCATCGAAGAGCACGGCGATGCCGGTCGCTTCGCTGAAGCCGCGCAAGGCACCGGCGAGCGGTTGTGCATCGATGTCGAAGCGCGTCGGTGCATGCGTCTCTTCCGTCCCCCGTGGCGTTGCCGTCGAAGCCCCGTCCTGTGCACGGCAGATGGCCGCGCCGAGCAGGACGACGCACGCGACGAACGCGATGACGCTGCGTGCCACGGTCGTACCTCGCGCGGGAGCGGTAACGGGACTCGTCTTGAGCGAAGGCTAGGGTCGCCAAATGACGCAATGGCGCACTTTTCATGACAACCTTCGTGACCGCGACATGACATGTCACGTGTAACGTTCCCAACCCTTGGCGTGCGCCACAATCCGCCCCTCGGTCGCCCAGGGAACAGAAGCATGCGTATTCGGCAAATGTGGATCGGTATCCCGCTCGCCCTTTCGGCCGGTTACGCCACGGCCCAGCAAGCGATCGAATTGCCCGCCATTCACGCATCGGCGGACGCCGGATGCGTGGAGCCGTCACGAGCCGGAAGCGCCGGCGGCGCCCTGTCCTATGCCTGCCTCAACGCCGTGGTGGCGGCCCCGGCACCCACGGCACCTGCCGTCCCGGGAATGGACCTGACGAAACAGGCGACCAACACCCTGGGGCTGTACAACGCCAGTGGCCTGCGCAACCGGATGGGGCCGAACCTGGGCACCTCCGCGCAGCCCTATCGACCGAAGCCGACTTACGCTTCCCCGCTTCTGAGTCGATAAGACATCGCCCCGGCGACGTCCCGCCGGGGCGACGGGTATCAGCGATGGGCAGGAATCGTCACGGTCGGCTCGCCATTGCCCAACCGCGTGGTGGTGGCCGCGGGCTTGCCGGCGGCGGCTCCGCCCGTATACGGACGCAGCGACTCGAACTTGCGCTGGTATTCGTCGGTGACCTGCTTGGCGTCATTGCCGTCGGTGATGACCTTGGGCGTGATCAGCACCAGCAGTTCCGTGCGGTCGCGGGTGCGGGACGTGCTGCCGAACAGGCGACCGAAGATGGGAATACGGTTGAGGCCCGGGATACCGGTGTCCGAAAGCACGTCGTTCTGCTGGATCATGCCGCCCAGCAGCACGGTTTGCCCACTCTGCACCGCCACCTGCGTGGCGACCTCGCGCTGGTTGATCGGGAAGTTGCCCGAAGCGTCCCGTGATCCCGGCGAGCTGACCACCTGGCTCACGTTCATGTAGACCAGGCCGCCCGGGTTCACGCGCGGGCGCACGTTGAGGATCACGCCGGTGTCCTTGTACTCCACCTCGCCGAACGTGTTGTCCGTATTCGAATTGGTGTTGACGAAGGTCTGCGTGATGGGAAGCTGCTGGCCGACCTGGATGTGCGCCTTCTGGTTGTTCATCACCACCAGCGAGGGTGCCGACAACACCTTGGTATTGCCGTTCTGCTCCAGCGCATGCAGGGCGACGGCGATGTTGTTGTTCACGAACGAGTAGAAGAACGCGTCCTTGGCCGGATTGTAGACGTTACCGGCGTTACCGAACGCCCATTGCTGCTTGTTGCCCGGCTGGCCCACCGAACCGTTGGTGCCGCCCACGAGGCCTTCGAGGTACCACTGCACGCCGAATTCGAGGTCGCCGTGCAACGCGACTTCGAGGATGCGCGTCTCGATCTGTACTTGCAGCGGCACGGCATCCAGGCGCTTGATGGCCTGCTCGATCTCCGACCACTGCGACGGACGGCAACGCACCATCAACTGGTTGTTGTTGTCGACCGAGGTGATGCGCACGCCGTCTTCGGTGGTGATGGGGCCGCTGCGCTGGCGGCGCGGGGAGTCCAGGTCGCTGAAGCCGCTGCCGGCGAAACCGCCACCGCTGCTGCTGTACGAGCCACCGCCGAGGCCGCCGCTCGTGCCCGACGAGGACATGCCGCTGCCGAGTCCGTTGTTGTTGCTCGTGCTGCCAAGGATGCCCGAACTCGAGGACGAGCTGTTGCCGAAGCCACTCGTGGTGCTGCCCAACCCCGAACCGCCGCGGTTGCCCAGGTCGCTGTCGCCGCCGAGCGTACCCGAGGTGAGGCCGGGACCGACCCTGCCGCCGCTGTCGCCCGAACGGCCGCCACCCGAACCGCCGCCGTAGATGTCCGACAGGTAATCGGCCAGGTCCGCGGCCTGCACGTTGCGCACGTCGTAGACGTAGAGCTGCGGCTCGTTGCCGCCGCCCCGGTCGATCCGATCGATCCAGCTGCGCACTTCATCGAGGTAGTCCGCCTGCGGGCTGATCACCACCAGCGAGTTCGTGCGCTCGATGGGAATGAAGCGCAGCAGCCCGGCCATGGGCGTATTGCCCTTGTCGCCGAACAGTTTGTCGAGCATCGGCGTGAGGTCTTTCACTTCCGCGCGTTGCAGGCTGAACACGCCCACCGACATACCCTTGAGCCAGTCGACGTCGAACGTCTTCACCGTGCGGTCGTAGTTGTCCAGTTCCGTGGACGTGCCCGCCATCACCAGCACGTTGCGGGTGGGATCGGCCAGCAACGTGGCGTCCGGCCGCGCGAACGGCTTGATCAGCTTCTGCATCTCGGTGGCCGAGATGTAATGCAACGGATACAACCGCGCCTGCAGGCCGCCGGCCGGTGCGTTCGCGCCGATGCTCGGCACCACGTTGCCCGGCACGGCCTCTTTCGAGGGCATCACCACGTAGCGGCCGTTGGTGCGCACCAGGGCGTTGTTGGTCCACGACAGCAGCGTCTCCAGGATAGGAAGCGCCTGCTCGGCCGTGACCGGCTGGGACGTGGAGAACGAGACGTTGCCCTGCACGCCCGGCACGATGGAGTAGTTCTCGTGCAGCAGGTCGCCCAGGATGGCCTTCACCACCGATTCGACCGGCTGGTTTTCGAAATTGAAGGTGACGGTGCCCGCGCCTTCGGCGACGGGCTTGGGTTCGGCCAGGCCCACCGGCTTGACGAACTCGCCGGTGCCGGAGGTGATCTGCGGCGACGCGACGACGGCCGCGGGCGGCTGGCCCGTGGGGCTGACGATCTTCGGACGCGGGGCCGGCTTTTCGGTGCCGGCCAGCGCTTCCCGCTGCAATGCGCCATCATCGTTGGGCTGCGGCAGGGTCGAGCATCCGGCAAGCGCAACCGCGAGCGCCGTGGCGATCAGCGTACTTCTGAGCATGGAACGACGTACTCCCTCGTTATGCGGCTCACGCCGCTCCTCCCGGCGATGCGCCGAATCCCCCAACTCTATAGGGAGGTTCGCTACCGGCGCTAGCACCATGCTGCTGAAGTCGCGACACAGGTCCGCCCGAGGGAGACGGCGGGCGGCACCATGCCCCCCGCCGACAGGGGTGTCAGCTTTCCCCTTCGCTCCATGCCTCGTGGAAGTGCCCCTCCCGGTCCCGCCGTTCGAAGGTATGGGCTCCGAAGAAGTCGCGTTGCGCCTGGATGAGATTGGCGGGCAAGACCGCCGAGCGGTAGCTGTCGTAGTAGGCGATGGCGGCCGAAAACCCCGGCACCGGCACGCCCTGACGCACGGCCTGGGCCACCACCTCGCGCAGGGCGCCCTGGTAGTCCCTGGCGATGTCGCGGAAGTGGGGGGCGAGCAGGAGGTTCTTCAGTTGGCCGTCGTGCCGGTAGGCGTCCGTGATCTTCTGGAGGAAACGCGCGCGGATGATGCATCCCGCACGAAAAATCTTAGCGATATCGCCATAGCGGAGGTCCCAGCGGTTCTCCGCGGAGGCCGCCTGCAATTGCGCAAAACCTTGCGCGTAGGAAATGATCTTGCTCATGTAGAGCGCCTTGCGCACGGCCTCCGCGAACGCCTTGCGGTCGCCGTCGAAGGCGGTGGCGGCCGGCCCGGCCAACTGTTTGCTGGCCTCCACGCGCTCGTCCTTCATCGAAGACAACGCGCGCGCGAACACCGCTTCGGTGATCAGCGTGAGCGGCACGCCGAGGTCGAGGGCGCTCTGGCTGGTCCATTTGCCGGTGCCTTTCTGGGCGGCGCGATCGAGGATCACGTCGACCATGGCCTTGCCGGTGTCCTTGTCCTTGTGTTCGAGAATCTTCGCCGTGATCTCGATGAGGAAGCTGTCCAGCTCGCCCTCGTTCCATTCACGATACGTAGCCGCCAGCTCGTCGTTGGACAGGCCCAGCACGTGCTTGAGCACCGCGTAGCTTTCGGCGATCAGCTGCATGTCGCCGTATTCGATGCCGTTGTGCACCATTTTCACGTAGTGGCCCGCGCCGTCGGGGCCGATGTAGGTCACGCAAGGCTCGTTGTCGTCAGGTGCGCGCGCAGCAATCTCGATGAGGATCGGCGACACCAGGTCGTATGCCTCGCGCGGACCGCCGGGCATGATCGACGGGCCCTTGAGCGCCCCTTCCTCGCCGCCGGACACGCCGGTGCCGATGAAATGCAGGCCATGCTTGGCCAACTCTTCGGCCCGGCGGATGGTGTCCTTGTAATAGGTGTTGCCGCCGTCGATGAGGATGTCGCCCTTGTCCAGCAGCGGCACCAGCTGCTCGATCACCGCGTCGGTGCCCTTGCCCGCCTGCACCATCAACAGGATGCGACGCGGTTTTTCCAGCGAGTCGACGAATGCCTCGAGGCTGTAGGTGGGCACCAGCTTGCGCCCCTTGCTTTGGCCCATCACCTCGTCGGTCCGCTCCTTCGTGCGGTTGAAAATGGATACCGAGTGGCCACGGCTTTCGATGTTCCAGGCGAGGTTGCGGCCCATCACGGCCATGCCGATCACGCCGATCTTCTGCTTGCTCACGAGTAGGTCTCCGGTGTCAGGTGAATACCGCCCGTCATTCAATGTGCACCATCCCGCAACCACGAAACGTGACGGCGGCGGTCGGCTATGATGGGGGGCGAACCGGCGGACGGACCGTCCGGATGGGACTGGAAGAACGCATGAACCAGGTGAAGTCGCACAAACGCGACAAGCGTGTCGCCACCGCCCGGGAGGCCCTCGCCGGCCTCGTGGCCGATGGGCAGACGATCGCCGTGGGTGGTTTCGGCCTCTGTGGCATCCCCGAGCTGCTGATCGAAGCCCTTCGCGACTCGGGGGTGAAAGACCTCACCGCCGTATCGAACAACGCCGGCATCGACGGCGTGGGCCTCGGCATGCTGCTGGCCACTCGGCAGATCCGCAAGATGATCTCGTCGTACGTCGGCGAAAACAAGGAATTCGAGCGCCAGTTCCTGGCCGGCGAGCTCGAGGTGGAGTTCACCCCGCAAGGCACGCTCGCCGAGAAGCTGCGCGCCGGCGGCGCCGGCATCCCGGCCTTCTTCACCCGCACCGGCTACGGCACGCAGGTGGCCGAAGGCAAGGAGACCCGCGAATTCGACGGCAACATGTACGTGATGGAGCGTTCCATCGTCGCCGACGTGGCCCTGGTGAAGGCCTGGAAGGCCGATCCGTCCGGCAATCTCGTCTACCGCAAGACCGCGCGCAACTTCAATCCCATGGCCGCCACGGCGGGCAAGGTCTGCGTGGCCGAAGTGGAGATCATGGTCGAGGTGGGCGAGCTGGACCCCGACCAGATCCACACCCCGGGCATCTACGTCGACCGCATCGTGCATAACCCCGCGCCGTCCAAGCGCATCGAACAGCGCACCGTGCGCGCCTGAAGGAGACCTCCATGGCCTGGACCCGTGAACAGATGGCGCAGCGCGCCGCCAAGGAACTCTCCGACGGCGATTACGTGAACCTCGGCATCGGCCTGCCCACGCTGGTGGCCAACCACCTGCCCGAGGGCGTCGACGTCTGGCTGCAGTCCGAAAACGGGCTGCTCGGCATCGGCCCCTTCCCTACCGAAGACGAAGTCGACGCCGACCTGATCAACGCCGGCAAGCAGACGATCACCGCCCGCCAGGGCGCGTCGTACTTCTCCAGTGCCGACTCCTTCGCGATGATCCGCGGCGGCCACGTCGATATTTCCATCCTCGGCGCCATGCAGGTCACCCATGAAGGCGACATCGCCAACTGGATGGTGCCCGGCAAGATGGTCAAGGGCATGGGCGGCGCCATGGACCTGGTGGCCGGCGTCAAACGTGTCGTGGTGCTGATGGAGCACACCGCGAAGGACGGCTCGCCCAAGATCCTGAACCAGTGCAACCTGCCGCTGACCGGCAAGGGCGTGGTCGACCGCATCATCACCGACCTGGCGGTGTTCGACGTGACGCCCAAGGGATTGGAACTGGTCGAGCTGGCCCCCGAAGTGACCGAGGAGCAGGTCCGCGCCGGCACGGAATGCGATTTCGTTTCCAGGGTCTGACAAGACCCGCTCGCTAGGAGCCGATGAATCGGCTCCTACCAGGCAAGCTTCGTAGCGATTTGCAACCGGGGCCCGGAAAAGAAGTCGCCCCGCGGGAAGACGCCTCGGTGTGGGCCTCGGGGGGGAGGTAGGCCAAGACACCGGATGATAGCGTCGCCGCGGGGCGAGGGACCTACCGACCCAGGGGGAGGGGTTGGTGGTAGGTCGAGGTGAATCATAGATTTCCTAGGAAATGTTCGCCAATATATCTTTCAGCGACCACTTATATAAAATTCGACTATGTTCGATCTGCGCCAACTGCGCTACTTCGTCGAGGTGGCCGAAACCCTGAGCTTCACCCAGGCCGCCCAGCGCCTGCACATCTCGCAGCCGCCCCTGTCCCAGCAGATCCTTGCCCTGGAGGGCGACCTGGGCGTGCGCCTGCTTGATCGCAATCGCCGTCGCGTGGCCTTGACCGAACCGGGGCGCATCTTCCTGATCGAAGCGAAGGCCATCCTGGCCCGCGCCGAAAGCGCCCGGACGGTGGTGGCCGAGGCGGCCGCCGGTTTCACCGGCCAGCTGAAACTGGCCTACGCCGCCTCGGTGTCGTTCCACCCCGCCCTGCCCGAAACCCTGCTCCGCTTCAGCCACGCGGCGGTAGGCGTCAGCCTGCACCTGGGCGAAATGCCCACCAAGGCCCAGTACGACGCCATCCTCAGCGGCCAGATCGACCTGGGCCTCCTTCGCGCCCAGCCCGAAGGCATCGCCAATGCACGACAGCTCCATGTCGAGATCATCGACCACGAACCGCTCGTGCTCGCCCTGCCCGCCCGTCACCGACTGGCCGGACGCGAGGCGGTGCGCATGGAAGAACTGGCGAAGGAGCGTTTCGTGGCACCGCCGCGCAGCGAGGCCGCCACGCTGATCGACCGCCTCACCTTGCTGGCCGACAAGGCCCGTTTTCGTCCTAACGTGCGGCAGGAAGCCCAGCAGATTCCGTCCCTGCTGCCGCTGGTGGCCGCTGGCCTGGGCATCGCGCTGGTGCCGGCCTCCCTGCGGGCCGTGCACCTGAAGGGCGTCACCTTCGTTCCGCTGGACGATCCCGAGGCACACCTGCTCCTGGCCGTGGCCAGCCGCGTGGACAACACCTCGCCCGTGCTCGAGAGTTTCCTGCGCACGGTGCGCGAGGCCCGGCAAAGCCTGGGCCTGGCATGAAAGCCGAATCATTACCGGGGCTTGCGTGCACCCCGCCAGATCGCTACAATTCCGTTTTTCCTCGTCTGCAATATCTCAGGAGCTGGCCGTGAAGGTGCTTTCCTCTTTGAAGTCCGCGAAGTCGCGTCACCGTGACTGCAAAGTCGTGCGCCGTCGCGGCAAGGTGTTCGTGATCTGCAAGAGCAACCCGCGTTTCAAGGCTCGTCAGCGCTGATCCAAGCCGCGACGGGTAACGAAGAAGGCCGCTGACGCGGCCTTTTTTATTGCCTCCGCCCGGGGCGTCAGTGCACGTTCACCGCGGCCCAGGCCGCGTCGACCACCTTGACCAAGCCCGGATAGAGATCCCTCGTGGCATTCAGCGTCGCGATTCTCGCATCGGCATAATCGGTGTCGGACGTCATGTAGACCGTGAGCGCGCGATACCAGATCTTCTGGGCCACGTCGCGCCCTACACCACGCAGGTGCGGATGCGAGCCGTGGTTCAGGCTATGGCCCGGACCCGGCTTGGCATGGCAGACCAGGTCATCCGGCGTCAGGTTCCACTTCGTGCCGACGCCGAACCCTTCGGGCACGACGTCGCCCTCCGCGAGCAGGTAGAAGAAGTGGTTGCCCACGCCCGAGGCGTAGTGGGCATTGAGCTGCCCGACCGTGGCATCCCAGCAATCGGCCGAGGCCACCGGTTCGCCGTTGACCGTGTCGACGCCGAGGCTCGGCTTGAACATGTACCGCAACGCCAGGGTGCCGTCGGGGTTGGATGCGAACAGCTTCTCGCCGATCAGATAGTTCGGCGGCTCGTGCGGATCGTTGGCGTGAAACTCCACCATCGTTCCGAAAATGTCGGAGGTGGATTCGTTGAGCGCGCCGGGCTCACCCGTCTGCTCGGGTGCCAGCTTCGCCGTGGCGCCGGTCACGCCGTGGGTCATCTCGTGCCCGGCGACGTCCATGGCGACGAACGGGTTGAACGTGGTGTCGCCGTTCTGGCCGCCGTCACCGTAGAGCATGCCCCGGATATCGTTGCCCTCGGGAAGGGCCGGATCGTTCAGGTCGGCCCATACGGCATTGAGGGATGAGCCGATGAAGCTGACGTGGGCATAGCTCTTCACGCCGGTACCGTCGCCGAGGATGCCTTCGCGATGATGCACGTCGTGGTAGTAGTCCCATGCGGCCGATACGCCGTGGGCGATGTCCGCCGCGGCGCTCTGACGGTTGGCGGCCGTGCCGTCGCCCCATATATTGTCCGGGCTGGTGAAGACGGTGGCGCTATCGAAAGCGTGGGGGATGAAGGCGAGCAGGATCACGTCCAGCCCCGTGCCATCCAGCACGCTGCCGTTGCCGCGCACCGAATCGATGAGTTGGTAGGTGGCACCGTTCGAGCCGTCCACGGCCGTGGTGTTCAGCGGCACGTCGCCGAAGAGGATCGATTTTCCCGTGCCTTCGGCGGCAAGCGACTGGATGAGGTTCCAACGGGTCAATACCTCTCCCGTCCGCGCGTCGGTGAAGTAACGCATGACCGAGGAGCCCTCGCCGTTGGGTTGCCCGACCACGAGGGATTCATACGCCAGCACCGGCTGTCCGCCGCGGGCATAGATCACCAGGTGCGGTGCGCCCACCGAATCCACCTTGCCCGGGCGCGCGGTGAAATCGGTGATCTTCAGGAAATCCGAGGTGACGGCGGCCGTCACCTGCCCGGCGGACACCGACGGCGTGATCGACGGTCGAAACGTGCTGCGCAAGGTGAGGCTCGGATCGCCCACGGCCACGCCCTGGCGGCTGTGCACGACGACATCGCCGCCGATCACCTCCATCCCCTTGTACAAGCGCTTCATGCGTACGTGCTGCGTACCGTCGGCATCGCCGATGGTATCGGTGGCAACGAACGTATCTCCGTCGGCCGCATACATCGGCACACGGTTCTGACTGAGAAAACGTGCCGATATGGCCTGCTCCGCCGCCTGTGCCATCGAACAGCCCAGGACGCACGCGACCGCGGCGGCCAGACGACGATATCCACCCATGCCTTTCATGAGACTCTCTCCCCATCCGTTTGTCGAACCCAGGTTGACCTGCGAGCCGATGCTGCCCGACCCCTTTGGATGAGCAGCATCATTCCTCATGATGTCGGCGGGTATCGTGGGAAAACGTGCGGTGGATCGCATCCGCCGGCACGCGAAGCGAAAGCATGGTTTCGCGCGTTTCGCTAGAAAGATCCTAGCCCCTGGCTTCGCTGGCCAGATAGGGGGAATCGGGAATGTCGGCGGTGTCGCCGAGGGTCACGCAGTTGCGCCCGGCACGCTTGGCGCGATAGAGCGCGGCATCCGCCACCACGAGCAGGCGGTGCAGTTCGAATCCGCATTGCATCGTCGACGCCACGCCGAAGCTGGCGGTGACGTGCAAATGCGGCATGGATTGCGTGGCCGAGGTGGCGGCGATCGACAGGCGCAACTGCTCCGCGCGCGCCCTCGCCTGCGCCGGGTTGCAGTCCGGCAGGAGCACCGCGAATTCCTCGCCGCCCAGCCGACCGAAAACGTCGCAGGCATGCAGCGCACGACGACAGACGTCCACGGCACGCTTGAGCGTTTCGTCGCCCACCGCGTGTCCGTAGGTGTCGTTGACCGACTTGAAGTGATCCAGATCGAAGAGAATGAGGCAGGCGCCGCGGTCCGATCGGGCGCCATAGGCCAGCACGCGGTCGGACTGGTCGACGAAATGCTCGCGGTTGCATATGCCGGTGAGTCCATCGCGTCGCGCGAGCTTCATGAAACGCAGTTGCGATCGACGCAGCCAAAGCACGATCCAGGCGATGACGGCCAGGCACATCAGCAAAACGAAGATGTAGAGCCTGCCGGTTTCCACTTCCTTGCGCGCAAGGGTGCCGGTGAGGCGCAGGATCTCGTTCTGCTTGTTCAGTGCCTCGACTTCGTTCTTGCGCGCCTGCAATTGCTGGTCGACCATCTGGAACGCGAGGCTGCGCGCGCTGATGTCGTTGAGGTACGCCTTGTCCGCCGCCATGAATCGCTCGTGGTAACCGAGCGCGGCATCGAGGTTGCCCAGTCGCTGTTCGACCTTGTAGAGCACTTCGTAGGCCGAGCGCCGCGAATCGGTGAACTCGTCGCGGATGGCTACCGCGACGGCGGACAGCGCTGAGCGTCGTGCATTCGCCATGTCGCCCAGGCGAAGGTAGGCCTGGCCGAGCAGTGCGTCGAACTCGGCCATCAGCACCGGGTAGTTCAACCCCCGCAGCTCGTCGCGATGGGTCGTGAGTATCTTCACCGCTTCCGACGGACGGTCGTGAGCGAGGTAAAACGCGGCGATGTCGGCGCGCATGGTCTGCGCGAACACCGCATCGCCCGGACGCGTGCAGGCGGCGATGGCCTCGTCGTACAACGGGTCCAGCGTGTCCAGGCGGCCGCCTTCGCGGCGTGCGCGAAGCAGGTGCTGCACACCCTTGCAGATCGTTTCACCCGGGGGAGGATCGGCGATCATCTCACGCGCATAGCTTTCGGCCTGGTCGAACTGCCCCGCCGAACTCAGCAGCTGCGATGCCTCGCCCAGGCCCATGAAGCGCGCCCGCTTGTCGCGGATCGACGGCATCATCTCCTGAAGCCGGGCCAGCCTGAGATAGGCTTCCTCGTAGCGGTGCCCTACCCCGAGAAGGTTGATCAGCGTCGCCGTGGCGCGAAAACGCAACACGACGTCGGACGATCCGTCGGCCACGCCTTCGAGCAGGCGCTTGCCCGACTCGTAATCGCCCACCCATGTCGCCCGCCAACCGCGCAGGAAGTCGTACAACGCACGGTCGTGGGGCGAAAGCGCCATGTCGCCCGCATCCTGAAGCAGGCGCTCGAAGCGGCCGTCGTCCGCGCCCTTGGCCTTGTCGGCTTCGGCAAGCAGCGCCGACGGCGCGGAAGTCGATTCGCCTTTCGCGGCGACCGGCACGGTGAAGCCCGCCATCGCGACGGCGACCACGCCCATGACGCGACGATATGCCGGGGCCCGCCTCACGGCTTCACGCGTCCGATTCCGGAGGATCATCCGGCTCGACGTCACCGTCGTCGTCGGGCGGCAGCTCGGGCGCACGCTCATGATCGGGACCGAACGGCTCACCCATCTGTGTGGACAGGTAGACGCCCTGCTTCAGCGACAGGCGCAAAGCGTCCGCATCGAGCCCGGCCAGCGCGGCGCGCTGCGGATCGTCGAGTTCGTGTTCGCGAAGCGCTTCAGCAAAACCGTCGCCATGGCGTAGCGACGCATCACGCCCGACGCGCTCCAGAAAATCGATGACGTTCCCCATCCCTCACCCCTTGAGCTCCAGGCCCCCCGACCCCGGCTCAGACGGCGCGCCTCCCCTCGAGGGCACCACGTCGTGGATGATATCGCCTGGAGCGCCCGGCGGAGTAGTAGGCCGGGCGCCATCGGCCGAAGGAACGTGAAGCCCGTCAACGGCCTGGGAGAAGCCCTCCCGGAGACCGGCATCGACGGAAGGGCATAGACCGGACGGTCAAAGCAGGGCCGCCGCCTTTTGCAGGGCGATCCACACGCCGATCAGGAATGGAATGCCGACCGCGAGCCATGCGAGCACGCCGACGATGCCGAACGCGCCCCGCGCCGCGGAGGCCAGGCTCGCCTCGGACGCCTGTGTCTCGTGCTGCAGTGAGCGTTCGTGGCGAAGCTGCTCGTCGCTCATGTGGTGCTTCGGATCCACCGGCCTCACGAGGAGGTTGCAGATCAGTCCGACGAGGAGCAATCCGGCGAGGATGTAGAGGGTCCGGTCGTAGACGAGGTTCTTCGCCACGCCTGCCGCCAGTTGCGCTTCGCGGATGCCGGCAATGAGCACGGGACCCACCACGCCTGCCACCGACCAGGCCGTGAGCAGTCGCCCGTGGATGGCGCCGACCATCTGCGTGCCGAAGATATCGGCCAGGTAAGCCGGCACGGTCGCGAAACCGCCACCGTACATCGAGATGATCACGCACACGGTGATGACGAACAGCCCGGCCATGGCCTGATGCCCCATCGAGGGAAGCAGGCAGTACAGCACGATGCCGAGGATGAAGAAGATGCAGTAGGTGAACTTGCGGCCGAGGAAGTCCGAGGTGGACGCCCAGAACAGGCGCCCCACGCTATTGAACAGGCTGATGAGGCCCACCAGGCCCGCAGCGGCGGCCGCGATGGCGGCTTTCTGCGCGGCACTCAGCTCGGTGCCGGGAGCCACCCCCAGCAGGCCGCCGCCGAAGACGTCCTGCAACATCGGGCTGGCCATCGAGATCACGCCGATGCCTGCCGTGACGTTCATGCAGAGCACGCCCCAGATGAGCCAGAACTGCGGCGTCTTCCACGCGCGGCTCAGGTGCACGTGCCCATGCGTGATGAGCGGCGCATGCTTGGACGCCACGTTGCCGGGTTGCCAGCCCAGTGGTTTCCAGCCCACCGGGGGCACGCGGAAACCGAAGGCGCCCAGCGACATCACCACGAAATACAGCGCCCCCATCACCATCAGGGTCGTGGCGACACCCGGCACATCGCCCTTGGTGAACGTATCCATGAGCTTGACGGCGATGGGCGCGCCGATCATCGCGCCGCCGCCGTAACCCATGATCGCGAAGCCGGTGGCGAGGCCACGGCGGTCGGGGAACCACTTGATGAGCGTCGATACGGGCGTGATGTAACCCAGTCCCTGCCCCACGCCGCCCAGCAATCCGCAGCCGAGGTACACCAGCCAGAGCTGGTGGATGGCGACGCCGATACCGCCCAGGATGAGACCACCGCCCCAGCAGCAGGCGGCGATGAAACCGGCCTTGCGAGGGCCGGCGTGTTCCAGCCACCCGCCCCAGATCGCGGCGGCGAGACCGAGCATGGCGATGAAGGTCTCGAAGACGTGGTTGACCGACGGCACCGTCCAGTTGCAGGTCGTGGTGGTGAGCTGATCGAGGAAGCCCTGGTTCGCGCACAGGGCGGCGTCGGCCCCCGGCACCAGCTTGGTCATCGGCAGCCAGAACACGGAAAACCCGTAGGCCATGCCGATGCACAGATGAATGGCCAGGGCCGCGGTCGGCACCAGCCAGCGGTTGAAGGAAGGCCCCGCGATCGTCCGCTCGCGAGCCAGCCATCCGGCACCGCGGCCGGTCACCTCAGCAATAGCCATCCTTCACCCCATCGTTGTCGGTTATCCCCGCGTCGCATCTTAGGCGAGTTTGGGGGTGGTGCCACCCTACCTTCGTATTAAAGGGTGGGTGCCTCGGCTTGGTCATCGGGTTGTACTGGGGAGCCGGGGCGCGGAGGCCACCACGGCGATTCCCCTCGAACGCTTTCGTTGCGTGGGCAAGAAGCCAGCGAACGAGGGATCTCGTTACTCACTGCGCGCTCGTGCGAGACGGCGCCGCTTATCCGCCACACCTTCGCTTTGAACGCCGATGGCAGGCATTGCCTGACGTGCGATGACGGTTGACCTATTTGCCAACCCATAAGATAGTTAATGGCAACTTTCGAATGCCATATCAAACGCCATCAACTGGACCTACCGCCGAACCAAGGATGCTCGTGAACCGTCGAACAGGGACGCTGCTCGTGCCGCTCGTGACTCTTTTGCTGGTCGCTTGCAACAAAAAGGATCTCAGCCCGCTGCCTCTCAATCCGCATCCCAAGGAGGCGCTGCTGGCACCGAGCCTCTATTTCATCCCTGCACCTTTGCAACCGTATCGACAGGCCTGACGGACTATATGGATTTTCATACGTGGATTAGGTTTTCTATCCTGTTCTTATACCCGGAACCTAAGGACCTGAGCCCGCCACCCCTCAATCCCCATCCTAACCAAGCGCTGCATATCACCGTGGCGTTCGATAACCCCGAGGATGCCAAGCGCTATGCCATCGTCATGAGCGCGCTATATCAGAACCAGCAACATGAGTGCGGCTATTTTGATCCGATACGTGGGGGAGGCATGTTCATTTATCCCAACCAAAGCTTCGATATTCCGAACGAAAGTCAGGATCCGCAACGAGCCCTGTTCAACATCTATATCGACCGGTACAACCTGCCTAAATGCAACTGGGAACTTGTTTCGCCCTACTTCAAGGTTGTTGACACTCTGACAGGAAGGAGAGCCTTGAGCTCGTGGGGATATTCCAAGGATTTGGTTCCGGGCACCGAATACAAGCATATTTGCCAGTTTCGAGAAGATGATTTCCCGCAAACCTGCTATCACAACAAACCCGTAATAGACGTACCGCATTACAGCCGCATACCCATCACGGTTCAAGTATCCAAAGACTCCGCACTTCTTCGTCCAAGCACTCCCGGTTACTTCGACACCGAAAATTTTGTCAAACCGATACCTCACATTGAAATGAATCCATCATCACCGAAAAACAATCACTAAAAAGTAACCCCCATCCAAGGAAATGGATATGCGCCCCTCCTCCACACAATATGCTTTCCTGTCCCAAAAGATTTATGACCCACTCACTGTCGACGAATACGTTTCTAGCGATGTCCGCCATTATAAGGTGGTCTATACATCGCCACCGTCTTCCGTTAACTACAAGGGAGCAGTATTCCTCGACGAAGAAAACTCGCAGCTCATAGTCGCCAACAAAGGTACCGAAGCATCCAATATCCACGACATCATCGCCGATATGTCCATGGGGATGGGAGCAGCCCCCACGCAATGGCCCGAGGCGGCCAGAACGATGAGATGGGCCCTGGATTACGCCGAGAGAAACCAGATTTCGACGAGCAACATCAGCATCACCGGCCACTCGCTTGGCGGCGCCCTCGCCCAGTTGCAAGCTTCCATGCCGGAATCCGCTGGCGTGCACGCAGAAACGTTCAACGCATATGGCGCCATGCGCTTGGCCCACGACCCGAGTATTCATGTGGACCCGGCATCCGCGCAGGATAGGATCACCAACCACCGCATGTACCATGATCCGGTCTCGGCCTTGGCAACGATGATCGGTCGAAGCGTGGACTACATGGACCTTGCCGATTATCAGCGGCACCAACAAGGTGAGCTGGCTACCCTCGTCGAGCCTAATGCGGTAATGAATGCACACGGCATCAGTAACTTCTGGGACAAGACTAACAATCGCCCCGGAGCGGTATTCGCAAGTAACTACATGGACAAATTCCTCCATCGTCCTCTGGACGACGTGCCAGAAGGCGTTCCGTTAGATCTTGCCTGGCCCCGGTTCGGTCATAGGGAGCGCGCTCCGATGTCACCATTGGCCGCGACGGCTAGCACCGACGACATCTTCGACCACCTGTGCAAGGCCCTCGAACACGACGACGACGGCTTCATGAAAGCGCTTCGGCAGGTCGGCCAAACCCAGTTCGCGCAGGAATTCCACGCGGAGACGGCGCGGCAGATGGATCAGGAAGACCGCGCGAATGCGCTGGAAGCCCAGATCCAGCAGCTCAACGAACAGCAGCAGATGGCGCAGGTCCAGCAGATCAGCGGGCCGGTCATGCGTCACTAAGGAGCAAGGATGTACGAGGAAGGAACCAAGAAGCTCGCCTCGCAGACGGCGATGCTGTTGGAGCGACTGTCGCGCATGAGCGAGTCGATGGAGGAACGGCAACGGCAAGCCATGGAGAAGCAGGAGCGGACGGTGCGGGCTCTGCCCGACGTATTGCGTCAGGCGGCAGATCAGACCTTGAGCGGCATGGCCGAGGAGGCCAGGCAAAGCGTACGAATCGGGTTGAACGAACCACTGGCGGATGTCGCCAGGCGAGCGGATGAGCATCGACGGTTCATGCAGGCCAGCACCGAAGCGATGGCCCGCACCCAACGCAAACTGATCCGTTTCACGCACAAGGCACTTTGGCTGGTGGTGGGGTTACTGACCGTCATCCTTCCCGTCGTCGCGACCGGAAGCTACCTGGGCTGGCACTACGCACAGGTCATCGCGCAGCACCGGATCGAAGCCGATCTGCTCCGGGCCTACAATCAGGCCGACGTTCGTCTTTGCGATACCCACCTCTGCGCGCGCGTGGATCGTTCGGACAAACGCTATGGCGATTACCTTCCCGTCAAGGCGCGTTGATCACTCGAGCCGGACCACGCACTCGATGCCCTGCCGCGCCATCTTCGCGTAAGGACAGATGCGCTCGGTGTGCCTGACCAACGTTTTCGCCACGTCCCTGTCGATGCCGGGCAAGGCAATGCGTACCTCGGCCGCCAGGGTGAAAAGCCCATCCTCGGGATCGCGACCGAAGTGGATCGATGCCGTGACCGATGCATCGGGAATTGGTACGCCTTCGCGCGTCGCGAGCAGGCTCAACGCACCATGAAAGCAGGCGGCGAACCCGGCCGCGAAGAGCTGCTCCGGATTGGTTCCGCCCCCGGAACCGCCCATCTCCGATGGCAGCCGCAGGGAAACGGCCAGCGCGCCGTCCGATGAGCGTGCTTCCCCGGATACGCGCCCGTGCCGGCTATCGCCTCCGGTAACGGTCACGGTGGCCGTGTACAACGGCGAGAATGCGGTGCCGTCGTAGCGGTCGAGGAACGACGGGGGAAGTGCGTGCGAGGTCAAGGGAGCGGTTCCGTCAGGCCGACGCGGGTCTCACGTAGCGAGAGCGATCGAGCTGTTCCAGCCAAGCCTCGAAACCGACCGGAGCCCGCTCGAAGTCCTGACCAGGCAACAACGACGCCGGTTCCAGGTGCGCGCCGAAGTACGGTTCAGCAGCATCGCCCCTGACCGACCGACGGTCGCCCAGGACGCCCAGGAATCGCCTCACCAACTCGTCCATCGTCCACCGTTGGGGTCCTCCGATCTCTACCACGCCCATGCGAGGCTCGCGCAACGCATGGCGGACCACGGCGTCGGCCACGTCGTCGGATGCGATGGGCTGCATCCAGCCGGTGGGTATCGTGATCGTGTCGCCGCCGCCCGCGTTGCGCACGATCCCGTCGAGGAATTCGAAGAACTGCGTGGAGCGCACGATGGTGTACGGTATGCCGCCATCGCGAATCCCCTTCTCCTGCGCGGCCTTGCCTCGCATGTAACCGCTGCCGGTCAACGTATCGCAGTTCACCACGGACAGGGCCAGGTGATGTTTCACGCCCGCACGCCGTTCCGCCGCGGCGATGTTCGCGGACGATCGCGTGAAGAAGTCCAGCACCGCGTCGTCGGCGAACGAAGGCGAATTCGCCAGATCGACCACGATGTCCATCGCGCTCATCGCGGCATCGAGGCCTTCGCCCGACACGGTGTCGACCCCGGACGAAGGGGATCCCACCGCGACCTCGTGGCCTTTGTCGCGTAACCGCCGCACCACCTTGGAGCCGATCAGGCCGGTACCGCCGATCACCAGGATATTCATGGACAGATCCTCGAATGACGTGGGTATCAGGCTAAGCGCCCGCTCCCCGCCACGGTAGCGCCGTGGCGGTGCTCACGCTGTTGCCGCCAGCGCACCAATCTCCGTTTCGTGTCCGCCGTCGAGGTCGAGCGCGCGGATCGACGCGATCATGTGGTCGATGAACACACGGATGCGCGAAGGCATCTGGCGACGGCTCAGGTAACAGAGATAGTGTCCCCGGTCGTCGGGTGCGTATTGCGGCAGGCAGGCCACGAGGCGGCCGTCGTCGAGGTATTCGCGCACCTGGTAGCCCGGTAACTGGGCAAACCCCTGCCCACCGAGCGCGGCCCTCGACACCAGGTCCGCATCGTTGAACGACAGCATCGAGCCCGGCGTGAGCCGCCTGGCCTTGCCATCTTCACGGAACTCCCATTCCATGGCGCGACCGTTGGGGAGCCGAAGACTCAGGCAGTCACCCAGCGGAAGATCGTCGACGGACGCCGGCGCGCCGTGCCGCCTGAGGTAATCCGGCGAAGCGCAAAGGAACAACCGCATCGGCACGATGCGCCGGGCGACCACGTCGCTGTCCTCCATGCGGCCGTCGCGAAAGGCCACGTCGACGCGATCGCCGGTGAAATCGGCGGGACGATCGTCCAGCAGCAAGTCGACCGCGATCTCCGGGTACAGCGCGCGAAAGCCATACAGCAGAGGGGCTACCACGTGGCGGCCGAAACCCACCGGGGCACTCACCCGCAGTTGGCCGCGGGGCGGCCCATCGCGCAGCTCGCGCATGTCTTCCAGGGCCTGCGCGATGCGGTCGACGCCCGGTCGGCAGTTCTCGTAGAACAACTCGCCTTCGCGCGTGAGGGTGGTGCTTCTCGTGGTGCGCGCGAACAGCCGCGCGCCCACCTGCCCCTCCAGCTTCTGCACGCTCCGGCTGACCGCCGAGCGCCCGATGCCCAGCCGGTCGGCGGCCCGGGCAAAGCTGCCCTCCGCCACCACGGCGATGAAGGCCACCACGCCTGCGTAGCTGGCCGAGAAAGTGGACGCAAGGGCGTCGCCCGGGTTGTTCATGTCGATAGCCTCCATCCCATAGACCGAAGACGGGGCGGCGTTGCCGTTTGTGACATGGGATTGGTGTGTCCGATGCAACACCGTGGTCACGTCGCCACGGCTACCGCGCTAGCCGCGGCGCGCCTAGCCTGATCGGGACCTATCCACCCACCGAGGAACCGACATGACCCAGCGTCTCGACTACACGCGGCAATCCCCCGACCTGGTGAAGAAGCTCGTGGAACTGAGCATCGCCAACCGCAAGGCGGGCATCGAGCAGTCCATCCTGGACCTCGTGGACCTCCGTGCCTCGCAGATCAACGGCTGCGCCTTCTGCGTGGACATGCACGTGAAGGAGGCCACCCTCCACGGCGAGCGCCCGCTGCGCCTTCATCACGTGGCGACCTGGCGGGAATCCAACCTGTTCACGTCCCGCGAGCGTGCGGCCCTGGCCTGGACCGAGGCGCTCACGAGCATTCCCGCGCAGGGCGTGGGCGACGACCTCTACGAGCACGTGCGCGGCGAGTATTCGGAGAAGGAGCTGTCCGACCTCACCTTCGCGATCATGACCATCAACGCCTGGAACCGGGTGAACGTGGCTTTTCACGTCGTGCCGGGCTCCCAGGACAAGGCTTACGGCCTCGACAAGGCCAACCTGGCCTGATCGGCCCTTCCCGCAGGAGAACGCCATGAACAAGCTCGTTCCGTCGCTTTGCCTCTGCCTGCTGTCGCTGGCCGGCATCGACCTCGCGCATGCCGCCGAGGGTGCGCCCGATGCCAAGGTCGGCGAATTGGTGACCAAGGCCCTCGCCGACTATCCAGGCAAGGACATCACGCTGATCACCGTCGATTACCCGCCCGGTGCGGTCGATCCCGTGCACCGCCACGATGCCCACGCCGTCGTCTACGTGCTGGAGGGCTCCATCGTAATGGGCGTGAAGGGACAGCCCGAACGGACCCTCAACCCCGGCGACACCTTCTACGAAGGACCGAACGACATCCACACGGTAGGCCACAACGCCAGCAAGACGAAGCCGGCCAAGTTCCTGGTATTCATGCTCAAGGACGCGAAGAAGCCGATTCTCACGCCGGTGAACTGAAAGACCTCGACGAGGCGCCCGCTTCGTGTCACAAAGCAAGCGGGTTCCTCGTCCTGGCTTCTCATGAGCGACGCTACCGCCACCTTCACCGCACTCCGGCCCCGCTTGCATGGCATCGCCTATCGGATGCTGGGTTCGGTCGCCGAATCCGAGGACCTGGTCCAGGACATCTGGCTCAGCTGGCACGGCACCGACCCGTCCTCGATCGACAATGCCGAGGCCTGGCTGGTGGCCGCCACCACCCGCCGCGCCATCGACCGCCTGCGGTCCGCGCGCGCCCGGCGCGAGCATTACGTGGGCATCTGGTTGCCCGAACCGGTACTCACCGACGAGGGCACCACGCCGGAAGATCTAGAGGAGCTCGCCAGCGACGTCTCCGTGGCTTTTCTGACGCTGCTCGAGCGGCTCGCGCCCGAAGCGCGCGCCGCCTTTCTGCTGCGCGAGGTGTTCGACACCGATTACGCCGATATCGCCCGCATGCTCGGCAAGAGCGAAGCCGCTTGCCGCCAACTGGTGCATCGCGCGAAGGCGCAAGTGCAGGACGGCCGGCCTCGCTCGACGGTGACGGCCCGCGAGCGGCATCCTGTCCTGATGCGGCGCTTCGCCAGCGCGCTGGCGAGCGGCGATCTCCATGCCATTCGCGACATGCTCGCCGGCGACGCGGTGCTGATGAGCGATGGCGGCGGCAAGGTCAATTCCTTTCCGGAACCGATGGTGGGTGGGGCGCGTATCGCGCAGTTGTTCTACGCACCGCATCTGCGCAAGGACCGTGAACTGCGCATCGAGCTGGCCTTGGTCAATGGGCAATGGGCGGTACTACGCTACTTTGACGACGTGCTGGAGTCGGTGCAGTCGTACGAAACCGATGGGGAGAAGATCGTCGCGGTGTATGTGCAGAGGAATCCGGACAAGCTCGCGCGTTTCATGAACGGCCTGGGTGGGTTCAGAGCCGATGGGGAGGCATCGCCTGCCTGAGCGCAAGACGCTGGGTTCCCGCCTTCGCAGGAACGACGTGAGATTACTTGATACGCGGCGGTGAATCTCTTAGCTCGTCGTTCCTGCGAAGGCAGGAACCCAGCGCCTTGAGCCCGGTTTTCGCGACACCCACAAACGAAAACGCCCCTCGACGAGGGGCGTTTTCGATGACACCATCAAACCGACGGATCAGCTGTACCGAACCCCGGTGATCTCGTAGCTCTTCACCCCGTTCGGCGCCGTGAAGTCGAACTCGTCGCCTTCGCTCTTGCCGATCAGCGCACGCGCGATCGGCGAGGACACGGCGATGAGGTTCTGTTTGATGTCCGCCTCGATGTCGCCCACGATCGTGTAGGTGACTTCGGCTTCGGAGTCGAGGTCGACCAGATCGACGATGGCACCGAACACGATCTTCTTGCCCGCGCCGAGACGCTCGGTGTCGATCACCTCGGCGTTGGACAACGCCGCTTCCAGTTCCTGGATACGGCCTTCGTTGAAGCCGTGCAGCTCGCGGGCGGCATGGTACTCGGCGTTTTCCTTGAGGTCGCCGTGCGCGCGGGCTTCGGCGACGGCGTCGATGAGTTCCTTGCGCTTCGGGCCCTTCAGGTGCTCGAGTTCGGCGCGAAGACGATCGGCGCCTTTCTTGGTAAGCGGGGGACGTGTGCTGCTCATGCGTGAAGCTCCTTGTGCAGGTCCTGCAGGCTGTTCACTTCCGGATCGGTGTGGAAGTCGAGCGAGTGCACCAGGGCACGCGCGCCCGCGACGGTCGTGGAATACGTGACGCGCTGTTGCAAGGCCTCGCGACGGATCGAGAAGGAGTCCGAGATGGCCTGCTTGCCTTCCGTCGTGTTGACGATGTAGACGACCTCGCCGTTCTTGATCAGGTCGACGATGTGCGGACGGCCCTCGAGCACCTTGTTGATGCGCTCGCAGGTCACGCCGTTGTCCTGGAGGAACCTGGCCGTGCCCGCCGTGGCCACGATGGCGTAGCCGCGCTCGGCCACGTCCTTCGCGATGGGCAGCAGGCGGTCCTTGTCGGCGTCACGCACCGACATGAACACCTTGCCCTTCGGCGGCGCCTTGATGCCCGCGGCTTCGTGGCCGCGCGCGAACGCGGCGCCGAAGGTGCGGCCCACGCCCATCACCTCACCGGTGGAGCGCATCTCGGGACCGAGGATCGGGTCGACGTTCTGGAACTTCAGGAACGGGAAGATGGCTTCCTTCACCGAGTAGTACGAAGGGATGATCTCCTTCGTGGCCCCCTGCTCGGCCAGCGTGCGGCCCGCCATGGCGCGCGCGGCGATCTTCGCCAGCGACATGCCGGTGGCCTTGCAGACGAACGGCACGGTGCGCGAGGCGCGGGGATTCACCTCGAGGATGAACACGTCGTCGCCCTGGATGGCGAACTGCGTGTTCATGAGGCCCACGACCTTCAGCTCCTGCGCCATCAGCTTCACCTGGCGGCGCATTTCGTCCTGTACTTCCGGCGAGAGGGAATACGGCGGCAGCGAGCACGAGGAGTCGCCCGAGTGCACGCCGGCCTCCTCGATGTGCTCCATGATGCCGCCCACCAGCACGTTGCCCTCGGCATCGGCCACGATGTCGACGTCGACCTCCACCGCATGGTCGAGGAAGCGGTCGAGCAGCACCGGCGACTCGTTGGACACCTGCACGGCCTCGCGGATGTAGCGCGAGAGGTCGGCGTCGGCGTAGACGATTTCCATGGCGCGGCCGCCCAGCACGTAGCTCGGGCGCACCACCAGGGGATAGCCGATCTCGCGGGCCAGGGCCAGCGCCTCGTCGGCGTTGCGCGCGGTGCGGTTCGGCGGCTGCTTGAGATCCAGCTTCTGGATCATCTTCTGGAAGCGTTCGCGGTCTTCGGCCAGGTCGATGGAATCGGCGCTGGTGCCGATCACCGGCACGCCGGCGGCCTCGAGCGCGCGGGCGAGCTTGAGCGGCGTCTGGCCGCCGTACTGCACGATCACGCCCTTGGGCTTCTCGAGGTCGACGATCTCCAGCACGTCTTCGAGCGTGAGCGGCTCGAAATACAGGCGGTCGGAGGTGTCGTAGTCGGTGGACACGGTTTCCGGGTTGCAGTTGACCATGATGGTTTCGAAACCATCCTCGCGCAGGGCGAGCGCCGCGTGCACGCAGCAGTAGTCGAACTCGATGCCCTGGCCGATGCGGTTCGGACCGCCGCCCAGCACGATGATCTTGTCCTTATTCGTCGGGTTCGCCTCGCATTCCTCCTCGTACGTGGAATACATGTACGCGGTGGTGGTGGCGAATTCGGCGGCGCAGGAGTCGACGCGCTTGTAGACCGGGCGCACGCCCAGCGTGCGACGCAGGTGGCGCACGGCGGCTTCGTCGGTGCCCACCAGCTCGGCCAGGCGCGCGTCGGAGAAGCCCATGCGCTTCAATTCTCGCATGCGCGGCTCGTCGAGCGCGGTGAGGCCCTGGCGCTGCACTTCGCCTTCGGTCATCACGATGTCTTCGAACGCGGCGAGGAACCACGGATCGATGCGGGTGAGGTCGTGCACTTCTTCCAGCGAAAGGCCCGCGCGGAAAGCGTCGGCCACGTGGAACACGCGGTCGGGACGCGGTTCGCGCAGCTCGCGCTTGAGCGTCTGGAAGCCCTCTTCGCTGCCGATGTCGAGACCGGTGGGATTGAGGCCCGTCTTGCCGATTTCCAGGCCGCGCAAGGCCTTCTGCATCGACTCGTGGAACGTGCGGCCCATGGCCATCACCTCGCCCACCGACTTCATCTGCGTGGTGAGGCGCGCGTCGGCCGCCGGGAACTTCTCGAAGGCGAAGCGCGGGATCTTGGTGACGACGTAGTCGATCGACGGCTCGAACGAGGCCGGGGTGAGGCCGCCGGTGATGTCGTTCTTGAGTTCGTCGAGCGTGTAGCCCACGGCGAGCTTGGCGGCGACCTTCGCGATCGGGAAGCCGGTGGCCTTGGAGGCCAGCGCCGAGGAACGCGACACGCGCGGGTTCATCTCGATGACCACGACACGGCCGTCTTCGGCGTTGATGCCGAACTGCACGTTGGAACCGCCGGTGTCGACGCCGATCTTGCGCAGCACCGCGATGGAGGCGTTGCGCAGGCGCTGGTATTCCTTGTCGGTGAGCGTCTGCGCCGGGGCGACGGTGATCGAGTCGCCTGTGTGTACGCCCATCGGGTCGAAGTTTTCGATCGAGCAGACGATGATGCAGTTGTCCGCCTTGTCGCGGACCACTTCCATCTCGAATTCCTTCCAGCCCAGCACCGACTCCTCGACCAGCACTTCGTGCACGGGCGAGAGTTCGAGGCCGCGGCCGACGATCTCGACGAATTCTTCCTTGTTGTAGGCGATGCCGCCGCCCGAGCCGCCCAGGGTGAAGCTGGGACGGATGATCGTCGGGAAGCCGACGGTGGTCTGGATCTCCAGCGCCTGCTCCATCGAGCGGGCCACCGCGGCCTTGGGGCACTCCAGGCCGATGTCGGCCATGGCCTTGCGGAACAGGTCGCGGTCTTCGGCCATGCGGATGGCTTCGCGCGAGGCGCCGATCAGCTCGACGCCGTACTTCTCGAGCACGCCGTTGTCGGCGAGGTCGAGCGCGCAGTTGAGGCCCGTCTGGCCGCCCATCGTGGGCAGCACGGCATCCGGGCGCTCCTTGGCGATGATGCGCTCGACGGTCTGCCAGTTGATCGGCTCGATGTACACGGCGTCGGCCGTGCCGGGATCGGTCATGATCGTCGCCGGGTTCGAATTGACCAGGACGACGCGGTAACCCTCTTCCTTCAGCGCCTTGCAGGCCTGGGCGCCGGAGTAGTCGAACTCGCAGGCCTGGCCGATGACGATCGGGCCGGCGCCGATGATGAGGATGGTCTTGAGGTCGGTGCGCTTTGGCATGGTTTCTCTCGCTAATCGAAGTCGGATGGAAGGTGGCGTGCGGGCGTCAGGACGCCTGCTTCGCCTTGTGCGCTTCCATCGCGGCAATGAACGTGTCGAACAGGTAGCCGACGTCTTCCGGGCCCGGGCTCGCTTCGGGGTGGCCCTGGAAACAGAACGCCGGGCGGTCGGTCAGGGCGAAGCCCTGCAGCGAGCCGTCGAACAGCGAGGTGTGGGTGATGCGCACGTTGGCCGGCAGCGTGGCCGGGTCCACGGCGAAGCCGTGGTTCTGCGAGCTGATCAGCACGCGGCCGGTGTCGTGGTCTTTCACCGGGTGGTTGGCACCGTGGTGGCCGAACTTCATCTTGAGCGTCTTCGCGCCGATGGCCAGGGCCATGATCTGGTGGCCCAGGCAGATACCGAAGACCGGGATCTTCGTGTCGAGGATGGTCTTGGTGGATTCGATGGCGTAATCGCACGCGGCCGGGTCGCCCGGGCCGTTGGCGAGGAAGATGCCGTCGGGATTCATCGCCAGCACGTCGGCGGCCGGCGTCTGCGCGGGCACCACGGTGATGTCGACGCCGCGCCCGGCCAGCAGGCGCAGGATGTTCTGCTTCACGCCGTAGTCGTAGGCCACCACGCGGAACTTCTTCGGCGGGTTGAAGAACGCCTGCTTGTCGAGGTCGTAGACGCCTTCGGTCCACTGGTAGGTGGCGGTGGTGCTGACGACCTTGGCCAGGTCCATGCCGTTGAGGCCCGGGAAGGCCTTCGCCTTGGCCACGGCCGCCTCGGCGTCGATGGCGTCGCCGGCCACGATGCAGCCGTTGAGCGCGCCCTTCTCGCGCAGGATGCGGGTCAGGCGACGGGTGTCGATGCCGGCGATGGCGACCACGTTGTGGCGCTCGAGGTAGTGCGGCAGGGGCTCCTGGCTACGCCAGTTGCTCGCCAGGCGCGGCACGTCGCGCACGATCAGACCGGCCGCGTGCACGCGCGGTGCTTCGACATCGATCGGGTTGGTGCCGGTGTTGCCGATGTGCGGATACGTCAGGGTGACGATCTGCTGGTTGTACGAGGGGTCGGTCAGGATTTCCTGATAGCCGGTCATGGCGGTGTTGAACACCACCTCGCCGACCGTTTCGCCCCGGGCACCGACCGCGTGGCCGTAAAAAACGCTGCCGTCTTCGAGAGCAAGCAGAGCAGGAGTACGCATGGGATGGCCGCCTTCAGGTGCAGCAAAGCCCGCAAGCCAGCTTAAAAGCGGCTCGTGGGCCTTGGGGATGAGGAATCGTTGGGCGGGTAAGAATGATAGGCCTCAAGGCCCCTTCTGTCCACCGGAAAAAGCATGAACGGACGGGGGCGAATCGCCACTGTAATACCGGCCTGACACGATACAATGCCGGTCGAGGTACCTGCCGAGAACCGTCCGCCATGCTGCTCGACCCCGCCCGCCTGGATCGTCCCGACACCGACATCCGGCACGAGCCGTTCTCGTTCATGATCGCCCACGGCCAACTGCCCGACGAAGCCCGGGCCGACCTGGACCGCGACTTCCCCCAGTATTCCAGCGCAGGGTTCTTCCCTTACGACGCCGGCGACTGCGGCCCCTCGGTGAACGAACTGGTCGAACAGATGACCTCCCGGGCGTTCTCCTCGGCCATCGGCCGCCACCTGGGCATTCCCGGACTGGAAAACTACCCCACCCTGGTCACCCTCTGCCGCCTGCTCAATCGCCGCCACGGCACCATCCACACGGACAGCAAGTCGAAGATCGCCACGGCGCTCATCTACCTCAATCCGATGTGGCCGGACACCAGCGACGGCTGCCTGCGCTTCCTCAACGCCATCGACAACATCGACGACACGGTGATCCCCGAGTTGAAGCCGCTCTATGGCGAGTTCGCGGTGTTCAAGCGTGCCGACAATTCCTTCCACGGCCACCTGCCCTACGAGGGCGAGCGCCGGGTAATCCAGGTGGCGTGGCTCACCTCCGAGGAAGAGAAGAACCGCAAGACCAAGCGGGGCAAGTTCTCCCGGGCGTTCAAGAAGATTTTCGGCAAGCTCGATCGCAAGGTGGGGGCGGATCGGGATCGCAATGCCTCGCACCGCGATTGAAGGCATCGCTCCGCAGGGTTCGCCGACACGGTCGGCTCCCACCCCTTCGGTAGGAAACGACGTCGCTACCGAAGGGGTGGGAGCCGATCGTATCGGCGAATCGGCGCGCGAAGGGCTTATCGCGAGCCGAAGTACCACCCCACGAACACCGCAAACACCCCGTACAGCAACCCGATCGGCATCAGCCAGCGCGCCTCGACCGCCCCGCGCCGGAACATCGCCCATAGCGCGATCACGGCCACCATGGTGACGACACCCGCCACGATCAGCGGCGTATCGAACAACCAAGGCGTGGCGAACAGCGCCATCGAACTGGGAATGGTGGCCTGGATCATCATGGCGCCCGAAATGTTCGCCAGGGCCAGTCGCTCCTTGCCCTGGCGTACCCAGATCAGCGCATTGACCGTTTCCGGCAATTCCGTCGCCACCGGGCTCAGCACCAGCGCCACGATATGGGGCGAGAGGTGGAAGAAATCCCCGAAGGCTTCCAGCTGCCAGACGAAGGTGCGCGAGGCCACGGCGATCACCAGCAGGGCCAGGCCGGTCTGCAGCATCACCCAGCCCATCGGGGGACGCTCGTCACGCGGGCGAAAGCTCAGCGGCTCCAGTTCTTCGTCTTCCGGCGCGCTGGTGTCGTCGCGCATCTCGCGCCAGACGTAGAGCGCGTAAGCCAAGAGGAAAAGCACGCCCAGCCAGGGCTTCAAGGCGAAGGCCACGAGCCCCAGGCCCACTTTCACCACGAAGATGGCGAGAAACCATGACTGGTCGCGCGCGAGGCGCTGGTTATCCACCCGGATGCGCAAATCGGGGCGTTTCAAGCGCTTGCGGCCTGCATATAAAGCGAATCCGACCACGGCGTAGGCAATGGTCGCCAGCACCAGCGGCCCACCCAGGGCGGCTCCCACGCCGATGTCCCGCGCCTGGGGCGTCTTGCCGAACATCACCGCCACGAAGGTGACCGCGCTTTCGGGCAGGGCGGTACCGAAGGCGGCCAGGACCGTACCCGTGGCCGTGGCACCGAGGTTGAGCTTGCGCCCGAACCACTCCACGCCATTGACGAAATATTCGCAGGCGAAATAGATGGCCCCGGCGGACACCAGGAAAAGAAAGCATGTCAGCAGCATGGTTTCGCAATAGGCCGGGCGAGCGCGGTAAACCGATGGCACAACGACACCGCTCGCCCGGCCGGGTGAGCATGTCGAAGGCCAAAGGTCTCGCCGGGCCGGCGACGCACTCTCCACGCGTCGCTGCCGTTCGCGCCATGGGGCACAAGGCCACCAAGTCTGTTGACGCGAACTCCTCAGGGGGAAAGAGGATGGCTACTCCCCAATGACATCGGCGCGAATCCTAACATGGTTTCGAGGATGGGGCGAAATGGCTTCGCGATCCCCGAGTCGGCAGGAAATCTGCCACCGGAGGGTGGGAGCGGACCCTGTCCGCGGTGGGACCCTCAGACGTTCGCGGCGATGACGTCTTCGATGGTCCACGATCCCGGCGCGCGCCCCGCGATCCACGCGGCGGCCTCGATGGCCCCGCGGGCGAAAATCGATCGATCCGTGGCCCGGTGGCCAAGCTCGATCCGTTCGCCCTGCCCCATCAGCAACGCCTGGTGCTCGCCGACGATGTCGCCACCGCGCACCACGGCGAAACCGATGGTGCCGGCCTTACGCGCTCCGGGACGGCCCTCCCGGGCATACACGGCCAGTTCGTCGAGCGTGGCGCCACGACCGGCCGCTGCCGCATGGCCGAGCGCCAATGCCGTACCGGAGGGCGCGTCTTCCTTGCGATTGTGATGGGCTTCGACGATATCGAGATCCCAGCCCGGCAGCGCCGCGGCAGCTTCACGGAGGAGTCGCGTAAGCACGGCCACGCCGAGGCTGAAATTCGCGGCCCGCAATACGGCGATACGCTCGGCGGCGCGCGAAAGACGCTGTTCCAGATCCGCGGACAGCCCCGTGGTGCCGGTGACCAGTGCCGCGCCGCTCGCTTCGCACCGATCGAGCGCCAGGGCGAGGCCTTCCGGACCACTGAAGTCGACCCATACGTCGATGCCTTCGACATCGTTCCATTCGCTGAAGCGCACGGGCGAGACATCACCGTAGGCGGACTTGCCCAGATGAGCGGAGTGGGAAGAAACGACGGCGCCCACGAGTTCGAAGCGTCCATCGTCGCGCACGAGGTCGAGCAAGGCACGGCCCATTCGGCCGGAGGCGCCGCTGATGGCGAGGCGGATGGGGCGGGTCATGGGAGCCTTCCTGCGAGAAACGGGCGGCTATCGTAACAGCGCCGCTACGCGGGATCGCGGACAGGGTCCGCTCCCAGCC